>NZ_JANHZS010000031.1:0-67574 GCF_041414765.1 Pseudoalteromonas sp. DY56-GL79 | reverse complement strand
ATTACCCATGTGAAAGTAGAACATCGCCAGGGCCAAATAAGAGAAACCCGTTGCAGCAATGCGACGGGTTTTTTGCTATGTGTGATTTAAAAACCTCGTAAGCCAATCAACACATCGCGAGGTAAACTCGCTCCTACCACAGTATCTGCAAGTGCAGCATGGTCGGAGGTTGTTTATCCGCCGAGCATTTGCAAGCGATAAGTTGCTGTGTGGTTTTATCCAATAAGGGCTATAAGGAAGGGTCAATTAACGATATGATGGGCTAAAAACCGGGGATTTAGCGTGTCATTTCATTTAATTGCACTGTTGGTAATATTTGCATTGTTTGGTACTTCAGCCACTTACCTAATTCGCTTTATGTATAGCTATTGGATTAAGAAGCAGCTTGAAGTGAAGTACATTATTAATGCGAGTATTTGTGCGCTGTTAGTGATGGTGATCTCAGTGATCAATGAGCTTATCCGATAACCTGAGTGCTCATCAGCCTATAGAGGCACAGCCTGACAGGTATGGGCAATACATAGTGTTTGTATTGGCATCACAGGTTCACAATTAACCGCTGGCGCTTTTCCTTTGTTACTCAGCTTTTCTTGCTCTGTAATAGCGCTAACTACTGCTTCTACATCTTGCTCATCAGTATGCTTCGTTGAATAGATCAGGTATTCTCTTGGTCCACCACAGGTTAATCGCTCACCTACTCCAATTACTTTACACTGATAGCTTGCATCACATCCTATATTTGCTCTTATATCGCTGAGTGTATGTGTAGCATTCGAGCGACTTGTTGCATCGCTTGGTGTCATTTCACAGCCAGATAACGCCGCAATTAGTGTGCCGATGCAAGCGAGAGAAATAGCTAACTTCATTATTGCCTCTAGTATGTAGGACGACTATTTTCTAGTTTAACACACTTATTTTCAACGCATTGTGTTGCGGGTTCAATTAAATGCTGACAGATACTCATCATCTGATTTTGCATATTATAGGCGCGCTCTAATGTAGTAATTTGCTCCGCTAGCTGCTTAACTTGGGCCTCATCTGCTGATCTTGTTGAATACACTAGATAAGAAGAAGGGCCACCACAGGCACGATCGCCAACGGCAATGACTTTACAATGGGTATCGTTATCACAGCTTTTGTCGGCCACGATGTTTTCCAATGATTGTTTATGGGTTTTGATATCAGAGGTATCGAGCTTTTTACCATCTTGTTGAATAGGCAAGCTTGCTTCTTTTGATTCTTTAATTTCGGTGTGCTTTTCGCTTACAGTTTTGGTTTCCTGTGCTTTTTGTTCTGTGGTTTCTTTTTTAGTTACTTCTTCTTGGCAACCAAACAGCAAAAAGGTTGTCAGTAAAGTGGGGATCATCTTGTTCATTATATGCTCTCCTAATGTTTGCTAATTAAACTACGCAAGTCCTTAAGGAATAGCAAGCTCTGCAGCCTGCATACACTATATGTGATTGCAGGCTTTGAAGGACGGCGCTATAGACCGCCTTTGGTGAGTTTTTGCGGATCGAGTAATGATTGAAGTTCGTCTTCACTCAGATCGGTTTGCTCAGCAGCGACCTCAATGATTGGACGTCCTTCTTTGTAGGCAAGCTTGGCAATTTGTGCTGCTTTTTCATACCCGATCACAGGATTTAACGCGGTAACTAAAATCGGGTTTTTAGCCAGTACCTTTTGAATATTCTGCTCATTTACTTTAAAGCTTGAGATAGCTTTGTCCGCAAGTAGCCTCGCGGTATTTGAGAGGATCTCAATGCTTTGCAAAATATTTAATGCAATCACCGGCAACATAACATTCAGCTCAAAATTGCCAGACTGGCCTGCAACACTAATCGTTGCATCATTACCTATCACTTGAGCACTGGCCATTGCAGCCGCTTCTGGAATAACAGGGTTTACTTTACCTGGCATGATTGAAGAGCCTGGTTGTAGCGCCTCAAGTTCGATTTCACCTAGGCCAGCAAGCGGTCCTGAATTCATCCAGCGTAAGTCATTGGCTATCTTCATTTGTGCTACTGCAAAGGTTTTAAGTTGGCCTGAAAGTCCCACTATCGCGTCTTGTGAACCGATATGATAGAAAAAGTTGTTGCCTTTACTGAAACGGATCCCGATGTTAGTGCTCAGGTTTTGGCTAAATAACTTAGCGAACTGTGGATCGGCATTAATACCTGTGCCGACCGCTGTTCCACCTTGACCTAACTCGTAGACTTTTTCTAAGGAATGAACAATGCCCTGACAGGCGTTATCTACTTGCGCTTGCCAGCCACTTAATGTTTGTGCAAAGGTCACCGGCATTGCATCCATCAAGTGCGTACGGCCAGTTTTGACGTGATGGCCAACTTGCTCTGCTTTTTGTTCAATACTACTAGATAAGTGTTTTAGTGCAGGCAGAAGGTCATACACTGCTGTGATTGCACTACTTACGTGAATCGCTGTTGGGATCACATCGTTTGAGCTTTGGCCCATGTTAACGTCATCATTAGGATGAATTGCGACACCGCTTAATTCAGTCGCTAGAGTAGCTATCACTTCGTTGGCATTCATGTTTGAACTGGTACCAGAGCCAGTCTGAAAGACATCCACTGGAAATTGATCTAAGTGTTTGCCATCAATTAGCTGCTGACAGGCACTCACGATTGCTTTTGCTTTATCACTTGATAGATGACCAAGGGATTGATTGGTTTCTGCTGCGGCTTGTTTGATGTAGGCCAATGCTTTGATAAAGCTACCAGGCATTGTGATCCCGCTAATAGGAAAGTTATTTACAGCGCGCTGTGTTTGCGCCTTGTAGAGCGCATGCTCAGGAACATCTAATGTTCCCATACTATCGGATTCTTGACGAAATGTAGTCATCGTTGCTCCTAATAAAAAGGGTTAAACTGCTGGCAGGTTTGGCACGCATCTCGCTGGAGCTTCAAAAATTGCTGTGACGAAGTATGGTGATGTTTATAAAACCGTTTTAGTGCCAACAAAGGCTTAAATAATTGATCCATGCATTGTTTACGTATGGCGGTATCAACGAGTGGATCGGCAATCTGTTCTAACAGTTCGGACAATGTATTTTTAAGATAAAGCTCTTGCAGCAGCGGGTTATTATGGCGCTCGTACCATTTTGCCATGCTTATGCCTGCCGAAATATATTCCGCAACCAAGAGCGGCGCCTCGAGTTGTGGTCGCTGGCAGTGGCGATTAAGCTTCGCACGATAAGTTTGTAATAAAGTAGCTAGCTGCATAAATACAAAATCAAATGATGTAATGATAATGGTTATCATTACATCATTTGATTGGCAATTCAAGCTTTAGTATTCGCACTGCCAAACAATTTGTTTAGCATTCACCATAGCAGCTCACTATGAGTCTGAAATGAATTTAAGAAAGTGTGATTGAGCTTATACCAATTGCACTAAGTCTCCAATCAATTTGAAGGGTGAAATACCATATTAGCGTCGTTAAAAATTTCTCATTTAGAACAACTAAATAGCAAAATTTTTGCCTAGCTACTAAAGTTATTTCTCCGCTTCAAATAGCTCATTTACCTAATACAATTGGTATTAATTATAGCCGAGGAGATATTGCTGTTCTGAATGCTCTTTCTCTTGTTCTTCGAGTTGCATCAGGTTGGCGACTTCTTGTCGGTAAGCGCGACTTTTCGTGAAGGTATTTTTACGCTTCTTCAGAACAAGTCCTTCGCTTTTAAGTTGGCTTGGCATTTGGGTGATCTCTGAAATTTTCATGCTCGCTTCTCCTCTTAGTACTCTTTAAACTTAGCAGAAGTTGTACCAAAATAAATTTCTTTTCTAATTTTAATTGCTTAGTAGAAGTTTTAGCTATTTGCCTTGCAATTGAGATAAATTCTTGCCTCAATGAGGCGCATAAATCGATCAAAATAGTGCAAACGAAATGACAAAACCTTACTCTCAAGCGTGTGAAAACAATAAACGGCCAATATTAGAAAAGCTCACTCCCTATCTAAATAAACCGTTGAAAGTGCTAGAGGTAGGCTCTGGTACGGGTCAGCATGCTGTGCACTTTGCTGCGGCGTTACCGCATTTAACGTGGCAGACGGCGGACAGGGAGATTAATCACGCAGGTATTCAAGCGTGGCTTGATGATGCAGAATTAGAAAATACTTTACCGCCATTGGCGCTAGACTTACACCATGCGTGGCCTGTTAATCAGCGTTATGATGTGATCTATACCGCTAATACCTTGCACATTGTGTCATCAACGCTCGTTGAGCGCTTAATCGCAGGAGTAGGACGACACCTTAAAGAAAGCGGCTACCTGATAGTTTATGGGCCGTTTAATTATCAAGGTGAATTTACCAGCGAGAGTAACCGAGAGTTTGATGCGTATTTAAAATCGCAAGACAAAGAGAGTGGCATTCGCGATCAAGAATGGGTATTGGCGCTTGCAGCAGAGCAAGGACTTACACTACAGCAAGACTATGCGATGCCGGCTAATAATCGCTTATTGGTGTTTAAACGGTAGTTTTGCTTGGCACTCGGTAAAGTAATGCTCGAGTGCGTCAGCTTCGCGCTTGGTAAAATCCTCAAGCGCTTGTTGGAAGTCAGGTTGAAATAAGCGGTGATACGATTGCCTCCACACCGGCTCAAAACCCCTCACTAACTTGTGCTCACCTTGAGCGCCCGCGTCAAAGGCTGCAAGCTGATTAGCAATGGCGTACTCTATGCCTTGATAGTAACACAGCTCAAAATGCAAAAAGTCGTAACTATCCTCAATTGCACCCCAATAGCGACCATACAAGGTATCGCCATCCACAAGATATAAACTGGTGGCGATAATTTCTTGGTTTAAGTAAGCGCAGCAAAGACGAAGCTTATCTGGCATCGAAGTGATAACTTGCTGAAAAAAATCGCGAGAGAGATAGCCGTGGTGTCGCGAGCGTTTAAGATAGGTGAGTTGGTAGCTGAGAAAAAACGCATCAAGTTGTGCTGTGCTTATTTCTCTGCCAACAGTCCAGCTTATGTTAATACCTTGGGCGGTCACAGCTTGGCGTTCTTTCATGACCATTTTACGCTTTCTTGATGTGAGTCGTGCGAGAAAATCATCGAACTCGGCGTAACCTCGATTATGCCAATGAAATTGCACATTGCGGCGCATCGTTAAATGACTTTGAGTGAGAAAATCGCTTTCACGACAAAAATTAATATGGACTCCACTAATGCCTAGTTGGGTGAGGCTCGTGAGCGTAGCGTCAATATATTCAAGCAAGCAAGAAGATAGTCGTTTAGTTAATATTCTTGGCCCTTGAGTTGGCGTAAAGGGGACGCCACACAGCCATTTCGGATAGTAATCAAATCCATGGCGCTCGTAGGCTTCAGCAAAAGCCCAATCAAAAACGTACTCGCCATAAGAATGCGATTTAATATAGCCTGGTAAAATTGCAATCAACTCGCCCTGGCGTTCAATCATTAAGTGATGCGGTATCCAGCCAGTCTCTTTGCTGGTGCAGCCGCTCAACTCTAATGCAAGCAGCCACGCGTAGCTCGTAAATACATGCGATGGTGAAACACAGTCCCACTGTGCTGCTGTCACTTCAGTCAGAGAATGAATAAACCTGTGTTGGTACTCAGTCATTGTGGCCATCAAAAAATGCGAGCAGTGCTTGCTCAAAGTTGCTGTAATCAGGGTTAAACGTGATCCGCGCAAGAGCTGTGTATTGCGTCATGCTTTTCTCGTGACGCTCGCCAAAATGGACGGTTTTACCTGTGCGGCAGTTGATGAAGGCTTGGTCTTCTAAGTGGTAACTGGTGCAATTACGATAAGGCCCTTTGCGGCCGTAAAAAATATGTTCAGGCGGCTGCAAAATACCAATATGAGACATATCGACAATGTTGTCGGCTTTCACGCTCCGATAATTCACACCTTGCTTAGTCGGTGGCGTTTCCGAATAGATAAATTGGGTCAACGTTGACTTAGGTTGCCACTTTTCTAGCAGCTTTGCTGTTGCATGATTGTCTATGGTGGTATCGACATCGCTATAGCTGATAAACATCGGTACATCTGGCAAAGTGGTGAGTGATTTGAGTGGCGCCATAGCCTGATGGGCTAACGTTGCGCCATGCCATGGGAAAGATTCATATTTGGCGAAATCCAAATCTGCGTCTTCATCTATCCAATTGACAAATGGCACGTAATCAATCCATTTGGCTAGCCAACCGTTCTTATTATGTGGCTCCGTAGCGGGTGAGATAAGTGCAACAGAGCCTAAATTATTGGGTTTGCGCTTCGCTATGCTACTCAGCACCAAGGCGGCACCTGTGGAATAACCAAGTACGGAAAAATGCTTAAAATCTTGGCTAGTCTGTGCGATGGCATAATCCGTATGGGTTTGCCAATCGTCAATATCAACTTCGGTTAAATCGCTTGGTGCAGTCGCGTGTCCAGGCAGTAACATGGTTCTGACATTGTATCCTGCTTCATAGAGTGCTGCCGCAAGGTAGTGAAAAGTAAAAGGAGAATCGGTCAGACCATGGATAAGTAAAATGGCGTGATCTCTGTTGTCATGCTCAAGTGAAAATGGCGCAATTAAGTCACTTACCTTAGGGGTTGTCAGGTTGAGTAATGTTGCAGTGGGCGTCATTAATGGGCACGGCAGTGTAGCGCGAGGATTGCGGCTTTCAATAATTTGCTTAGTCGAACGAATATAATCGTTATAGTTTTTTATATTCGCTATATCGACGGTGATAGGGCCTTTATCGATCGCTTCGCGGAATAATCCCGACGCTTTGCTCTTGGTGAATAGCGACATATCACTCACTTGGGTAACACAGTCTTGTGCGATGACCAAAGGTGAGCCAAGCAGGCTAAAAGCAAATACTGTGGAGGTAAGGTAGTGGCGCATAGTCGGTCCTTATGAGCATAAAATCACATGCAGTATAGCGAGAACAGGTGACGATAAAAATGGTTAGCGGATCGGTAATATGCGTTTCGCAAAAGTTTGCTTGAGGACAATCGTTGATTCAATCCCGCTAATCACCTTACAGGCGCCCAGTTGATGTTTGGCAAATTGTTCATAGCTGGGCAAATCCTTTGCTACGATTTCCAATAGGTAATCATGACTTCCGGAGATCACCGAACAACTGATCACCTGATCTTCAGATTCCACGTGTTGTTCAAATAAATGCGCTGCGGTTGCGGTATTTTCACTGAGTTTTATAAATGCATAAACCAGAATACTTAGGTCAACTTGCGCTCTATCAAGTGCTGCATGATAGCCTGAAATTACTCCTGTATCTTGCAAGCGTTTTACGCGTCGAAGACAGGGAGTATCGGAAAGGTTTGCCTTTTCGGCGAGTGAGGCATTACTCAAACGTGCATTATGCTGCAAGGCGTTAAGGAGCAATTTGTCCTTGGCATCTAGATTTACCGACATAAACCAAATAAAAGAGTGATTCTTGCTAATCAGTATTAAACTTTTAGAGAAAATTGGCAAATTATGCTCGTGGTGATTTGCTAGCCTTAACTGTGGAATAATCACGAGAAGTAATAATGAGTCCATTAGCCGTACAATTTGACGCTTGGATTAGAGGCCCGTTTGTTGACCTTAACGACAAGCTTGAACATCTTTATTGGCAGCAACAGGATAAAGCAAACGTTGAAGGCGTTGATGAAACGCTAAAAGCACAGTTATTAGAAGAAGGTAATCAACTGATCCAAGCCTTGCTAGAAGAAGGCAATACCGACGAAGGTTTTGAGCAAGCATTCGACTTACTCGGTAACGTTGGTCTATTTATGGCTGCATGCAGACGCCACGAAATTACCGAGCCAAGCCGTGAAAGGGTGTCTCCACTAACACAAGCATCGGCACTGGCCATGCACATCGGTGCCTCTTTGGGAGTTACGCCGCGCTTCGCAACGGCTCATCTCACCACACACAACCGCGCAATCAACGGCGTGTATAAGCGCTTTACTTCTCATCCGGCAGAGCGCTTATTCATCGACTACAATACTCAGGCCATTCTTGCCTATAAACGAGCGTCCGAATCGCTAATGAAGGTACATCATTTGGGAATTTCTCATCCCATGTCATTGGTGCTACTCAAACAAGTTAAGCAAGCGCTGCTTGAGGTGATAGAGTCTAATCGAGAGTTATTTAAGGAACTGGATACCGAGGCATTCTTTTACGTTGTACGACCCTATTACAAACCTTACCGAGTTGGTAAAGAGGTCTATCGTGGTGCAAACGCTGGAGATTTTGCGGGTATCAATGTTATCGATATGATGTTGGGGTTATGCCCGGCTAATGATATTAGTTACGGTCAAATGCTGGTGGAAAAATTCCTCTATATGATGCCAGAAGACCAAGCAACCCTGCGTGAATGTATGCGTACGCCTAATTTAATGGATGCGTTTCTGAGTGCATTGAAAGGGCCGAAAAGTGATTGGTTTGGCCCTGCCTGTAGCTTGTTTATACAAGTGTGTAAGCTGCATGGAGATACGGCCATACAACATCACAATCAACTCGTCGAAAAGTATATCGCCAAACCTTCGCAGGCAATGCAGCAACAGCACTTAAGCAAAGTGACCGCCAGTGGTCCACCGATTGAAGTCTTACTCAAAGAGCTCGCAGACTTAAGAGATAGACGAGCAGCTGCCGAGCGCGCTGATATCTTTACTCGGCATCATGACTTAAAACGACTACGCCAAGCAATAGGGGTTAAGCATGAAGCAGTATAGGGATGATTTTCACCTGCCTACGGGTCACTATTTATTGAGCCATTCCGTTGGTCGTGTGTTGAAATCTGCAGCGGAAGATTTTCATCAGCAATTTATGGTGCCGTGGCAACAACAAAATCAAGAGCCTTGGCAGCAGTGGCTAAGTGGAATTGATCGCTTTACCTCAGCCCTAGCTTCCCTATTACACACCGATGCGCGCCTGTTTTGTCCGCAAACAAACCTTTCCAGTGGTTTAACGAAATGGGCGATGAGTTTGCCCGAAAGTGGCATTCGCAAAGTACGCGTATTGATGAGTGAGCAAGACTTCCCCAGCATGGGATTTGCGTTACAAAACGCGTTGGACAATATTGAGATTGTTTATATTCCCGAAGCGATGAATATGCACGACCTAAGTGTGTGGCAGCAATATATTGACGAGCAAATTGACTGGGTATTTGTCAGTCATGTGTATTCGAACAGCGGTCAGCAGGCGCCTGTCGCTGACATCATTAGCCTTGCTAACCAATATGGCTGTCGAAGCATTATTGATATTGCTCAGTCACTTAGTGTATTACCAATAAATTTAAGCGAGTGGGGCGCGGATTGCGTTATCGGCTCTTGTGTGAAATGGAGCTGCGGTGGCCCTGGCGCCGGTTTTATTTGGGTGAATGAAGATGTCTTGCCTTATTGCGAGCCAAAAGATGTTGGCTGGTTTTCGCATCAAAATCCATTCGAGTTTGATATTCATCATTTTGCGCTGAGTGAAAGTGCGCTGCGTTTTTGGGGCGGTACACCAAGTGTGGCACCTTATATCTATGCGGGGCACAGCCTTGGCTATTTTGCCGAGCTTGGGATTGAGCAAGTAAGAGCGTACAACTTTGCTTTGTTATCTGAGTTACAAGCGGCATTGCCTGAATTTTATCGCTCTCCTACAGCACAGAGTGCTTGCTCGGGGACAGCTATTTTGCATTTTGGCTCTCGGCATGAGGCAGTGATGGAGCAGCTTAAGCGAGCAGGCATTGCTGTGGATAATCGTCGCTACGGTATTCGCGTCTCACCGCATATTTATAATAGTCAGGAGGACATCGCGCAGTTGGTGCAGGTTATCAACGAAAGCTAGCTTCCCAACCCTAGTGCTTTTTTAGTTTTCTTCTTCACCGAGCGCCAATGTGTCATTGGCTGCTTGGGCGCGCGCGCTATCAATGCGTTGAAATCAATTTCTTCAGCAAGTACCTCTCCTTGATGTGCCAAGATCACTGAGTGGGGTTGTAGTGCCTCGACTTTGGCAAGAGATTGGCGATACAAGCGTGGATAGAATACTGGAAAAGGCGCAACAAATTGCCCTTTCACTTTTACCGTCAAATCCGCCACATAGATGCGCTTACTGGGGAGATGATACAAGCTCAAATCTCTATCCGTATGACCGGGTGTGTGTATCGCTTGCCATTCGTTAAAGTGGGGCAAGCTATCACCATCGGCTAGGTAAAAGTCTGGTGATAATTGTCTTGGGTACCAAAGATTGCGTTTGGCCTTGCGCTTTCTCCCTGCAACCCAAAGTGCCAGCGCCATATCGGAGAGGTGCATCATGACACCATCAATACCACGATACCACTGACTGGGGGCATTTGCGGCCGCAATCTTTGCGCCCGTGAGTTTTTTGAGTTTGTGCGCGCCACCGGCATGATCTGGGTGCATATGCGTGACCACAATCAGCTTGAGTGCGCTTAGTGGCTTTTGCAGTTGCAGGATGTAGTTGCAGACCAACTCAACATCGGCACGACAGCAACCGTCGAGTAACAGCAGGCCCGTTTCGTATTCAACCAGATAAATATGTTGAATATAGCCTTCTAAGACATGGATTTTCATTCGTCACACTCATTTCCCCAATCAGATCTCAACATAGCATAGGTTGAAGACATCTGACCAGTTGTGTGTGGAAGTGATAAATCGCAGACATAAAAAAACCGCAATTAAGCGGTTTTCTTATAAGTGATGGCGGAGAAGGAGGGATTCGAACCCTCGATAGGGCTACAAACCCTATACTCCCTTAGCAGGGGAGCGCCTTCAGCCACTCGGCCACCTCTCCGGCGCAATACTTTAAAAATGGCGGAGAGATAGGGATTTGAACCCTAGATACGCTATTAACGTATGCCGGTTTTCAAGACCGGTGCTTTCAACCACTCAGCCATCTCTCCATGGGCAAAGATAATACTTAGCGATTTAGGCGCTGTAAACCGTTTTTAAACTGTTTGCTTAAAAAATGTGCTAAAAGTGAGGTTTTTTTAAAATTGTGCTAGAAATTAGCGGTTTGACGAAGAGGTTTTGTACAAAAATGCTGGTTGAAGTGGTGCTTTTATGGTCTATTGAAACAAATGCTGACGAGAGCATGGCGGGTTGGGACGCCATGCTCTGTGCAGACTTACTTATACATAATCACGTCTTTTAACGCTAAATGTTGACCACATACTGCCAACCACTTCGTCCAATTGATACGACGTTGTTTAGTTGGTTGTGTTTGGTTAAACGTGTTTTGTGATGGGCTGCAAGGTGCAGCTGAATTAAGCATGTCTGGCTCCTAATAAGCAATGATTGAAAACAAGGCTATTTTGCACGCAATTTGTTTAAATTTAAAACGATAAAAATTGATGTTTTCGGATAAAAATAACTAATGAATTAATGGTTTATTCATTTTTGTTTTAATGGGTTTTTTGCATGTTTATGCATGACTTTGATTGTCTTGGTTAGGCTGTAACCCAATTAATATGGGTGTTTTTGATTTTTGATTTTTGATTTTTGGTTTTAGTTTTGGTTTTTTATTCATATAAGTTGAGTTTTTGTATTTAAGGGTTTTTATGCTGGTGGTAGTCAACCCTTTAGCGGGTGCTGAGGGGAAAGCGCAAATTGCATGGTTAAAGCAACAATTAACACAACAACAGTTGACGGCAACTTGGTTTAATACCACTGGAAACTTTGTCGCAGATAGGGATGCAATTGCTCAAGCTGCTACGGCGGGAGTTAGCGTGGTGGTGATTGGGGGGGATGGCACGTTGCATCTAGTCGCCAATGCCATTGCTGAGCGGGATAACACGCTTGCGTTGCTGCCTGCGGGGACTGGCAACGATTTTGCTCGGCAGTTTAATTATTCCAAAGCACAGTGGCGAGCAGCTGTATTTTCAGACAAGATCTCAAGTATTGATTTGGGTAAAGTGGACGGGCGCTGGTTTGTCAATGTTGCTGGGATTGGCTTTAACGCGCATGTCATGAATAACTTAGGACAAACCAAACGTTTAGGTAAGCTGAGCTATACCTGTGCGGGACTAATGTCGCTGTTTACTGCCAAACTCATTCGCTATCACAGCAATACGTGGCCTGAGCAGGGTATGATGTTGTTACTTGCGAATGGCAAACACTTTGGGGCAGGGTTAACTCCCGCTCCTATGGCTTGCCTTGATGACGGTCAGCTGGAGCTACTGTGGTTCACGCCGCAAACGCATTGGCAGCGGGTGATATTGTTTGTCAATATGCTGCTTAAACGTCATATGGGTACAAGAAATGTGCACCACGGCCGCATTGCAGAGCTTTTTATCGAACAAGAGGGTTATGACATTGAGGCTGATGGTGAGATTGTTGGGCGCACGCCTGCGACGATAACCTGCTGCCGCCGAGCTCTGAGCATAAAAAAAGCGCCATTATAAAATGGCGCTGAAAAGTAAGAAGCTAAAGCATTGGTAAGACTTCAACTTCTAACTGGGGACCGAATGGACAACCAAGCGTAGATGCGATTTAAAGGCGTGAGTACAATCGCATTACCTAGGATGACCAAAATAAACCCAATAAAGGTGTTTTGCTGCCACTCAAAGCCTTCAAATAAGGTACTCAAGGCCACGGCAACAAAAGGAAATAACACTATCAAATAACTCGCTTTCTCAGGCCCAATATTCTTGAGTAGTGAGAAATAACAACCAAAGGCAATGACGGTGCCAAACACGCTGAGATAAATCAGAGACCACCAATATGATGCCGGCGCTTGGTTGATAAACTGATGTTCACTAAAGGCGACATAGGTTGCTAACATGACAGCGCTGTAAAGCATGCCCCACGCATTTCCCGCCATAACATCAATTTGCTGATTGGAATTGCGTACGCTCACCATATTACCGAGTGACGCGACCACTGTTCCTAATAGAGCTAATGATAATCCCAAGAAGGCCTCGCTTTGCAAATCAAATGCGACCAAATCGTGCCAAAACAAGCTGACTATCCCAAGCGTGCCCAGTGATGCACCAAAGTAAATTCGCTTTGCAATAGGTTTGGCAAAAAACAACTTAGTGTTGACGATGTTAACGACCAATAATAATGAAAACGCAATTGATGCCATCGCTGACGTTAAATGTGCCTGAGCCCAATACAAGAAGAGATAGTTAGCACCAAAATTACACAGCGCTAAGAGGATGAAAAAGCCATGATCTCGGCGAGAAAATCGCATTGGCACACGCTTATAGATGACAAACGCCCACATACAAACCGCGGCGAGGCCAAAGCGGTAAAACAGCGACACAAACTCGTTGATGCTGCCAAGTTGGTATTCAATGGCAAGCCATGTTGATCCCCAAATCAACACAGTGATGGCGTAAAGAAATAGATTTTTCATGATCGGCTCTAGATTCAAACAGCAGTGGAAGTATGTAGTTTACGCTGTTATTCTGTATAAGCTATATACAGAATTTACTAATTTATACCTATACAGATTATTGCTTATGAGTACCGTTATTCAACGCCAACATTCCGCCTTTCTCTATCAGCAGGTGATCCAAATGATCTTGTCGATGGCAGAACAAGAGTCCATTTTACCGGGCGAAAAGCTTCCCTCATTGCGTGTTATGGCGCAAAACTTAAATGTCAGTATCCCAACGGTAAAGCAGGCCTATCAAGCACTTGAAGATCAAGGAAAAGTCATTGCCAAAGAGAAATCCGGCTACTTTTTATGCCACAGAGCTTCGCACAACGACTCTCCGAAGCGTGCACGATTGCCCGCCAAACCTGTGGTGGTTAACAAGCAGGCGCTGATTGAACAAGTGTATAAGGGGATCCATCAGCCGCATGCAATCCCCTTAGGTATCGCCAACCCCATCGCCATTGCTGGTACTGAGCTGGTTCTTGCCAAAATTATGCGCCGCGCAATGAAAGAAGCAGGGAATGAACTCATTAATTATGGCCCTATGGACGGTTTAGATAGTTTAAAAAAGCAAATCGTGCGGCGTTATTTGGATATGGGCTTAGCAATAGACATGGATGAAGTGGTGATCACCAATGGCGCGCAAGAAGCGTTGGCGATTGCGTTACAAGCGGTGACCAAGCCCGGAGACGTGATAGCGATTGAATCCCCCTGTTATTTTGGCATAGTTGAACTGGCTGAAAACTTAGGGTTAAAGGCCATTGAAATACCTGTTTGCCCAGATGATGGCATTTGGCTGAGCGACCTTGAACGGGCGCTTGAAAAACATGATATTCGAGCGTGTGTGTTTTCTACCAGTATTAGTAACCCGCTTGGTAGCTTTATGCCAGATACGAGACGTGCGCAGCTGGTGGCACTATTAGAGCAACGTGACGTGGTGTTGATAGAGGACGATGTGTATGGTGATTTATATTTTACCGAGCAGCGCGGCATACCGGCACAAGCATTTAGCCAAAAAGGCTTAGTGATCACATGTGCGTCATTTTCAAAAACCGCAGCGCCCAGCTATCGAGTGGGTTGGATGGTCGCCAGTCAATTTAGTGCAAAAGCAAAGCGCATAAAACGTGCGTTGAGTTGTTCGTCATCTTTAATGAATCAATGGGCTCTGGCGGACTTTCTCAGCTCCGGAGGCTACGAGCGCCATTTAAAGTTGGTCCGTAAACGGTTAATTGAGAATCGAGACCGTATGATCCAAGCGGTGAATGTTGCGTTTGGTAGTGAGGTAAGAGTCAGTCGCCCGCAAGGCGGTTGTGTGCTGTGGCTAGACTTAGGTAAGCACGTTGATGGTGCCTTGTTGTTCCAAAAAGCCTTGGAGTGCGGGATCAGTATTACGCCTGGTACGCTATTTAGTGCCAGCAAAAAGTATCAAAATTGTATACGTATCAGTTATGGTTTGCCGTGGGATGCGTCGGTAGAGCAAGCGATTAAAACGCTGGGGGAGTTGGCTGATGCACAAAGGAAAGGGTTGGCATAACGTATCCTGAATTAAAAGTAAGTTATGCCAACGTCAGATTATTTAAATTTAAACAGTTGGTACTCTGACATTGCGGGGATAGACTTTGCGACAATGGCTTCGTTTTTCGCTATTTGTTCAAAGTCGCCACACAGTGCGTCTGCTTTTTTCTCAATAGATTCTGCCTGTTGTTCAACTTTGGTTTCGATTTGTGTTGCGAAGTTTTCCATACGCTGTTCAAAGCTGCTCATATCACCGTTTGCATCTGACATTTCGTTGCCAATCGCAACCAGTAAGCTACCTATCGATTGCATCATGGCACCTTGTACTGCAGTCTCGATTTTTTCTTCAAACTGATTATCGAAATTTTGGCCAAACTCATCAAAGGTTTGCTTGCCCATCACAAACGCACCTTGCTGATAAAACGTATTTTGCACTTCTGTTTCGAGGTCATCGATCACGGCATGGATGCTATCTAAACTAGTTAAATTAAAGGTTTGTGCCACTTCATTAAGGGCAACGCCCGCTAGTTTTATGCCTTCAAAAGCAATATCAGCCACTTGTGGTAGGCGGCCTCTTAGTTCATCACCGTATTGCGTGAGCATCGTTTTTTGCTGTGTATTAAGTGTGATGCGCTCGCCATTGAGTGTCAGTTCGCCAAGGTTGTTGATCTCAGCTGTTTTGTTTTTGGCCGTTGTGATCACCAAGTTATCAGGCGTGATCCTAACGTCATTCTGAAATTCTACTTCACAATTGTCACCGCTAAACGTGATGTTATTTTTTTCGTGTGCAGCGACGGTGGTTGTCATCATTGTTGCTGCTGTTAGTAGTAAAATTTTATTCATGGTCGATCCTTATTGGCTCAGTTGCATGATTATTGTTACAAGAACAATGCCAAATATAAACTCAAATAAAATCAATATATTGTATTTTATTGTTGAAAGTTAATGTGCTCTAAAAGTGATAAAATTGACTAAAATATAGTTGTTTTTGTCAAAATTAATTAGGCAATAAAAAATTTTTATTGTAAGGATAAGAAACTCTCACTTTTCAGAATGACAATTTAGCGCTAAATAGTGATCTTGAGAGACGGCTCTCATTTTATTAATGACTATTTTATTTTGGAGTTAGTTGTGGGTAAGACATTCTCTTACGATGCGCTTGATGATGATTTTGCAGACGATGAATTTGAAAAGTTGGGTCGTAACCAACATGACAAGCAAAAGCGTAAAGTCAAAAGAAAGCTAGACGACTACTTAGAGCAAAAACGCCTACGTAGAAATCTAGGCGATGATGATTTCGACTATATTGATGATTGATCACTAGAGGTCATCTACGAGTCTAGCACTGACAGTAATTCAATTTGGCTGTGTGATTAAGCAGGGCTGTGGGTTACTCAGTGCGATGTCTGAATTACTGTGTCGTTGGTGATAGCCAAGCAAGTGACGAGATATTCAGATAGTAAGCAGCCGCAAATATGCGGCTGTTTTGTTTTTATACGATTGGTATTAATCTTTAAAAGATTTATGGCAGTCTTTACAGCCTTTTGCCCAATCTTTAAATGCAGAAGCAATCAGCTTTTTGTCGCCAGAGTCAGCTGCAACAGCCAGTGCTTGAGCATACTCGGCAAATTGCTTGGCTTTTCCATCGAACTCAGCTCTGTCTGACCAAACGGCTGGTAGGGCATCAGTATTGCCTTTGTCAGAACCGTCGATAAATGCTTCCCAAGGCATTTGCGATAATTGCGCAGCATTGTGAGCACGTTGCTTAAATACTTCAGCATCAAATGGTACTTTGCCTTTTAGCATGTCGCCCATATTGCCAATCTGGAAACGGATCAATTGGAAAGACGCTTGGCGGTATTCAATTGCATCTTCAGCCGATTCAAACATGGTGTTAGCTTGCGCAGTTGCTGCAAGACAGCTAAATAGTGTGACGGTAAGTAGTTTCTTCATAGTAAACCCCTAATTTTTTCCCTATTTTCAATGTAAATTACAAATATAATCAAACAATTGCGATAAGTGCCCTGTGACGGAGGCAACTAGTTTTAAATAATCAACTCTCGATGTCTTTGAATATCATGCCCCTGCGCATACTGCGGGTGGCTAAAAAGATTTCTCCCAGCAAAGAGACAAACGCGCCAATAAGCAGCACCATAGCGGCGATAAAACAAGACGATAACGTAATGCCCAATGGCATACTGTACAAGTGTGACATGAACAGCAGCATAACCACTGCACACACAAGCAACGCACTGAGTACACTCATGCTAAATGCAACGTGAATAAAACGAGACCGTTTTAACAGTGCGCGCATTTCACGGCTAAAGTGCATTTTGAGCTCTTCATCTTGCGTGGTATTGATCTTGCGATCAAGTAAACGCGCCCTATCCGTGATCCGTGCTAAGCGGTTTGATAGTACCCCTAAGGTCGCAGCAATACCCGTAATTAAAAATACAGGGGCAACGGCGGTTTGGATAACTTTGGCCATCGTGAGAATGCTAACGACTTCTGGATTCATATAGTTACCTCGTTAATTCCAGTTTAGTTTTGATAAGGTGTTGGGTTGCTCACCGATGAGGGTCTGTATCACTTGGTTGCGTTCATCAAGCAAGATGACTCTAGGAATGCCTTTATTGGCATACGTGTTGTAAATATCTCGATTGGGATCGGCAACAAAATGGATGGGCAATTGCATGGTTTCGTTGAATTGCTCAAGCGTAGTGTTAGTTTCTTCTCGGCCTATGGCAACGATGGTTAACTCGGCTTGGGTGAGTAATTCTGATTGTTTTAGTTCACTTAATAAACGTTGTGAATCAGAGCACCACGTCGCGAATAAAATCACCAGCTTTTTGTGATTAGCATCGAACCTAACGGCTTGGTTTTTGATATCCGTAAATTGCAAATGTTTAAAGGAGTCGCCGGTGTGGATATAGGTCTGATAGCCATCGTCTGCTTGTGGTAGCGCTTCGTTAGAGGCCTTGCAGCCGCTTAATCCGGTGGTGAGTACGGTGCTAAGTAGTAACATTTTTATTGTTGTTTTCATGCCTATCCCTTGAATCCATGTCAGTGTTTTTGAAGTCTTGCGCACATTTCAGTATATTGCCCCACTTAGATGATTTCTTAAAGTCCAATTTCTTATAGCCGTTGATATGATTTACCTTTCTTTATTTGGGCTTGCTTTTATTGCCGCAACCTTATTACCTGCGTCGTCGGAACTGGCGCTGAGTGGGCTCGTTGTTAAACAACAAGGCGAATTAGTTTGGTTATGGCTGGCTGCGACAACGGGTAATTTACTTGGTAGCTGTGTCAACTATTATCTTGGCTGGTTTATCGCTAAGTGGCGGGATAAGCGCTGGTTTCCGGTTTCTCAACAGCAATATGATAAGGCTTGTGGACTATTTAATCGTTACGGCAAGTTTTCATTGCTATTTGCTTGGCTACCCATAGTCGGAGATCCTTTGACTGTGGTAGCGGGATCTCTACGGACCTCTTTTTGGTGGTTTTTTGTGTTAGTCGCGCTCGGTAAAGGCGCTCGTTATGCACTGGTGATTTACCTTGCCTTACAGGTGATTTCTTAACACCAGAAGGCAAGGAAGTGAATATCAGAGTCTTATCTCTTAGTTTAGCTTCTGTACCAATCGAGCGTCAGTGACACTGAGTCAGCAAACCGTAAAGCGTGCGGTTTATCTACGGTGACTTTTGCATACGTCACGTCTTGATGTTGATGACATTCAGCAAGTATGTCAGCCACTAATTTCTCAAGTAACAAAAAATGCCCTTCTTCTACCAGTGTGATGACAGCTTTGGTCACTGTTTTGTAGTTAAGCGCGTGAGCCACATTATCATGATCTAAACATGCCGTATCCGCTGGGTAGTGAATTTCAATATTGATCACGACATCTTGTTTTTTTTCCCGCTCCTCGGGATTAAAACCAATAAAGGTACGTAGCCTTAAATTCGTCACCTTAATAATGGCATTCGACATAGCGTGCTTATCCTTTCACTAACTGTAAAAATTCGTTGCGGGTTTTGGGGTCGCTTCTGAAGTTACCAAGCATCACAGAAGTTCGCATACTAGAGTTTTGTTTTTCAACCCCACGCATCATCATACACATATGTTTGGCTTCAACGATCACGCCAACGCCTTTTGCGCCGGTGACTTCCTCAACGGCCTTGGCGATTTGATGAGTTAGCTGCTCTTGGATTTGAAAACGTCGGGCAAACATATCAACAATGCGGGCAAATTTAGATAAGCCAAGCACTTTACCATTAGGTATATAAGCGATGTGACAACGACCAACGAAAGGTAGAAGGTGATGCTCACACATAGAGTACAACTCTATATCTTGAACCAGCACCATATCATCGGCATCCGAGCTGAATACCGCGTTGTTGGTGATTTCATCCAGTGTTTGACGGTAGCCCTGAGTCAGATATTCCATCGCTTTCGCTGCGCGCTTTGGCGTATCTAATAATCCTTCGCGGTCTGCATCTTCACCCACGGCTTCAATAATCGTTTTATAACTCTGTTGTAATTTGTCTTGCATAATGCGTTACCTCAAATGGCGGCCACCGTCGATTTGTACCGTGCGTCCTGTCATATAGTTGCTAGAGAGTATCATGTCGACACTATTGATAACTTCTTTGCTACCAGGCTCAATTCCCATAATAGACTTTTTCAAGGTTTTTGCCTTGTACTCGTCACTATCGTCTTGATTAAAGATGATAAGAGAAGGTGCAATGCTATTCACTTTGATGTTAGGTGCAAACTTAGCGGCAAATGACCGTGTTAAGTTATCTAATGCAGCTTTACTTGCGGCATAGGCAATGTGTTTTGGACTGCCTTTTTCTACTACATAGTCAGTAATATGGATCACATCGCTGACGTTATTGCTAGCTGTCAATAAGTCGCTCAAGGCATGATTGATCAAATAAGGGACTTTAGCGTGGATCCGCATCATATTGTCGAATAATGCTGAAAAGTCAGGGTTGTTGGCTTCACAATCCCAGCTCGATGCATTGTGGATGATGGCACTGAGCGCGCCGGTATGGGCACGAATTTGGTTGTTGAGTTGTGTGATTGCTTCTGGCTCGTCAAAATCAGCCTTGATACAAATAGCACCTTGCGATTCGAGTTCATTGATAACTTGGTGTTTGGTGCGATACGTCAATATGACGGCTTGCTGTTTAGCGAGAAAGTGTTTCACCAAAGCAAGTCCAATGCGCTGTGCGCCACCAGTAATTAAAATAGGTGCGGCTGCTGGGCTCATAAGTTCATCACCTTGTGAATTGAGAGATTAGGGGGCAGGATGAATAATTAATTATCTCCTGCCAACAATATTATTGTTCGTCGTATACCGTAGGAATTGGCTGACGCTTGTGTTGGGTGCGCTGATAGATGGTAATAAGTTTGTCGTTCACTTCACTGCTAACAGGCTTACCCTCAAGGAAGTCATCAATATTGTCATAGCTTAGTCCCAGCGCCTCTTCATCGGAAAGGCCTGGACGGTCGCATTCAAGATCGGCTGTCGGTACTTTATGTACTAGTCCGGCAGGTGCCCCGAGAAAAGCCGCTAGTGCGCGAACTTGGCGTTTTGATAAGCCAAACAAGGGCGCTAAGTCGCAGGCGCCGTCACCAAACTTGGTATAAAAGCCCGTGATGTTTTCAGCGCTGTGATCGGTGCCGACTACTAAACCGCGAGTCAGGCCTGCTATTTCGTACTGTGCTACCATGCGCTGGCGTGCTTTTACGTTTCCTTTAATAAAATCCACGCTGGCTTGTGAAGGCAGTGGCACACTTCCACCCGCCATGGCAGCAAGTGCTTGCTCGTGCATGGCATCGGCCGCAGGCTTGATGTTGACTGTTAAGCGCTGACTAGGTTGGATAAACTCGAGTGCAAGTTGTGCTTCCTCTTCATCAGCTTGAACGCCATACGGCAAGCGCATGGCAATAAATTTATAAGCCCCAGTACCATGTTCAGCATTGAGTTCATCGATAGCTAGCTGGCATAGGCGTCCACAGGTTGACGAATCAACTCCTCCGCTTATGCCAAGCACAAGGGTGAAGCAGCCAGAGGCTTGTAATCGTGCTTTTAAAAATGAGACACGTCGTTTGACTTCAAATTCTGGGTCAATAATTGGCTGAACTTTCATTTCAGCCATGATTGCTTCACGCATACTGGTTCCTCAATACTATCGGGGCGATAAACTTCTATTATGTTGGTGCTGATGCGCTTTTTAAAGCCCTAAATGTGCTTTGATGGTGGCGAGCTCTTGCTTTAATTGCTCAATCTCGGCAATTAAGCTTTCGATTTCGCTGTCATTTTGGGTGCAGGTTATGGGTTCTGCAGGCGCTGTTGATTCAACGACTTGGTCACCAAACAAGTGTTGATAACGACTTTCTCGTTTTCCAGGTTCCCTAGCAAGCTTAACTACATAATCATGTTCTTGCATCGCACTTAATGTCGCTTCAACGTCCTGTACGGAGCTGAACTCTGCGAGGCGGCCGCTGCGGGTACGCAGTTCACCTGGCGTTTGTGGTCCACGCAGTAACAACAAACAGATAATCGCTTTTTGTTTCGCGTTGACTTTAAGGTGGCCAAAATCACTGTTACAAAAGCGCTGGCTGTACTTGTCGACGCGACCAGAGAGTGCTTCGTCGCAGGTAATTAAGCGTTTTTCTTGTAGGCGAGTCAGTGTGTCTAACACATCATTTTGAGAGAGTTCCATCACCGGCTCGCGATTCGACTTTTGATTACACGCATTGGTGAGGCCGTTGAGTGACATGGGGTATTGTTCTGGGGTGGTGACTTGCTTTTCGATTAAGCTACCCAGTACGCGTTGCTCTTGAGTATCTAATTGCATCACTTTCCTTATTTTTGTTGTTGCTGATTAGATGTATAACATCATCTTGATAGTAGCAATATAATACCAATATTTACTGTAGCAAAGTGTGCGAGCTAACTTTGTTGGGCCGTAGACGAAGGTGCTTGCATTGTTTGCTGCGGTTTTATTTGCAGAAGTTTGGCTTTTAGCTCATCAAAGTCAATGGGTTTGGTGAGGTAATCATCCATTCCAGCATCAAGGCATTTTTCTCTATCACCTTGCATCGCGTTGGCGGTGAGTGCAACGATCACGCTATGCTGATGGATTTTTCCGGCAACACCTTGGCGGATCTGCTGTGCTGCCTGATAACCGTCCATTACTGGCATTTGACAATCCATTAGAATTACATCGTAAGGTTTGTTAGTTGATTGTAAGTGTGTAAGTGCTAACTCGCCATTTTCTTGGCAGACTACTTTTGCACCTAAACGCTCTAACATCGTCATCGCAACGGTTTGGTTTATCCGATTATCTTCCACCAATAAGATTGAGCATGCTAACAGAGGATCAGCACTGACCTGTGAGTTGGTTTTGACTGATTTCGGCTTGTCTGGGTCTTGATAATCAGAGTTGAACACCTGAAGTGCTGCATATGGCGTGATGGGATAGTACACCCGCTCGCAAGAGGAAAATAGCGAGAGCGTTTCGCTACTTTGTTCTTCAACGGCAAGCACATGAACGATCTGTTGTTGTGTTAGCTGCGTTTTGAGGGCTTGTTGCTTTTTCCGCGGGGCGGCATTGAGTAATTTGGCATCCAAAATAACAGCAAGATGTGAGGACGGTTGTTGCAGTTGTGTCATGAGCATATCAAGTTGCTGCACGTGTAAGCACGTGATATGCCAAGGCTTCAGTAGTTTACCGTAGTCTTCATTGATTTCGCTTAATATATATAACGTTGAGTTATCAGACTTTTCATGTACGGTAATGGGTTTAGCTGCTGTTAGTAGTACATTACAGGAAAACGTGCTGCCAACGTGTTCTTTACTAAATGCTTGTAGGTCACCACCGAGCAACTGAGACAATTGCTTTGCAATGGTGAGACCAAGCCCAGTACCACCATATTGTCGAGTGGTTGATAAATCTGCTTGGGTAAATGAATCAAAAACTTTATTGAGCTTTTCTTTTGAAATACCAATACCGGTATCTTCTACACTGCACCATAACCGAGTTTGATCGCCCGTTTGTTCGGTATGGCAGCTTAATGTCACTGAACCATCATGGGTGAACTTAATCGCATTGCTTAGCAAATTATTAAGGATTTGTTTGAGGCGATTTGGATCCGTTTGCGCGGTATGGACTTTCATGCCCGATAAATCGATATGTAGCCGATTATTGTTGGCATCAGCTGCGCGCACAAAACCAGACAGCATATTACTTAACATCTCGATAAGGTCGAACTCAACAAATTCGATCGTTAGCTTACCAGCCTCTATTTTGGAAAAGTCGAGAATGTCATTAATGATGGTAAGCAAGGACTTCGCTGAACTATGTGCCAAAGAGAGCTGGTGGTGTTGGGTCGAAGTGAGTTGTGAGTGCATTACAAGCTCAACCATGCCCATTACGCCATTGAGTGGAGTGCGTATTTCATGACTCATACTGGCTAAAAACTCTGCTTTCATTTTAGCGGATTGTTCTGCTAAGTCTTTATCAATGATGGCTTGATTTTTTGCCTTTTGATGGGCTTTATTGATAAAAAGGCTTCCTAACATGGCGGCGATAGATTTCATTAAACGGAGATCGCTTTGACCCCAAACTGGACTTACAACATCGTACTCTGCACAAAGAACGCCTAAGGGTTGGTTTTTATGACTGATAGGGCAGCAAAGCATCGCCTTAATTTCAAAAGGCTCAAGGTACGTTGTGGTGAGGGCCATTGTTGCAGGGTGGTTTTCAGCTTGTTCCGCCGCAATTATTTGGCCACTCTCAATTTCACTAAAGAATGCCGGCGCTATTGCTTTTCGCCAAGGAGGAAAGTGCTCTAAGTTATCCATCGCTGCATTTGAAAAACACACTGGGATCAGCTGGTTTTTATCCTCATTAAATTGCCAAATACTCACTTTATTCACCTCCACTCCTTTTCTACAGGTATCTGCACAGAGTGTGAGTGCTTTGTTGAGATGGTTATTTAAGATGGCTTCGTGAGAGCTCAAATGGGCAAGGAGCTCATTATTTTTGGCGAATTTATCATGTTCCATTTCCATGATTTTGCGTTTATGGATGTTTTGAATGGAACCAAAAATGTGGCTAGTGCGTTTGCCACTGCGAATAGAGCGTGCTTTCACGAGCACCCATAAGTCATCCAGATTTTGAGTTTGGATAATAAATTCTTCTTCGAACTCATGGCCTGTTTTTATAAGTTCATCCACACAATCTTGCAAACGCTTTCTGTGCAAACCTGCTTTGAAAAACTCTGTTGTATTCATCCAAGTGGGCTGAAATTGTCTTGGCACACAGAAAATACTACGAGTGACGTCCGACCAAATAATATCGCGTGTTTTGACGTTAATTTCCCATGCACCAACTTCTGCGAGTATGCCCATGTTGGTCAGTGATAAAGCATTGCGTTGTAGTTGCGATAGCAGTCGAGTGATGAAGATAAATGCGGCAATAAAGATGATAATCAAGGCGATGATAGCTAAGCGAAAAGGCCACACTGCAGTTGCCGCTGGTTGCCAACCAATGCGAGGCACGGCGTAGAGTTCCCATTCACCGGAGGGCACGTTGACACTAAATGCGATGGGGGCAAGCGAATGAATATTACTATTGCCATAAAAGTAATCTCCGTCTTGGCCTTTACCATCAACGCCTTGAATCGCGATCAGATATTGACTTTCTAATGCGGTAAAGTCTGCTTGTTGATACAGACTATCCATATCGAGCACGACAGAGAGTAAACCCCAGAAATGAGTTTTGTCTGTGTAAACGGGAACTCTTGCGATTAAACCTGTGCCTCCTTGCAGCAACTCCAGTGGACCTGCCATCACGATTTCGCGACTTTCTTTGGCGAGTAATGCGCCGTATTTTTGCGTCGGATGGGTTTGGTAGTCCAAGCCTATGGCTTTTTCATTGCCCTTCAATGGGTAAATATAGTCGAGCCGCATATCTGGAGCTGCTCCGATATTACGAAGGATTTGGCTACTATCGAATAGGGGTTTTGCGAGCTGTTCGAAGCGAGCTTGAGAGAGCTCGGATTGACCAGAAAGGGCAATGCCTAGCCCTCTGACAAGTTGTACATTTTTTGCCAGAATACCTTCTATTTTAGTGCGGTAGACATTCACTTCCTCGGTCGAGCGGCTTTTTTCTATCGCGATTAAGCGGCGATAGTTTACTTGATCAACATACCATGCCACTGCGATGATCACGACTAGCAAAAGCCAGAAGCTATATTTCACAAAGCGAAATTTAAGTGGTGATGTCGATAGTTCAGAGATCATGGTGCTTCTGTGTTGAAGACGATGATTTAACTATAGTTCAGTCCTCGCAAAGCGAAATCTAATTAACCAAAATAAAATGCTTTAACTTGATTGTCTTATAACTGTGACAAAGTCGAGAATATTGGTTTATTAGCCAATGACATGCTATATCTTCTAGGCATAAATTAGCGCTAGATACATTGTTAAGGGATGGTCATGCTTACTTGGATTAAACGAATTGTTGTCGCTCTGCTGTTACTGGTATTGCTTGGTACTGCAAGTATATATGGCTTACTTGCGCTAAGTTTGCCCGCACTGGATGGTAAAGGTAGTACATCGGAGATCGATAATACAGTAACGGTAGCACGCGATGCCATGGGGCAAGCTGTGGTGTCGGCTGACACCCGAGCAGATGCGTCGTATGGATTGGGTTTTGCACATGGTCAGGACCGTTTTTTTCAAATGGATCTGCTGCGTCGCAATGCCGCAGGTGAATTGAGTGAGTTATTTGGCTCGGCGGCCATTGGCCTTGATGAAAGCATGCGATTCCATCAATTCAGAAAACGGGCAAAGCTTATCCTGATGTCCTTACCTGAGGCGCATCGGCAAATCCTTGAGCGTTATACACAAGGGGTGAACGATGGGCGAGTACAATCTGGCTTCACCAGTTTTGAATACCTGCTTCTAGGTGCAACTCCTGCACCATGGCAGCCAGAAGACAGCTTACTCACTATTTTTAGCATGTATCTAGACTTGCAAGCAGGTACTTATGAGCGCGATGAAACCCTAATTGCGCTTAAGCAGCAATATGGTCAAGATATGCTCGATTTTATCTTGCAGCCTAGTCAATATCAGGCTGCTTTGGATAACAGTGTACTTACGGCATCGCCAGTTACTATTCCTGCATTACAGCAACAAATCGTGCAAGCTCAGCCATCACATATTGCTGATGTGCCGCTTTACGGCAGTAATAATTGGGCCGTAACTGGTGCGCTTACAAAGACAGGATCGGCAATGTTATCCGACGATATGCACCTTGGCTTAAATGTGCCGTCGATTTGGTATCGTGCCCAGCTTAATTATCAGGATCAGGGCCATGCAATTCAGGTAACTGGGGTGTCGTTACCAGGCGCTCCAGCCATTGTGGTTGGAAGCAATAATCGCATAGCGTGGGGATTCACCAATGGTTATTTAGATACAGCCGATTGGATTGAGCTTGACGCAGACACCAAGACGCAGTTCATTGCTGAAGAAATTAAATTGCCTGATGGCAAAAGTCATACCTATCAATTAGAAATGAGTACATTTGGTCCCGTTAAACAACTTGGAGATAAGAAGCTAGCGCTGAGTTGGGTTGCTCATCAACCCTATGCCGTAAACCTAGAGCTTGTGCAACTTGAGTGCTTAACCGAAGTTCAACAAGCAACAGAGCATGCCAAAAAGGTAGGGATCCCTGTACAAAATTTGATGGTGGTAGACAGTAAAGGAGCAGCTGCTTGGACGCCGATGGGGGCTATTCCTGCACGTAAAATGACTCATAACACGGCGTTGAATACAGAGCAATATGAGCAAGCGTGGCAGAACAACGAACAAGTTCGCCCGGTTGTGCAAAACCCTGAAAACGGTAAATTGTGGACGGCTAACTCTCGCGTGGTTTCAGTTGCAGATAATCAAAGGTTTGGTGATGGCGGCTATGCGTTAGGTGCACGTGCCGTGCAGATCCGCGATGGACTTTTAGCTCAGCAGCAGTTTACGGAAGCGGATTTCTATCAGCTGCAATTGGACAATCGCGCTAAGTTTTTAGCGCCGTGGCACGAGCACTTAGTATCCCTATTGCAAAACCAACATTCCGCATCTTTTGAAAATGATATTTCGCTCCTTAATGACTGGCAGGGCTGTGCGTGTGCCGATTCAGTCGGTTACACCTTAGTGAAAGCCTACCGCAATGCACTGATCGACACTCTTTTCGCACCCTTGGAGCAGCACTTAAACACGCAAAAATTGTCGCTGAAGCCGGTTAAGCGTTATCTTGAACCCGGACTCTGGCAGCTCTTAACCGAGCAGCCAAATAGCTGGTTGGGCGAGCATGGCTCTTGGGTTGAGTTAGAGTTGGCTGCTTACAAGCTTGCCAAGCAGCAACTTAGCGAAAGATATGGCAGTAATATGGCTGCTTGGCGCTGGGGGGATGTCAATGCACTTAAGGTGCAGCATCCTTTTTCAAAACAAATGCCAATGCTGAGTGGTTTGTTAGATATGCCAACCGCACAAGCTTTTGGTGATACCTTTATGCCTGCGGTGCAGGGTAAATCTTTCGGCGCATCGCAGCGCTTTATCGCACAACCGGGTCATTTACAAAATGCAATTTTAACGGTTGCTGGTGGCCAAAGTGGACATCCGTTATCGCCGTTTTATCGGTCTGGATTTGCTGATTATGCCGAAGGGGAGAATACCCCCTTGCTACCTGGTGAATTAACTCACCAGATAGTCATTTCACCTAAGTAATGCTTTGCACTGGACGTATCGGAAGGGTTAACTTACACCCTCCGATACACGCAAAATCGGTGCAGCGGTAACACGGTTCCGACCTGAATGTTTGCTGTCGTAAAGTGCGGCATCCGCGTGTTGAATGACGACCTCAAAAGTTTGGCTAGGATCCCAATTTGCAACGCCAAAACTCATAGTGACTTTAAGAATGTCGTTTTCAAAACTGGTGGTCTCTACGGCTCGTCGTAATTTTTCCATGCGCTGTATTGCTTCTCCACTTGAACAAGGCGCCAGCACGATTAAAAACTCTTCACCACCCCAACGAACTGCAATGTCTGCAGGGTGAATATGTGCTTTGATTGTTTCGGCCACACTTTTTAAAATTTGATCTCCTTTGTCATGGCCAAAGGTGTCATTGATTTTTTTAAAGTGGTCGATATCCGCCATTACCAAACATAAAGGAGAGTGAGTAGAGATACAGTTTTCTTTAGCATGGGTGATTAACTCGCGCGCATAGCGACGGTTGAACATTTGTGTGAGCGGGTCGTGTGCAGCGAGCTCTTCTAATTTGTCTCTTTGTTGCACCGTCATTTTACGTATGTGGCTGATCGTGTAGATCATCGGAATACCACATATGAGCACATTGGCAAAATGCACATAGGGAATTAACTGTTGATAGCGATATTGATAGGCAATATCACCAAACAATAATTCTAAGACTGCGAATAGCGTGATTAACACAACGGAATAAATTACGGCATTACGTAATCTGAGTTGGTAATCTAGCAGCATGAGGCAAGACACTGTCCAGAGGTAGTACTGAAATCCAAGTGACATGCCGAGATAGGCACACACCAGCGTCGCATGTATGGCGACTTCAAGGCAGAAAACCCGCAGTGCAATAGAGGGTTTACTCGCATCAATGAGTTTAATGCCAGCGTACCACATCAGTACACTACCCACGTTTACCAAAGCAAGCATGTTCACCTCTAAATGCCAAAAGACAACAATGAGGCCGGCGTGTAGCCACATGCAATACGCGGCCACGCGTCGTAATAATGCAAATTTTAATGCTTCTACTTGGTCTGGTTTGCTATAAGGGTGGTATTTAGTCAAACGTAAGCTCTTGTGGTATTCACAATAAAATAAGTATAGAAGCTCTATTGTGATTTGCCGTCTATTTGACCTAAGCTCTGGTTATTCGCTCAGCATCCAGCAAGGTTCGCTGTAGTAGAGTGAGAGATAGGTAGATAATAAAAGCTTTGGAGTTGATATGTCTGTAGAAAAAGCGCGGATCACGCTATGTAACCTAGAAAAGTCTGACTACGATCAGGTTAAATCATTAATGGATGAAGCCTATCCTGATCTCGGTGGTGCGTGGCCTAGTCATACGATATTTAGGTTGATTGACCAGTTTCCTGAGGGGCAGATCGGTGTCAAAGACGGTGAGCGTCTCGTCGGTATCGCGCTTAGTGTTCAAGTTGACTATCAAACCTTTTCTAACCCGCATACCTATGAAGACATTGTTGACGCGCATAGCCGGATTTTTAGTGATAGTAATGCTGATGCGCTGTATGGGCTGGATGTAGTGATAGCCAAAAGCCATCGTGGTCTACGTCTTGGTCGACGACTGTATGATGCTCGTAAAGAGCTTTGTCGTCAGTACAACTTACGCGCGATTTTAGCGGGTGGTCGTATTCCGCTTTATAAGCAATTCCGTGGCAGTATGTCGCCAATGGAGTATATAAACAAAGTCGACCATAAAGAATTACACGACCCTATTCTAAGCTTCCAACTTGCCAACGACTTCCAAGTAAAGCGACTGCTTAAACAATATCTGCCGGAAGATCAGGACTCAGAAGGCTATGCGACCCTACTTGAGTGGAATAACATTCTCTTCGAGCCTACCGATACCGTGATCGAAAGTAAGAAAACCATCGTCAGAGTGGGGGCCGTGCAGTGGCAGATGCGCCGGGTGGAATCGGTAGAGGAGTTAATGAAGCAGGTTGAGTATTTCGTGGACACGGTCTCAGATTACCAAAGTGACTTTATCCTGTTCCCTGAATTCTTCAACGCGCCACTAATGGGGCTCGGAAGCTATAGAAATCAGACCGAAGCTATTCGTGCATTGGCAACGTATACCGAGCAGTTTAGAGCCGCTATGTCGCAAATGGCGATCGAGTACAATGCCAATATTATCACGGGCTCTATGCCGCTACTTGAGGGCGACAAGCTCTATAACGTCAGTTACTTATGTCACCGCTCTGGCAAAGTGGATGAACAACGTAAAATTCATATCACCCCTCACGAAGACTACGATTGGGTTATCAAAGGCGGTGATAAAATAGAGGTGTTCGATACGGACGCGGGCCGAGTAGGGATCCAAGTATGCTACGACGTGGAGTTTCCAGAGTTATCGCGGATCATGGCTGAAAAAGGGCTGGATATTTTGTTTGTACCATTTTGGACTGATACGAAAAACAGCTACTTAAGGGTAAGGCACTGTGCACAGGCCCGTGCGGTTGAAAACGAATGCTACGTCGTTATTGCAGGCAGTGTTGGCAACTTACCTCAGGTAGAAAGCCTAGATGTACAGTACGCGCAGTCAGCGGTGTTGACGCCATCGGACTTTGCTTTTCCTCATGATGCCGCGCTCAACGAAGCAACACCAAATACGGAAATGCTGTTATTTAGTGACTTAGACTTAGATAAACTCAAAATATTGCATAGTGAAGGAACGGTGCGTAATTTACGAGACCGAAGAAAAGACCTGTATTCTGTGGAGTTGAAACAAAAATAGTATGGCGTGGGTTTATTTAATTATGGCCGGCCTGTTTGAAATAGGTTGGCCCGTTGGTCTGAAAATGGCGCAACAAGCCGATACTCGTTGGTTAGGCATAGTGATAGCCGTTGGTTTTATGGCCTTGAGCGGCTGGATGCTATGGCTGGCGCAAAAGCAAATTCCATTGGGTACCTCGTATGCCGTGTGGACGGGTATTGGCGCGGCAGGCACATTCTTAGTGGGTATCTTCTTTTACGGTGACCCAAGTAGTTTTATGCGCTACTTGGGCGTATTATTTATCATCAGTGGGGTTGTGGTACTTAAGTTAGCATAACCAAAATCGCCGCGATGGCGATGAGTAAGAGTCCCATTGAGTCGCGCTTCTTCACCGGCGCTTTGAGCCATAAGAATGAGATAAGCAAAGTAAAAAACACTTCGATTTGGCCGAGTGTTTTCACGTAAGCTACATGCTCAAGGCTCATTGCGCTAAACCAACCTATAGAACCGATACAGCTGCTGACACTAATTGCTACTGTCAGTTTGCGACGTTGCCAAAGTACCCGCCAAGAGTGTGGTTCTCGTATCGTCATATACATACTCAGCATCACAGTTTGGCAAACCAGCACCAACAGTAGCACCCATGCTGCACTGTGAGGAAAAGGTAGGCACGATGCGATACTGGCTTCACGCACCCAAAGAGAAGTAAGCGCGAAGCTTGTTCCACAGGCAAGTCCCACTAGTGCAGTTTTACCATTGAAAGCACGTAGGCTAAAACCGCTCAATAACAACACCGCGATGGCGCCGATAAAGACACCAAACCAACCGAGTAAAGTTAAGCTTGAGCCAAAAAAGAGTACGCCCAAAATCGCCGCCACGAGTGCCTCGCTCTTCGCAAGTCCAGCGCCTATGGCGTAATTATTTTGCTTAAACAGCACCACCATTAACCCCGTCGCGATGATCTGCATGATACTGGCACCCAGCACAAAGGCTAAAAAGTCATCGTTAATGGCGAGCGGCTCTGCGGGAGCAATCTGGTAAAGGCTCCAAAGATATAACCCCGCAAGTGGGCTGGCTAAAATAAATCTTGCGAGGGTGACGCTGGCTGTGGAGGCGCTTTCACTCAATTTGCTTTGAAAAGCATTTCGCCAAGCCTGAGAAAAAGCAGCTAGTAAGGTGAACAAAATCCACATGAGAGGTGACTCTACAATGCTCGAATGTGTATCAGCATACCGGATAGGAGCGAGTCTGAATAAATGAATTATCGTGATAGTGAAAATAATTCAATGTGTATTCAAGGTGCTACAGAAGCACTCTTGTGGTTGGCGTACTGCGACAATTTGCCACATGTTCAATTTTCAGTATCACGATATGATTGACGTCGATGCTACAAGATTGGGCCATAGGCTAGGGTATTACGTATTCACTTATGGCTTTTCTTTTTAACGCTATTCTGCTCTACTGAGTTGAATAATCAAAAGGTTGAAGGAGTATCTTGTGGGTATACTAATTATCTGTGCAATTCTTGCCATCTTACTACCTTATTTTGCCAAAATTCCTGTGGCAGTGGCGATGAACAAAGAAGGGGGCTATGACAACAAGCACCCGCGTGAACAGCAAAAGAAACTAACTGGGCTGGGGGCAAGAGCACTGGCCGCACATCAAAACTGTTTTGAGTCATTAGCCGTGTTTGCTGTCGCCTTGGCCGTTGCGTTTGGCACCCAAACCTACACTCCTCTAGTCGAATGGCTAGCTATAGGCCATATTGTCGCTCGAGCATTATATTGTGTGCTGTATTGGGCGAATATTGACGTGCTGCGCTCCATTGTCTGGGCGCTAGGACTCGGCTGTGCTATCGCCATTATTGTGGTGTGTGGTTTATAGTCGTCCTTTGCGTGACTCTACACTTAGGTCAACTGAATTAACTCTGCAGAAATCTCTTTCACTTCAGCAGAGTTAACCTCTAGCTGTGGCAATGCTAAGTTTGCGATACGCACTCGGTATAAATCAATAACCCGATACCCACAGTAATGTGCCATTCTTCTGATCTGGCGATTGAGGCCTTGTCGTAACACTATTTTAAAGCGGTCATGTGCGATTTGTTCAACGGTACAGGGGAGGGTTATTTGGCCCTTCACTGGCACGCCGGCTGCCATTTTAAGGCAAAAATCTGGGTCCAGAGGCTTGTCAACTTGCACCTCATATTCTTTCTCTTGATGATGGTCAGGGTGGATTAACTGCTGACACAGTGCCCCATCATTGGTAAGTAGTAGTAAGCCTCGACTGTCTTTGTCTAGCCGACCTATCGGATACACACGACACGACTCTGGAAGTACATGGTAGATACTGGCAGGGTCATCTGGATTCACTTTGCAGTCTATACCAACAGGTTTATGGTAAACAAAGAGTCTTCTCGCTTGTGGTGGCGTGACCGGTTCACCATCGACCATAATGCAATCGGTCAAATTGATGTGATCTATGTGATTGGCCAAGCGGCCATTTACGGTCACTCTTGCGCTATCAATTAAGCGAGACGCTTGTCGCCTAGAGCAAACACCGCAGTGGCTGAGATATTTGGCCAAACGCATCGGATAGGACATAGACATTCACATGATCAAAAAGAGATAACAGCGCGTATTGTAGGGCAACAGACTGTTTGGATCTATGCATGGGGAATATCAATGGCCATTGCGTTTTCAAAGTTAAAACAACATCAGCCGCTGCAAAAAGTAATAGTGCATTCCATTGATTTAGCGCTTTATCAAGTCAGTGTGCTTATTAATAACGTGGAATATTATGTCACGGAAGAAAGTGGCGAGTTTTTAAAAGCACATAACCCGCTGCAAATTCAAAAACGCCTGCTTGATATTAGCTACATGGAAATGGTGATTAGGCATCAAAGCGCTTATGACGAGATGATAGGGCACCCAGTGTCAGTCAATGACAATACATTAGAAGTGCCCTTTGGTCGTAATAACCTGTTTTAAACGTTATCTGTGTTTTGTGAGCACTTCACTCACAGCGGTTGCAAAATCGCGGTGGTGAGCGATCCCCATGTTAATCAATCTGGTGTCTTTTAGAGCACAATTTTGTGGTCTTGTGGCATCGTCGCTCGGTTGGCTCAGCGGCACGAGATCTTGCGTCGGTAGCTGCAAAGCCTGCGACATGACCAGCGCCATTTCATACTTAGTTAATGCTTGATTGCCACTGATATGAATAATCCCACTAAGACTAGGCTGTGCGATAACATCTTTGAGCGTTAGCGCAATATCATTGACGTGGGTGGGGTAGCGAATGGCCCAATGATCGTGACTGGAAGCGGGGTTGGCTAACAGCTGTTTTGCAATAACGGTTACCGCAGATTCTTCCAGCGTTTTTACCTCGCCGTATAATACTGGCACTCGTACTATGGTGTGTAATGCGCTATCCGCCAGTATGGCACGTTCCGCAGCTTGCTTGGTTTGGCCGTAGAAGTTCACAGGATTAGTGATATCCGTTTCAACATAAGGTGCTGAGGTGCCGTCAAACACATAGTCAGTACTAATAAAGAAAAATCGAATATCTCTTTCGCGGCAGGCTTGGGCTAAGAACTCGGTTGCCGCAACATTGAGCGCAAGCGTGGCCGCTTGATCTCGCTCACATTGCTCTGGCCTACGCTCTGCTGCTGCGTGAATAAGTACCTCTGGGCTGTGATTATCTAAGAAATCTAAAACCGAATTGTGGTCAGCCAAGTCAAGTTTGTGAAGTGGCGCGGCTGCTCGGCTAAAGCCACATCCTAAAATCTCGTGGGTACTACTTAGCTCTTGGCAAAGTGCGCGGCCAAGTAAGCCCGTTGCACCAGTGATCATGACTTTAGACATAGAAAACAGCATCCTTTTTTGAAAGAGCCAGTACAGTAGCAAAGTCGGAAGAAAAACGACATATTTGTGTTGTGTGACTCTATTTTGGACAAGGAATCGAGTTACAGAAATGAATAATAAAAGTTTATTGAACCGTATGTGTTTTTGTTGATATAGACATCAAGCAGCAATGGGCGTGCCGAATTGTAGTTATCTGATTTTAGCTTAGTTTGAGAAGATGTAGAAGTCATCACTCCTACATCTCCAATTCGTTTAAGCCGTTTGTTCTGTCAGTGGCTTTTCAGATTGTTTTTCCCAATGCTTGGTTTTAAGACCAAGCACACCGACAAATACACCAATACCGATCGTAAATAATGCAATTTGCAGATAAAGGTTGGGCAAGTCTTCGATATTATTAGGATCAAAGCTACCAGCGAGCAGACCCGAGAAGATATTACCAATGGAGTAAGTGAGTACGAAAACCCCCATCATTTGCCCAGCAAAACGTTTGGGAGATAACTTACTTACTGCGCTCAACGCCACTGGGCTTAAGCAAAGTTCACCCACGGTGTGCAGAAAGTAAGTGGTTATCAACCACATTGGCGCTACTTGTAGGCCTTGGGCTGCATATTGGGAAGCGAAAAACATCACAATAAATCCGCTCGCCATGATGATAAGGCCAATCGCACATTTTACGCTATAGGTTGGCGTGATCATACGCTTGGCTAAGTTAATCCAAAGCGCTGCAAAGAAAGGTGATAAGATAATAATGAAAAAGGCATTGGCAGATTGAAACCAAGCTGTGGGAATACTAAAGCTGCCTATTAAGCGGTCCGTATAATCACGAGCAAAGAGGTTAAGCGAAGAGCCTGCTTGCTCAAAGCCAGACCAAAAGCAGGTAGAAGCAACGCAAACCAAAAAGAGAGCCCACATTCGGCGCTTTTCATTTTCATCTAGGTTTCCAGCAAAGTAGATATAACCATAGTACAAGAAAAACGTAATGGTGAAAGCGAAGGCTACATACTTTGCCAGTACCACAGGGTTTATCACTAATACGCCAGTAAATGCAGCAATGGTAACTGCTGCGACAGCCGCAATTGCAAGGCCTATAGCACTCCATGCTTTTACGCTCTCTTTTCCTTTCATGGGGTTAGTTGGCTCGTTACCGACAGTGGCAATATGTTTGCCTGTTAAACGATACGTGATAAGGCCGACTGCCATACCGACAGCCGCTGCGCCAAAGGCCCAGTGCCAACCAACATTTTCCATAAAGTAGCCGCACACCATATAACCAATCACAGAGCCTAAATTGATCCCCATATAATAAATGGCGTAACCACTGTCACGACGATTATCCTCATCATTATAGAGCTGCCCAACCATGGCACTGATGTTTGGCTTTAATAAGCCCGTACCACTGGCAACAAAGATAAGGCCCACAAAAAAAGAAAACTCGCTAGGAATGGCGAGAATAATGTGGCCACACATGATGATGATCCCGCCGTACCAAACCGCGCGTTGACCACCAAGGAGGCGGTCGGCTATCCATCCGCCAGGTAACCCTAAGAAATAAACCGAACCAGTGTAGAGGCCATATATTGCGGCTGCAGATGCGACAGTAAAACCAAGGCCTTCTTGCTGTAAGGTGGCCGTCATGAAAAGCACTAACATGGCACGCATGCCATAATAACTCATTCGCTCCCACATCTCGGTGAGAAACAGTGTAAACAGACCTTTTGGATGACCAAAAAAGCCTGTGTCACTTGTTGTGTCCTGTGATGACATATTTCACTTCCATTATTATCGTTTTTTGGAAGTCAATATTAGTACGTTATTCAAGCACCGAATGCAACCGCATGAAAGGAAACATTACATCATCTTTTTTAACATTTGTATGTCATCGATTTCCACATTGGCTAATCCTTTGTACTGGTATGGTGCAAAGTGATTGCGAAGCCAAACACTAGGGCAGCCAGCACGGTGTGCTCCTTGTACATCGGTATCTAAGCTATCGCCAACATGCAGAAGTTGATGTGGTGCAAGGTTAAAATGCTGGCAGGCAAGCTGGTAAAGCTCTGGATGAGGCTTGGCGCGGCCATCAATTCCAGCGCGAAGCACTAAGTCAAAACTATCGCGAAGATTAAATTTATCTATTTCGACATTACCATTAGTGATAGCAATAATGTGATATTGACTGCGTAACTGAGCAAGCAGGCTGATGACGGCGTCGCTGACCGTGATATTACTGCGGGCATCGGCAAAGGCTTGGTAGGCACGTAGTGCGTGCTGTCTACTTGTTGCGGTATCAAAGCCCAGTGCCGTGAAGCCCCATTCAAGTGCCACTTGACGCCACTTTGTCACATCTTCTGCAAGCGCACTGTTTTGTTTGAGCGTTTCGTTTCGACATTGAGACCAGAATGATCGCCCCCTCGCTTGCCACTCGGGAATAGTATTCAGGTGCGCTGTCATGGCGTTAACGGCCGCAATGATAATAGGCCTGTTGTCGTATAGTGTATCGTCTAAATCAAAACTGATGGCGGCAATGTCTGAAATGGGCTTATTGAATCTCATTGTTACTCGTCTTTTTGCTTTTTCGCTCTTGGGTGAGCGCTATCATACACTTTTGCTAAATGTTGAAAATCTAAATGGGTGTAGACCTGAGTGGCGGATAAGCTGGCATGGCCAAGCATCTCTTGTACCGCGCGCAAGTCACCGCTGGATTCTAGCATGTGGCTGGCGAACGAGTGCCTCAGTTTATGGGGATGAATAGGTGTACTAACCCCTTGCTTTAGACCCCATTCTTTCATTCTTGCGCGGACATGGCGAGGGCTGATCCGGCGCTTTAATTTGCTCACAAAAAGCGCAGGTTCTTCCAACGTTGCAAATTGCGGCCTTATTTTGAGCCAATCAGCTAGCGCGTTTAGCGCTTTGCCGCCGACAGGCACAACACGCTCCTTGCCGCCTTTACCAAGCACGCGTATTTCACCGTCTTTGACATCCAATAGGTTTGCACCAACCAATTCGCTTAATCGCAAACCACTGGAATACATTAATTCCATCATGGCTTTGTCACGAATGGCAAGCGCATCATCTGCCTGAATTTCGAGAAGTTGCCCCATTTGGTCAACATCAAGGTTCTTTGGGAGTGGCTTTTGAAACTTAGGCCCTCGGATCCCTTGTGCGGGATTGACGACAGCCTGTTGTGATTGTGACTTGAGCTTGAGAAATTTATATAAGCTCCGAATACAACTGAGCTTAAGGTTGATAGTTCTTGGGCTGTAATTTTGACCGCGAAGCTTCATGCTGTAGCGGCGGATTTGCTCGCCACTGACTTCAAGCCAAGAGGAGGCGTGTTCACAAAAGTACTGCGCTGCTTGAATAAGCTGAGTGTTGTATTGGGTTAGCGTATGTTCTGAGTAGTGCTTTTCGTGGCGCAAGTGTGCCATAAAGGCGGTTACTGGTTGCGTCCAATCTTCCGATAGTGGTGTTAGGCTCATGCCAGCGCTTCGAGCTTAAGCGATAATGTTTGAATAAAAGCCGTGATCAACATATTGTCATGTTGTGGCGAAAAGTGTTCTGGTGAGCGGCTGGCAAAGGCCAGAATAAAGCGACCTTTGTCTGACGCATCAACGCGGTAAAGTGCTACCGATCCTACTTCAATATCGGCAAACAAGAGTTCAGCTTGTGACGGACTGAGTCGTCCTAAGTAGCAGTTGTTACTGCTCAGTTTAGCTGACACTAGTTCCAAAAGCGTATCATCGATGTTGATGAGTTTACATGCTTGGATGTCCGGGTGGTCCTCAAAGCGCTGTGCTAACGTATGATTGATAGCACTCAACTCAGTACAACGCATGATAGCCAATTGGCATTCACTCAATTGCTTGAAAACCAGCTCGTTGGCTTTTGCATAATGGACCATGTCTTCGATCTGTTGCTGTAGTGAGTTGACTTTGTCGCGGAGCATCCGCTGTTGGTGCAAAGCAAGGTTTGGGAGCCCTTGCTGCTGGTGGTGTAGCTGCAAATCCAATAGCACATAAGGGTGCCTGAGCAAAAAATCAGGATGCTTGCGCAGGTACTCAATGACTAATTGTTCAGTTGAATTCGCTTCTTTTATGGTCATATTGCGATTTGCCCATCAAAAACATGCTCCGCCGGTCCGGTCATTTTCACTACTTGACCTTGACCACCCCAACGCACCTGAAGACTACCTCCTGGTAGGTCGACCCTAACGGTTTCTTCTAACTTACCTTGCATTATGCCTGCAACTACGGCGGCACATGCCCCTGTGCCACAGGCAAGTGTTTCGCCGGCGCCGCGTTCCCAAACTCGTAGCTTAACGTATTCACGAGAAACAACTTCCATAAAGCCAATATTGGCCTTTTGTGGGAAACGTTCATGGTGTTCAAGGAGTGGTCCGAGTGTAGCTACCTCAGCGGTTTCTACACTATCGACAATAATCACGCCATGAGGGTTGCCCATAGAAACCGTGCTACAAAACACCGTATGTTCGTCGGCTCTTAAAATATAGGTGTTTTCTTGTTTGTTTGCACGAAACGGAATGGCTTGTGGGTTAAAGTTCGGTTTGCCCATATTCACGGTAACTTGGCCGTCTTTTTCGGTATACAGGGTGATATTGCCGCCCTTTGTAGAGACACAAACCTTGTGCTTGTTCGTTAAGCCCTTCATGCGCACAAAACGAGCAAAACAGCGAGCACCGTTACCACATTGCTCAACTTCGTTACCATCGGCATTGAAAATACGATAATGAAAATCTAAGTCCGGGGAATAAGGCGCTTCAACCATCAACAGCTGATCAAAGCCAATTCCAAAGTGGCGATCTGCTAACTTCTTAATTTGGTCTCGAGACAAAAACACATTTTGGGTGACATTATCTATCACCACAAAGTCGTTGCCTAAACCATGCATTTTTGAAAAGTTTATAAACATAGAGTGGTTATCTTTTGGTATAAAACCATGGCCTCACTTTGCTAATACTTTGCCATGGATACCTCGGCTAGGGAAGCTGCTTGGCATTAAGCCTTGTTTTGCATCCCTAGGACGTATCCAAGTCGGATTATTGTGGCAGTAGTTGCTCAAATTGCCACAGAGATTCTAACGGCTCTCTTTGGCGGATTAGATGGTGTTGGTTGTTATCAACCATGACTTCTGCACAGCGGGGGCGTGAGTTGTAATTTGAACTCATGGTAAAGCCATAAGCGCCTGCACTACGCTGTACTAATAAGTCGCCCGCCTTAATTTTAAGTACTCGGTCTTTACCTAGAAAATCACCCGTTTCACATACTGGACCAACCACGTCGTAATTTATCGCGTCAACGTCGTCTCGCGGTATGACTGGTACGATATTTTGCCAAGCCTGATAAAGCGATGGTCGTAACATGTCGTTCATGCCGGCATCAACAATGGCAAAATGCTTATGCTCGGTTGGCTTAATAAATTCGACTTTAGTCACCAGCACACCGGCATTGGCGGCAATCGCTCTACCAGGCTCAAAAATGAGTTCTAGATCATTGAACTGCGCCAATCGTGCTTTAATCTCTGCAGCGTAAGCACTCGGATGCGGCGGTTTTTCACCGTCATAAGGCACGCCAAGACCGCCACCGATATCGAGGTGATGCAAGTAAATTCCCGCTTTTTCAAGTTGAGAAATTAGCGCCAGCACTTTATCTAACGCCGCTAAAAATGGATTAACCTCAACCAACTGAGAGCCGATGTGGAAGTCGATCCCAACCACTTTTAAACCCGGTAGGGCATAAGCGAGTTGGTAAACATCAAATGCGGCTTTGATATCAATACCAAATTTGTTCTCTTTTAACCCGGTTGAAATATAGGGGTGAGTTTTTGCATCAATATCTGGGTTTACACGCAATGAAATTGGCGCAATCTTATCCAGTCTGGTTGCCACTTCACTGATGCGGTGAAGCTCTGCAATCGACTCAACGTTAAAGCATTTAATCCCAGTCTCAAGCGCAAACGCAATTTCATCTTCCGTTTTCGCAACACCAGAAAAAACGACTTTTTGAGGATCTCCCCCTGCTTTTAGCACTCGCGCAAGTTCACCCTTCGACACGATATCAAAACCAGAACCAAGCTGAGCCAAGACGTTCAATACGGCGATATTTGAATTCGCCTTTACTGCGTAGCACACCAAGTGGGGATGACCGGCTGCGGCATCCGTAAAAGCGTGATAATGCCGTGCTAAAGTCTTCTTCGAGTAGACATAGCAGGGAGTACCATATTGCTCGGCGATTGTGGTTATGGCGACATCTTCAGCGAATAACTCGCCATCTTGATAATTGAAATAATCCATTTTAACGCTCCTGTTGTTCTGCTTCAGGCTGGTTTGCTTGTGCTGCTTTCGGTTGGTTTGATTTTTTAGCCTGTTGTTCAGGCAAATAAAGCGGACCGCTTTGACCGCAACCCGATAATCCGATTAAAGTAGTAAAAACAAGTGCCGTTACGCTAAATTTATAAGGTGTCGCTTTCATTAGATAATTCGTGTCAGTGCCTTTATAATCGCAGAGTAACAGAATTGATAAAAAAAGCAGCTTTTCGCTATTGAAATTTCGTCTTCATCAAATTGCTCAAATAGCGAGTTAAGCTTAGGCACCATGCCGCAGTGCGTCAGTAAGAGGAAATCACGATGACAGAAAGTGAATATCATGAGTTAGCCGATGCGCTAATGTTGACTATTGAAGAGCAGATCGATGATTGTGACGCTGATTTAGATTACGAATCAGCATCGGGAATTCTAGAGATTATTTTCCCTGACAAGAGCAAAATTGTTATCAACAAACAAGCACCATTGCACCAAGTCTGGGTGGCGACTAAGTTTAATGGTCATCACTTCGAGTTGCGTGGCGATCAGTGGATTGATAATCGCTCCGGTGCTGAGTTTTGGCAATTTATGAGCGACGCGGCGACTAAGCAGGCAAATATCGCAATAGAGTGGCAGCACGATTAATGTTGGAATTTGTAGATTATCCTGCCAAAGGGCAACATAAAGCGAGTATTATTTGGCTCCATGGTTTAGGCGATTCAGGTAACGGCTTTTTACCGATTGCATCTGAGTTAAACCTGCCTGACGAATTGGGTGCACACTTTATTTTCCCACATGCACCACAGCAGCCGGTCACCATAAATGGTGGCATGGTGATGCGTGCTTGGTATGACATTAAATCATTTGATCTGGATAAAAGAGCGGATGAGCAAGGTGTGCGAGACTCATCAGCTCAGGTCGAAGCGTTAATTCAGGCACAGTTAGATAAAGGTATTCCAGCTAACCGTATTATCCTAGCTGGTTTTTCTCAAGGGGGGGTGATTGCGCTCCATCTTGCACCGCGTTTAACTGTTAAATTGGCCGGTGTCATGGCACTATCAACTTATATGTGTGTGCCTGAAAAGCTCAGTGCAGAAGCACAGCAAAGCGAGCTCACTATTTTTATGGCGCATGGCAGTGCAGATCCTGTCGTGCCGATGTTTGCAGGTGAGCACGCATTTAACACGTTACAACAGCAAGGCTATGAAGTGAGCTGGCAAGACTACCCAATGGAGCATCAGGTCTGTCTTGAAGAGTTAAAAGCCATTCGCGCTTGGTTAATAACGAGACTGAGCGATTAATATTAAGTGGTATAAGGTACTGGTGACAGATACAGGAGCAAAGCAATGTCACAAAAGATTGTCATAAAAACGTCGGTGAGTAAGCAACCCTCAGAGCCCTCAGCGGTGACCTATCAATGGCACTGGAAACGCATTTTTATGGCAACGGCAGCATTTGCTGGCATTGCAACCGCGGGTGTTTATGGTGTCGTGGATAACGTCAACGCAGATGAAGATGATGTCCAAGTGGCAGTACCTATACATGCCACCATAGCGCAAACCGATACATCGCTGAGTGATTCTCCTGCATCGGTAGTCTCTAATGAGGAGCATGAGGGCGAGCAGCTAAGTGCGAATACCTCAGTCGATAGTGTTTTAACGACACCTGAACTCACTTCTGCTGGTGCCGCGACGACCTCAATAGAGGTCGCTCAAGTCATTGCGTTAGACCAAGTGCAACAACAAACTTCTGAAGAAACAGAAACAGAAACAGAAACAGAAACAGAAACAGAAACAGAAACAGAAACAGAAACAGAAACAGAAACAGAAACAGAAACAGAAACAGAAACAGAAACAGAAACAGAAACAGAAACAGAAACAGAAACAGAAACAGAAACAGAAACAGAAACAGAAACAAGGGCTGAAGCTAAAAATCAATTTGATGCTGAAGCGCGTATAGCCAGTGTCGCGCTAGGGGCAAAAATAGACACGCAATTTATCAGCCGCGCTGTACTCACTACCATGATTGACGACCGCGAACCAACGAACGTGTTGAAAGACGTGATTGCGACCACTCAGTTTAGTGACAAGCTTTACTTTTTCACTGAAGTACACGCGCTTAAAGATCAAGTGGTGTCGCACCTGTGGTTTCATCAAGACGAGTTGATGGCAGAAGTGGAACTTCCGATCCAAGCCGCGCGCTACCGTACTTATTCAAGTAAGAACGTCATGCCGAGTCAAACCGGAGATTGGCGTGTTGAGGTGGTGACGCAGTCTGGGCAACTGCTTGCCCAAAAGACGTTCCGCATTGTGGATAATAGTCAGCAATAATCTTACTCGCAGTATCGTGTATGGCAGCTTGCGACTGACTGCCATCACCACACAGTTAACTCTTTGCAGTGGCAATAACGCTGCAATAAATGAAAGGCAAATCATGACAGAACAAGTTTCCATATTACGTATTGCAACGCGCAAAAGTGCTTTGGCGCTATGGCAAGCCGAATTTGTGAGGGCAGAGCTTGAAAAACACCATACTAATCTAAAAGTAGAGCTCGTGCCGATGTCGACGAAAGGCGACAAGATTTTAGATACGCCACTGGCAAAAATTGGCGGTAAAGGGTTGTTCGTCAAAGAGCTTGAGCAGGCCATGTTAGAAGGGCGCGCAGATATTGCTGTGCATTCAATGAAAGATGTACCTGTTGATTTCCCTGAAGGGCTCGAGCTGCATACTATTTGCGAACGCGAAGACCCAAGAGACGCGTTTGTGTCTAATACTTATACCTCACTTGCAGAGTTGCCTGAGGGCGCTGTGGTTGGCACATCAAGCCTGCGTCGCCAATGTCAAATTCGAGCAGCGCGCCCAGACTTAGTCATTAAGGATTTACGTGGCAATGTGAATACTCGCCTAGCTAAGCTAGATGCGGGTGAGTTTGATGCCATTATTTTGGCCGCCGCGGGACTTATCCGCTTAGAAATGGTGGATAGAATCGCAAGTTATATTGAACCAGAAGATTCATTACCGGCCAATGGTCAAGGCGCTGTCGGCATCGAATGTCGTAGCGATGATGCTCAAACTAAAGCATTCCTTGCACCACTGGAACACACTGATACACGTATTCGTGTACTTGCCGAGCGTGCAATGAACCGCCGTTTGGAAGGGGGATGTCAGGTTCCAATCGGCGCTTATGCAGAAGTCTCGGGCGATCAGGTACACTTGCGTGGCTTAGTGGGTGCTGTCGATGGCAGCGAAATTTTGCGCGGCGAATGCTCTGGTACGGTTGCAGAGGCTGAGCAACTTGGAATTCAATTGGCAGAATCCTTACTTGCGCAAGGTGCAGATAAAATTCTTGCTGAGGTTTATAGGGACGCTTAAATGAAAGTTGTGCTAACTCGACCCGTTGGCAAATCAGAACCTTTATCTGAGTTACTGACACAGCAGCAAATTAGCTCAGTGATTTGCCCAGTATTACAGCTTAACGAAGTGGCAGTGAGTGACACCGCTAAAGCAATGATAAGCGAAGCCGAGTTAGCTGTTTTTGTCTCGCCAGATGCGGTGCGATACTTTCACCAATTAGAAGTTCCATTAGCCGGACATTGCGCAGCTTTTGCTGTTGGCGAAGGCACGGCCGATGCTATCCAGCAGACCCTAAATATTAAGGCTAAATACCCTAAACAACCTGATTCCGAAGGTTTGCTTGCACTCCCGCAGCTGTCCTCTGTTGAGGGCAGGCGTGTATTGTTGGTCAAAGGGAAAGGTGGGCGTCCCGTCATTGCGCAAACTTTAAAAGCGCGGGGAGCCATCCTTGACAGTCTGGTGGTTTATGAACGCGTTGCCGTAAAAGACAATGCAGATGGCTGGTTAGACCACTGGCGAAGCCAGCAGATTGAAGGTATAGTCATTACCAGTAATAGTGCAGCGGATGCGATTTTTAATACGCAGTCGTCAGCAAGTAAAGATTGGTTGGCTCAGCGCACTTTCTTTGTTGTGAGCCAACGTATTGCTGAGCATGTACAGCAATCCTATAACATCGAACAGTCTCAAATTGTGGTATGTCATGGCCCTGATAATCGTGCCATCGCAGGGAGTATCATCGACTATACCAAGCAGCAAGGGCGCAAAATGACTCAGTCTGAATCGCAAACAAAGAATACAAATACCCAGCAAGCTGCAAAAGCAGCAGAGCAAACCGTAACGCCACATCACGCGAAGGCTGGTGTGAGTAAGGTTGCGCTCCTTGCATTATTAGTGGCGCTGGGTAGTGGTGCTGGTGCTGGCTATGTTTATTTGCAACAGCAACAACAGTTGCAGCAAGCGTTGCTAGCTAACCAAGCGATTAACGCTGAAAATCAGCTATTAAACACGCAGCTGAGTGGTGCTAAGTCGCAACTTCAACGAGTAGAAAATGTGCTTGATTCGCTGCAAGACAATGTCGCAAAGCGATTGGCTGAGCAGCAGCAACATGTAGAAACCCAGTTAATGCAGACGCTTGCCAAGGCGCAGCAGCAAGTAAGCGGTGCAGTGGCCTCTGAGGCATTGTATTTACAGCGCCTTGCTGCATTTAAAGTTGCGGCAGAGCAAGATTATCTTGGCGCAATTGCTATTCTGCAGCGCTTGCAAGAGAGCTTAGAGTCTGAGTCCAACACGGCAGCTGTTAAGCAGGCGATTGCTACCGACATTGCGGCTTTGAAGGCCTTGCCTAAGCCGCAAACGGAGTCACTTTACTTTGAGCTTCATGGTTTATTGTCTCAAGTTGATACGCTAACGATCAAAACTAAGCAAATTCCGCAAAAAGCAGCGAGTGAAGATGCTGCGCTATCGCAACAGGTTGATGATTGGCAAGCGAACTTAAAGCGCTCTTGGCAGGGATTGGTTGATGACTTTATTACCATACGTCACCATGATGAAGTGGTGATAGACCCACTCCTAGATAAAAACGAGCAGCTGCTTATACGCACGCAGCTGCGTGCTTATTTAACCCAAGCACAAACCGCATTAATGGATCAACAAGCGAGCATTTACTTCAGTGCGCTTGATAGTGCAGCCGACACGTTGACGCGTTATTTTGATACGCAACACGCGCCTGTGAACGCGATGCAGCAGGCTTTAAACAAGCTGAGCCGCAGTGAAGTTCAGCGCCAAGAGTCGATTGAGCTTGCCACCCCAGCAGCAGTAAAAGGGTGGCTAAAATGATGGCAAAAATCATCACCTTTACGCTTATCTTTATCGCGCTAGCCGCCAGTCATTTGCTCATTGATGAGAAAGGCTATGTATTGATCTCTTTCAATCAAACCACGATTGAAGGCAGCATAGTGTCTTTCACTATCTTGCTGTTGCTTGCCATCACCGCTTTAGTGTTGTTGGGTAAGGTAGTGCGTTGGTCGTGGCATCGTCTAGTCAATACGAAAGGTCATTTTTCCAGAAAGCGTAAACTAAAAGCGCAACAAGCATGGAACGAAAGCTTGTGGCTATTTATTAACGGCGAAGTGGAACAAGCCGCAACCTTGTTGACGAAAACGCCGCAGCCGGATGAACGCCAAGACTATGTGCGTGCCATCGCAGCCAAAGCGGCGTTAAAGCAAGGAGATGTTGTCAAAGCGAATACAGAGCTAGAAGCAATATCGGATGACAACCAAGGGCAGCTTGCTGCATTGTGGCTAGAAGCAAATAATAGTGAACAGGCGTTGGCTTTACTTGATGACAAAATGTCTGCGGCTAAACCAACTTCAGCGGTGCTTAGTGGTTACATTTTAGCATGTCTACAGGCTAAGCAACCTGAGCTGGCAGCTGCACAAATCGCAAAATGGCATAAAAAGCTTAACTGGAGTGATACACAGTGGCAGAGTGTGTTCGAGCGCATGTTTGTGATAGCCCCTGAGCAAGCAGATACTTTGTTTAATACGCTACCTAAGGCAGTAAAAGCGCATGCAATACCAGCCCTTAATAAGGTGAAGCTGCAACAGGGGCGCATAGCGGAAGTGTTGGGGGAGCTCAAGAAGCTGCTCAAACAAGGTCAATATCACCAGCTGGCCGACTATCTGCAACACAGCACGCAAAGTAGTAATGAACTCAAGTTAGCACTACAGCAGCAATTGAAAAAACATCCAGATGATAAGGAGTTGCTGTTCTCATTGGCTTGCCTTTGCAATGCTGAGGGGGATTATGAACTTGCTGCGAAGATCTTTGATTCCTTAAGCGCAAACCCTTGGGAAGCGCGCTGGAGTAAGCAAGCCCAGCTTGCCTACGAAAAAATGCATACCTACGAGAAAGCGTATTTAATCGCAAAATCGTAACGAAAAGCCTGCGCAGCAATGTGCAGGCTTTTTTGTATTAAAGTTAGCTATACTCAATTCTGACATATGTCCTTGCTATCTCAGTTTAGGTGCGTATGATCCCAAAAATTTTAACTGCAAATCGAGTCTCTTATGATCAATAACACACTCCCACTATTAGATTTACATCGCCACTTAGATGGTAACGTTCGTGCTACAACGATTTTAGAACTTGGCCAGCAGTTTAATATGGATTTACCGGCAACGGATCTCGAAGGTCTACGCCCACATGTTCAAGTGTTGGACAATGCACCCAATCTAATGGCGTTTCTTGAGAAACTAGATTGGGGTGTAAAGGTACTTGGTGACTACGATGCTTGTCGCCGTATTGCGATTGAAAATGTTGCCGACGCAGTTGCACAAGGTATTGATTACACTGAGCTAAGGTTTAGTCCTTACTACATGGCAAAAGCCCATAATCTACACCCACAGGGCGTTGTTGAAGCCGTAGTCGACGGTGTACAAAGTGCAGTTAAAGGCCAAGACATCAAGGTTAACCTGATCGGGATTATGTCACGCACATTTGGTGTGGAAAAGTGCCAATATGAGCTAGACGCGCTACTTGCCTTTAAAGAGCAGTTGGTTGCGATTGACCTCGCGGGTGACGAGCTGGGCTTCCCAGGAGAGCTGTTTATTGAACATTATAAGCAGGTTCGCGATGCTTACCTTGGTGTGACGGTACATGCTGGCGAAGCTGAGGGCGCGGTAAGTATCTGGCAAGCCATTAAAGAACTTGGTGCAACACGTATCGGTCACGGAGTTAAAGCAATCCATGACCCAGCTCTGATGGACTATTTACGTGATAATCGTATCGGGATCGAGTCTTGCCTAACCAGTAATATCCAAACAAGTACTGTCGAAAGTTTAACCACACATCCATTGAAAGCATTTTTAGATCATGATGTATTGGCAACCATCAATACCGATGACCCTGCGGTTCAAGGTATCGAGTTGGATAACGAGTATAGCCATGCAGCTGCGGCGGCAGGTCTAGATTTGAGTGATATCCATAAAGCGCAGCGCAATGCGGTTGAGATTGCCTTTTTAAGCGAAGCTGATAAAAAAGCGTTGCTTGCAAAGAAAGCGTAGGCTGAAATTGCTGTGTGGGATCACCCCGCACAGCTAAGATAACTCTCCTTTAGCGCCGCAACGACTTGGCTGCGTGTCACAATTCCAATCACTTGGCCTTCATTGAGTACGGGATAAACCTTAGGACTATTTTGCTGCATACGTTGTGCAAGGTCGACAACGGTTGTTGCAGCTTCAATGCTGAGGGCTGGCGTAGCCAGTAAGTCTCTCAGCTGTACTTTACCATCACAAAAGTAGCTGGAATTAAGCAAAGGCTTGAGCAGCTGCTGCTCTGAAATAAATCCAACAAGATGACGCTGTGCATCTATCACTGGCGCACCAATTAAATGATGCTTTTGTAGCAAACTAATCGCGTCGGTTAGCTCGGTCTCGGCGGTTAACAGTGGGAAATCAGGTGACATGATGTCACGAACATAGAGTTTACTCATCATACTTCTCGCGGTGTCTGTGTGTAATATGAGAGTAGCGGGTGAAAGTGTTTTGGTAAAATGGATTGTTTTGATTGGTTTATTCTGTTTTTTCAATGTGTGACCAAAGACCTGCCACACATTGGATAAATTGCTATTAAATAACTTGTCTTAAGTTACTTAACCTGAGGTTTGGATAAGGAATGTTCCAACTCATTGTTTCTAAAGCACAACTTAGTTTTTTCCTTGTCTAGCCAGAGAGTTTTAGGGAAAACAAGGCGAATTTACGCACCAATAGCTGGCTATTGGAAGTGAATTCAACGCAGTTAGCGCTAAAACTGGCTGCTAGAAAGGCATTAATTATCCGCAGCTCAGGTTACTTAATAAACGCAAAAGCGTCGGCGTACATAAAGTCGCGCTCAGCACCATGATTGATAAAGTCATCACGCACGATACCTATCATGTCAAAGCGGCCAGCCATATAAATGCTGTACGGCTCTAAAGAAACGATATCTTTCATCACAGCCTGATGAACGAAACCGCGATGACCTTGCCATGCTTCACTGGCATTTTCTACCACAGGAATAAATTGGAAATGTTTATTTGAGGCGGCCCAAGCTTCCATCTCCGCTTTTGCATACAACGCAGCTTCTTCTTTTACACCCCAGTAAAATAATACTGGTTGGTCGTAACCCGTTTCAGCCAAGTGATCGGCCATAGATTTGACATAAGAAAACCCTGTGCCGCCGGCAAGTAGTACTAGTGGACGCGCTTGATCAACACGGATCTGAGATACGCCAAGGCCAACTTCTAATGCAACGGTTTGCTTTGTATCAAAAGCGTTACGTAGGTGATCTAGTGACTGCATGGCATAAGAGTCAGCGCCAGAAGCACCGATATGTAACTCTAACTGCTCTGTTTTTGAAGGACTGCTGGCAATCGAGAAAGCACGTTTGTCTTTTTCACCAAGTACCAATTGCAGATACTGGCCGGCTTCGAATTGCACCGCTTCTTCAGGTTTTAATATAACTTTGTGAACAAATTCCGTAAGAGGTGTAATTGAGACAACCTCTGCTGCTAATACTTGCATGTGTTACCTTTATTAAGCACGTGGCTAAAGTCTGTGCACTCTAGCATAGCTGAGTGCACAATGTTAGATGATATATGTCATTTGATGGTGATCCCTAGGGTATCCCAAATTTCGTCAACGCGTTGTTTAACCTCGGGATCCATAACGATAGGCTCGCCCCATTCACGGTCGGTCTCACCCGGCCACTTGTTGGTTGCGTCCATACCCATTTTAGAACCAAGTCCGGACACAGGGGAAGCAAAATCGAGATAATCGATAGGCGTGCTTTCAACTAAGGTGGTGTCTCTTGCGGGATCCATACGTGTTGTTATCGCCCAAATTACATCATTCCAGTCGCGAGCATTTACATCATCATCGCAAACAATGACAAACTTGGTGTACATAAATTGTCTAAGGAAAGACCATACACCCATCATCACGCGTTTAGCATGCCCCGGATACTGCTTTTTCATGGTGACGACCGCCATGCGGTAAGAGCAGCCTTCTGGTGGAAGGTAAAAATCGACGATTTCCGGAAATTGCTTTTGTAAAATCGGCACGAATACTTCGTTGAGCGCAACACCAAGAATAGCTGGCTCATCAGGCGGGCGGCCCGTATAAGTGCTGTGATAAATAGGATCTTTGCGATGTGTCATATGAGTGACAGTCATTACAGGGAAGTCGTCAACTTCATTGTAGTAGCCGGTGTGATCGCCATATGGGCCTTCTGGCGCGAGCTCGCCCGGTTGAATATATCCTTCTAAGACGATTTCGGCACTCGCTGGTACTTGCAGTTCGTTTGAAATTGATTTAACGACCTGCGTCTTACTACCACGCAGTAGACCTGCAAATGCGTATTCGCTTAGCGTATCTGGAACTGGGGTTACCGCACCTAAAATCGTCGCGGGATCAGCGCCAAGTGCAACCGATACCGGATACGGTTCGCCGGGGTGCTCTTTGCACCACTCCTGAAAATCAAGCGCACCGCCACGATGTGATAGCCAGCGCATAATAATTTTGTTTTTACCCAATAGCTGTTGACGATAAATCCCTAGGTTCTGACGCTTTTTATAAGGACCTTTGGTTACCGTTAACCCCCATGTAATTAAAGGTGCGGCATCACCAGGCCAGCAATGTTGAATAGGTAGTTTAGTGAGATCAACCTCATTATCGCTCAGTACAACTTCCTGACATGGGGCTTTTTTCACTTCTTTGGCTGGCATATTCAACACTTGTTTGAATACCGGTAGCTGGCCAATGGCTTCTTTAATTCCCTTTGGTGGATCGGGTTCTTTTAAAAAAGCGAGTAACTTGCCGACTTCTCTTAGTTCACTGACATCGCTTTGTCCCATCCCCATTGCAACGCGCTTTGGTGTGCCAAATAGGTTAGCCAGTACCGGAATGTCATAACCAACAGGGTTTTCAAATAGGATAGCGGGTCCACCTGCTCGCAGCGTTCGGTCTGCAATTTCAGTCATTTCTAGTTTGGTGGAAATGGGCTGCTTGACGCGAACAAGTTCTCCTTGTTTTTCAAGCTGGGCTATAAAATCTCGTAAGTCTTGGTATTTCATCGGCGCACTATGAGTTGAGTTTGGCCTAGTATATCAACTAGGCATATTTTTCCTAGCTGTACGGATGGGGTGGTGAAAAGGTTTAGTTACTCACTTTTGCGTCTACACTATTGCGAAATAGACTACACTTTCAGAACTTATCGGCTTGTCAGTACGCCAGAGCAAGTGTATAAATTGTTATAAAAAGATGTGTGTGTTGAGTTGTTTTGATATGAAACAAGCAAGAATCGACTTTCGATGTAGCTCACATACCCTTTGCGCTATAGTCGCCGCGGTTGCATAAAACGATATCCTGAGGGGTCTGAGTTTGAAGTTGATGTCAAAATTGCTCGGGGGGCTGCTGTTGCTGTTTTGTATTTCAGCACCAGCTAACGAGTTACCATATTATACTTTTTCTAATCATAGCGCGGTGATGTTGATCATCGAGCCTACGTCTGGAAAAATTTTGGATGCCAATAAAGCTGCCGCCGCATTCTATGGTTATAGCGAGGCGGTACTAGAATCAAAAGTCATTCAAGATATCAACTTATTTACCGCCGAGCAGGTTGCCAATGAGCGTCAAGCAGCTTTAAATGAAGGCCGCAACTATTTTATCTTCCAACACCAAACTGCAGACGGTAGTGTGAAAACAGTAAGTGTTCACTCAACGCCGTTTGAAAATAGTGATGGCAAACCTAGATTACTTTCTATCATTCAAGATATGAGTGAAAAGCGTAAGCTACAGCAAGATCTCTGGCACTACCAAGCTAACCTTGAACAGCAGGTCTTGTTACAGACTGAAAAAATCAAGCAAGCCAATATGGTACAGGTCATTCTGTTAACTGCGGTAATTGCTGTGCTTATTCTATCGATGGCGGTATTGATGACCGTTTTGGTCAGGCTAAGGCGCTCCAATCAGCGAGCACAAGATCAAGGCGCAAAACTCAGTGCCATTTTTGATGGTATTAAAGCATACCTGGTGTTTACGGATGAAACTCATCATATAGAAGCCGCTAATGGTTCAGTATTAAAGGATTTTGATAGTTTAGAAGCGTTAAAATCAAAATCTATTTATACCTTATTTGATGTGCTTGATAGTGAAAAGCTGCTAACGGAAGGTACGCTGGAGTGCCAACTCGATGCGCGTTTTGACTATCGTAATGTTCGGGTTTCTTGTGCCCCTGTAGTAAGCGAAACGCAAGCTAAGCTTGGCTTCATTTATGTTATTCAGGATATTACGGAAGAACTTGAGAACGAAAGAGAACAGCGTTTGGCAAGTACGGTATTTGCGACAACCACTGAAGGCGTGTTGGTCTCCGACAAACATAATCAAATCCAAATGGTAAATCGCGCATTTAGCGAAATTACAGGCTTTGGCATGGATGAAGTGATAGGGGAGACTCCATCAATCCTAAACTCTGGGCGTCACGATGAGCGCTTTTTCAATGCGTTATATGATGATTTGGTTAACAAAGGCCATTGGGAAGGAGAGATTTGGAACAAGCGCAAAAATGGTGAAATTTATCCGAGTTGGCTGCAGGTATCCGCAGTATTTAATGAAGCTCGGGAGATTGATATGTATGTTGCCTTATTCAGTGATATTACCTCGAGAAAACGTAACGAGCAGTTGATGTGGCAGCAAGCCAACTTTGACAGTTTGACGGGCCTTGCAAATCGCCATCATTATCACGTTAAATTTGATTTAGCGTTAAAACGAGCAGCTCAGCTAGAAGAGCGCTTTGCTATTTGTTTTATCGATCTTGACCGCTTTAAAGCAGTGAATGACACGCTTGGGCACCATATTGGTGATCTATTACTCAAAGAAGCAGCAAACCGTATTAATGAGTGCGTGCGCAGCTCTGATACCGTTGCAAGGTTAGGTGGGGATGAATTTGCTTTATTGCTACAAGACATCAGCTCTATCAGTGATTTAGAGCTGGTTGCGACGAAGATTTTACGTGCGCTAGCCAACCCTTTTCATTTGGAAGGACACGAAGCTTATGTCTCCGGTAGTATGGGGATCACGCTTTACCCAGATGACGGCACCGACCGAAAAATTTTGCTCCGTAATGCCGACAGTGCAATGTATAAAGCCAAGGAACATGGTCGCGACTGTTTTCAATTCTATACTTCAGCGATGCATCAACATGCCAAAGCGCGTAGCGTGTTAGAAAGCGCTTTGCATAAAGCACTGTCTAATCGAGAATTATCACTGGTGTACCAGCCCATTTTTTCACAGCTTGGCAGCGGCGACCTCGTTGGCTGCGAGGTGTTGTTAAGATGGAAAAGTGAGTTGCTGGGCCATGTTTCACCCGATCAGTTTATTCCCGTTTGCGAAGAACTAGGCCTTATCTTACCCATTGGGGAGTGGGTGCTATATCACGCTTGTTCTCAAGTTAAAGCCTGGCAAGACAACTACGGTAGACCCTTATTTATTGCAGTTAACGTTTCTAGTATTCAGTTTAAACGCCAAGATATGGTCGAGCTAGTAAGAAAAGTACTTAGAGATACCAAACTGGAAGCAAAGTATCTGACATTGGAAATCACAGAGTCGGTACTGGTTGAAAACTCAGACAAAATATTGTCACAATTAAAAGCATTAAGAGAAATGGGCGTAGAACTGGCGATTGACGACTTCGGTACTGGATATTCGTCGTTGAGTTACCTCAAGCGCTTCCCGCTTTCTAAATTGAAAATTGATAGAACCTTTATTCGTGATTTACCTGAAGATGAAGAAGATAAAGCGCTCGTCAGTGCGATTATCTTGATGGCGCACAAATTGAACTTAAAAGTCATTGCAGAAGGGGTTGAAACCCCTGCACAATGCATGTTTTTAAAGAACTTACTGTGTGATATGACACAAGGCTATTTTCATTCTAAGCCTGTGGCACAACAAGAGTTTGAAGCAAACGTTTTGACTATGCAGTATCACAAGCAAAGTCACAGTTAACAGGGGTAGTCTTGGCATAACTTAGCCAGAGCCGATTGTGCTTTATGATTACCTTGCTCGGCGGCAAGTTTAAGCCAGTGGATCGCCTTTTTAATGTCTTTTGCACCGCCTTCACCGTCGCGAAGCATTGTTCCATAGTTATATTGTGCCCAAGGGTTGCCAGTTTTAGCCGCTGCTGCAAATCCCGTTTTTGCTTCTTCAAAGTTTCCTTGGCTGTAAGCGTGAATTGCTTCTTGATTCTGTGCAGAGATCTTAGGTCCGTTATATAGTGGCTTCGGCTTTTTAAATCGTTGTCTAACAACACCGCCAAGTACATGGATCCCGACTGGTCTGTAGACGGAAACAATCGTTTCATTGTCAAGTAAGTCTAATAGATTGTCTTTTTCTAGCGTCAGCCTTTGTGGCTTAAAATAATGATCGGTCATTAGCATGCTGACACGGATATCTCGGGTGATGTTACGCATTGTTCGATACGTGTAGGCACTTTCCTTCACTTCAATGTTGTCATCTGTTAGTTCAGTAATTTGTAGTATCTGAAAAGCTGGATCATAAGCTTGCCCTGTGTTTTTGCCAGCGTCAAAAATAATCAGGTCATCGATTTGTGGGGAGGCTAAGTATGTTTGATAACTAGCGATTTGTTGTTGATGTTGGTTATAAAAGTAAAGTGCAATAGTGACCACAATCAGTGCCGACATCGCAACTTTATATTTACTGATAAAGTTGAATATTGTGTCGTAAAAGGAAAAAAATACGCTTTTGATTTCCATATTCTATTAGTTAGTTACGTGTGGGTATGTCTAAGGTAGGCAACTTGAGTGTAGGGGACAAGTGTACTTGTCCCCATAAGTGTAAGATTTTATTTCCCTGCCATTTTCGTTTTGGCGTCGGCTGCCATTAAGGCAAATACAGCGTATGCCGCGGTATTTTGCTTTAATTTTGCCGGATCGACTTTATCAAGCGTGTCATCAGCTGTGTGGTGATAATCAAAATAATCCGTGCCATCTTGGTGTAAAGCGAAGATTGGCGCCGATGTGGCATTTTTCAGCGGAATTAAGTCAGGACCACCATGTGCGCTATTCTTGCCAATATAAGTAACGCCGAGCGGCGCCAATTGCTTTGCAATCTCACGTACAACTGGTAAGGAAGCGGCATTTACGTTTGATTCAAACGCATACACTACATCTGCACCAAAATCGGACTCGGATGCGGCTACGATGCGGTCTAATTCTGCCTGATGCTTTTTAAAATAAGCTTTTGCTCCCCAGAGACCGAGTTCTTCTGCTGCAAATAGGACTACGCGGACACTACGTTTAGGGCGTTTTACATCGGCAATGTGCTTTGCTGCTGCCATCGTCAATGCAACACCAGCGCCATCATCGAGTGCACCAGTACCCAGATCCCAAGAGTCTAAGTGACCACCAATTAAGACATATTGCTCTGGAAATTCGGTGCCCGTGAATTCACCGATGACGTTGTAACTGGTTCCTTCACCTAAGTCCTCGGTTTGAATATTTAGCGCGACTTTAACGGCATGACCTGAGTTGATAAGGCGTGCTAGCTGATCTGCATCTGGGTTCGCAACTGCAGTGGACGGGATCTTTGTCACTCCCGCTTTATAGTGACTGCCGCCAGTGTGCGCGAAGCGGTGGTGGCTGGTGCTGACTGAGCGCATCATATAGGCGATAGCGCCTTTTTTAGCGGCTTCTACGGCACCGCTATTACGAGCTCTTACCGCAGGTCCATAGCCATTACCATCAATGTCGCGGTTCATGCGGTAATTAATAAAGGCTATTTTACCTTTTAAGCTATTGTCTGGCGCGGCAATCAGCTCATCGAGGGTTTCAAATAAAACTACCTCACCACTTAAACCATCTTTTGGTGTGCTGACGCTGTTACCGAGCGCGGTAAGGTGTAGCGGTTGTTCGCTCGGTATCAGGATTTTTGCAGACTCATGGTAGCGGCGCCATTCAGGAAAGGTCGCTTCCTCAAGCCAGACTTTGTCAAAGCCCAATTGCTCAAGTTGTTTCTTTGCCCAAGCTACCGCTTTTTTATCATTTTCGGTACCCGGTAAGCGTGGGCCTACTTCTGTGGTGAGGGATTCTAGTAGTTGCCAGCTTAGGTTGCTGTGGCTTGCGGCTTCTCTAACTTGTTTAACTTGTTCTAATTGTTGTGTAGTAAATTCTTCGGCTTGCAGTGCTGTGCTCAAACCTGCGCTTAATAAACCAAATGCCAATAGTGATTTAAACTTCATGATAATCCTTGGTAAAAATGGAGTTACCGAGAGATTAAAGCATAAATTGTGATGTAAGTCCGTGTATTGCGATGAGGGAAATTCATCCACAATCTAGGGGTGCTTTATCTTGGAATAATAGAGTAAAGCGGTTAGCGAATTTACACATTTGGTATAAAATACGCGATTAAGATAGCGAATAGGAAAGCACTGTGTCGATCACTTCATTTTCTCAATTACCTCTAAACCAAGCGCTTGCTCAGCGCCTTGTAGATCTTAACTACATGGTGCCAACGGCAGTACAGTCTGTGAGTTTAGCGCCGGCGCTGACTGGACGAGATTTAGTCGTGAAAGGGAAAACCGGATCTGGTAAAACACTGGTGTTTTCACTTGCGCTGCTGAATAAGTTGCAGCCTGACAGCAATGAGGTTCAGGCTTTGGTGTTATGTCCAACGAGAGAGTTGGCTGATCAAGTCGCACAAGAAATCAGAAAAGTTGCGGCTTTAATTGGTAACGTCAAAGTGCAAACACTCTGCGGAGGAACGCCAATTGAACCTCAAACTCGGGCGTTACAACATGGCGCGCATATTGTTGTTGGTACACCCGGTCGGGTTGAAGAGCATGTTTTTAATGGCTCACTCATGCTAACTGAAACGCAGACTGTGGTATTCGACGAAGCCGATCAGATGCTGGATATGGGCTTTACTGAAACGCTAGAAAGCATTCTAGTGTATGTGCCTGAAGTTCGACAAACACTAATGTTTAGTGCGACTTACCCAGACAAGATCATGAAACTGGCGAAGCAATATATGCGTGAGCCAGAGTTTGTTGAAGCGAAAGAAGAACAAGCACACCACAGCATTAAGCAAACCTTTTATAAATTAGACAACAATAAAATGCGCTTTAACGCATTGAGAGTGCTGTTAATGCAACACCAGCCGCAAAGCTGTATCGTTTTTTGTAATACCAAAGCTGAGACTAAGCGACTATTCGAAGAATTACGTCAAACCGGACTTGCTTGTGTCGAGTTACATGGCGACTTAGATCAAGGTGAGCGTGAGTGGTCATTGCTCACCTTTGCCAATAAGAGTGCCAATATTTTGGTTGCCACTGACGTGGCCGCTCGAGGGCTCGACGTTGAGGAAGTTGAGCTTGTGGTTAACTATCATTTGGCACTTGAGCCGCAGACGCATATTCACCGTGTTGGTCGTACGGGCCGGGGTGAGCACAAAGGTATCGCAGTATCTCTTTATGGAGAAAAAGAAGCCTTCAAAATAAAACAGTTGGCGGAGATATATGGTCAAGAGCTAAAACATGGCACGTTGCCGAGTCATTCGCTGCTCGAAAAACCAGCCTATAAGTCGAATATGGTGACCCTCATGATTGAAGGCGGAAAGCAGCAAAAGCTTCGCAAAGGAGATATCGTCGGCAGTTTGACTGGTGAAGAAGGCATAAGCTTCAAGCAAATTGGTAAAATCAATATTTATGATGTGCAAACATTCGTGGCTGTAAAACGCGAGGCAGTGAAGCCTGCACTACGTAAGCTTAACAATAGTAAGATTAAAAATAAGCGCTATAAAGCCTTACGTGCTTAAGGCCTGCTTGAGTATTTCATACTCATTCATTAAGCGTTTGAATGTTTCCTCATCACCTGATTTATCCGGGTGATGAGTCAAGGCCAGTTTTCTCCAACATTGGCTTAACATCCTGCGATCATAACCTTTAGGAAGTCTCCAGCGCGTTTTAATCGCGTTTAATTCGTCAGGTTTGATGGCAAGTCGCTGGCGAGCGCCGCTAAATGTAAACTGTTGCCAAAAATTATCTAACAGAGCACTCACTTCTTCACTACTGGTTTCGTAATGCTGCCAGTCTAAATAATAACTTCTGAGCGGGTCATCTAACGCTAATGAATGTTCACCTAGTTGTGGAGCTAGATAAATATTGAGTGCTTCTACATGTAGATACAGGCCCTCAGCGAATACTTCTTGCTGGAGTTGATACAGGGCATTCATGATCAGGAAGTTACGTTTAAATAGATTTTTATTTTCATCTTCATCAAGGCGAGGTAGTTGCTGTTGTTCCATCAGAGCGGCGGCAATAGTGTGCACTTTTAAAGATTGATTTTGACAAATTAGTCTAAAAATAACATCTGTTAGCGGATTGAACATTGTCGCCTCTTTAGTCTTGGTGTATCTTCACACTACCACGCAGACTAAATGATAAGCAATGGAGAGCAACAATGAATTTATCGAGGCTACTAAAGCCCTGGTCTGTGTTTGCCTGTAGCCTGTGTTTCTCCAGTTGTTTTCAAGTTAACGCCACACTAAATGATAGCGCCCTTGCTGAGCGGATCTCAGAGGTGGAGCAAACCACCAATTGGCAACAGCAAAAAATACTGGGCACTGAGTTGCTCACGGAGCAAAACCTAGGAAAGGCAAGAAAAGTAGAACTTTTGCTTAGTCTAGGTAAGTCTGCTTATAAACAAAATCAATTCAAAGATGCACTCGTTTTTCTCAATCAGTTAGAGTTGATAACGCAATCAGACAGACTGAGTGACAACCATTTTTCAGCGGTAAAGGTTCAAGGGATCTGCTACTTTTACCTTGGTCATTATCAACAGGCTATTGAGTTTTACTCACGGGCATTAGCGTTAGCTGAGCAACGTAATGTCCCCATCGAAATGGCTAATTTACATAGTAATTTGGGGTTGGCGTATTTTAATAGCTTTACACTTGACTTGGCACTACATAATTATTTAAAAGCAGATGAACTTTACCAAGAGTTTGGCGATGCTCAAGATCATGCCGATATTTTACTAAATATATCGGGTGTTTATATTCGTCAAGGTGCCTATGATAAAGCGGAAGAAATGCTCCATGAAGCACTAAACGCATTCGTCGAGCTAAACGATGAATATGGTGTTGCGCTAGCTCAAGCAGATCTTGGCGTGCTATACACTGAGACTAAACGCCCCGCGCTTGCCAAAGCGTCGTACCAAGCAGCAATTACTTATTATGAAGCGCAGAACGATGTCCGCCACTTGTCATTTGAATATGGCAATCTTGCTTTATTGAGCTATTCACAAAACCAATTAGAATTAGCCGAAAAAGAAGCAAACTTTGCGCTCTATTATGCCGAAAAGGCTCAGAATCCTGCCAACCTCATGGAAGCTCAGTTCACCTTAGCACAAATTTTCTTCGCTCAAGGGCGGCTAACAGAAGCGCTGACTAATGCAGAGCAAAGTTTAGCGGCAAGTCGAGTTATGCATGAACAGAAAAGAGAGCGTATGGCACTTCGTTTGTTAGCGCTGATTGAGGCTGCACAAGGAAATATTAAGCGCGCTAGAGATTATGACTCACAAAATTTGGAAGCGCAAAACCGCTTGATGAATGATGACATGCTGAAAAGGATTAATGACTATCGTGCTAAGTATGAGGCTAGTGAACTTTCTCGAGAAGTCGAAGTGCTCAAGCAAGAACAAAAATTACAGCTACTGAAAGAGGAACAGCGCAGCCAATTACAATTGTTGGGTGTTATCATCGCGATATTAACTTTACTGACAACTTTCGCACTCTATCGGCGTAAGGTTGAGCAAAGAGCAAAACTGGAGTTAAGCCAAAAAGTAGCGTTGAGAACATCTGAGCTTCAGCAAAAGGCGGATGAGTTAAAAGCGGCCAACCAAGTAAAAAGTCAATTTCTGGCAAACATGAGTCATGAAATCAGGACGCCACTTACCACGGTGCTGGGACATGCAGAAGACTTGTTGGTCGAACAAGATTTAAATGCTCAGGCACAAGCATCGGTCAGAACAATTTATAATCAAGGATTACATTTACGCGACCTCGTCAATGATATTTTGGATTTAAGTCGAATCGAAGCCGAGCGCTTAGAGCTAGAAGCAACTGAATTTTCGGTAGGCAGCTTACTTGCTGACTTATGTGATATGTTTCAACAAAATATACAGAGTAAGCAATTAGAGTTTATTGTTTGTGATCAGGTAAGGGCTAACGCTTATGTACGTTTGGATTACATTCGAGTAAAACAAATACTAATAAACTTGCTAAGTAATGCCCTAAAGTTTACCGAAAAAGGCCGTATCGAATTGGAGGTATCTGAAACGCACCATGGTTTACAGTTTGTGGTGAAGGACACCGGTATTGGTATGACTGAGCAGCAGATAGGTCGAATTTTTGATAATTTCCAACAAGCTGACAACAGTATAACAAGGCGCTTTGGGGGGTCTGGGCTGGGGTTAAGTTTGTCGAGCCAGCTTGCCCACATGATGAATGGTGAAATCAAAGTACAAAGTGTTGTCGATCATGGCAGTGTTTTCTCCTTCTGTGTCCCTTGTACTGTATACCTCAATACGGTTATTACCGAAATTCAAGAACCGCAGTCCAAGCAACCTTTGCTCTCAGGTACGGTGCTGGTTGTGGAAGATCACCCAGAGAATCGGCAACTATTCTCTCGCATGATAGAGAGAACTGGTGCGACGGTTATTGTAGCCGAAAATGGTGCTCGAGCGGTTGAACAGTGTCTTAGCGACTTTCCTGATCTGGTGCTTATGGATATTCAAATGCCAAGAATGGATGGGGTTGAGGCACTTCGGATCATTCGCTCGGCGGGCTACTCTGGTCCAATATACGCGTTAACCGCTAATGTGTTGATGGAAGAGGTAAAATCATATATTGACTCAGGGTTCAATGGTCACATTGGCAAGCCGATTAATAAAAATGAATTATTAGCGGTATTGAATACGCACTTAAACTTTGAGTCTGACGGCAAAGCGTATGAACTTAATATTGATTTATCGGATTTGCGAGATAGTTTCGCAAGCACTTTTGAGCAAGAGCGCTACTTGCTGATTGATGCATGGCAAAACAAAGACTTGGCTACACTTCAGACTATTTGTCATAAACTGGCTGGGGCAGCATCTATGTTTGAATTTCCGGAGCTTGCAAGCATCGCAATCGAATTTGAGAAAGTATTAAAGCAAGGAAGTGAAGACCAATTTCAATCTCTGTTTTTAGCAATGTGTGATCAGCTAAAATCTCAAGAATCATTGGCCTCCTAAAATAGCTCTATATCGTCGGAATCATCCACCTTTAGATTGTTAGGTTGCTCATCATCACTGATAGATACTCGGGAGCTGTCTTTTCTGGTATCGAGTTCTGGCGTGTAATCTGAAATCTTAAACATGGATAACTTTGAATGAATACTTTGCGAAAGGGCAATGAGGTCACGATTGGAGACGGCCTGTATTTTGGTACTTGAAAGGGCATCGGAATTCAGGTGTACCATTGACTCTATACTTTCTTGAGCTGCGTCAGAGGCTTGTTTCTGCTCTCCAACTTGTTGATGAATGTCATGGGACATTTGGTTGATAGAAAGCATCGCATTTTCTATTTCATCCACTTCTTTTGTAGAGGCTTCGCTTAATTTTACGGTATTGGCGGTTTCTTGCAGTGCCGCTTGCATCAGCGCATAAACAGAATCTGTACCGGATTGTATTTTTCTTATGACTTGGCTTACTTCCTTGGTTGATTGACTCGTTCGTGCTGCCAGATTACGCACTTCGTCAGCAACGACGGCAAAGCCTCGTCCTAACTCGCCTGCTCGTGCGGCCTCAATTGCGGCATTCAGTGCAAGTAAGTTGGTTTGCTCTGCAATACCGTTAATGACTTCAAGCACAGAACTAATTTCATTGCTGTCAGTCTTGAGCAATTCTATTTGTTCACTGGTTTTCTTGATGTTGTCTGCAAGTGTTAGCAGACTTTCTTGGCTTTTATCGGTATCTAATCGGGTCTGTTTAACTGCCGTTGTGGCATTCTCTACAGATGCGTAGATCTGCTCTAAGCTAGTATCTAAACGCGCAGAAATCTCTAACATAGACTGTATTGAGGTAGCTAAGTATTCACCGTGAGTGTGCTGAAGTGTTGCCTTTTGTGTCATGGATGCATAGGTATCTCTTAAGCTATCCGCCATTGGGTGAAGTCGAGAAGAAGATGCGTACACTTCACTAATTATATGTTCTATAACGGCGAAGCAATCATTCATTAGTAGGCAGGACTTAGAAATATTTTTATCTTGTTCGTTAAAGCGATACGTGAGGTCGACGCCATTGTCAGTGATAAAATTACGAACTAGGTGCTCCATATGTTTTTCAGCGGAAGTGGTTTTTTTAAAATATAATAATTGCAATAGTGCCCCTAGTGTTAAAGCGCCAATTGTAACGGCCACTTTAGCCTCATCAGAGGATAGTAAGGTAATTGCGAGTGTTACAGAAGCCAAGTTAAAAAGCGTGACAGCGGCAATAATACGACTCGGCTTCATTCTATATCCCTAGGTTCATTACTCAAATACGGTTTAATTTTATTAGGTAGGTATAGAACAAAAATAGGCAGTTGGCGAACCTGAAATGCAAAAAGCCAGCATAAGCTGGCTTTTCAGTAAGTAGACTCTAATTCTACTTACTTACGACGCATTGAGTCGAAAAACTCATCGTTTGTTTTGCTCATGGAAAGCTTATCAATAAGGAATTCCATCGCATCGATTTCACTCATTTCATGAACAATCTTACGCAAGATCCACATTTTCTGAAGTTCATCAGTTTTTGTCAGTAGTTCTTCACGACGAGTACCTGAGCGGTTGAAGTCGATAGCTGGGAATACACGTTTTTCCGCAATCTTACGGTTTAGGTGTAGTTCCATGTTACCCGTACCTTTAAACTCTTCGTAGATAACTTCATCCATCTTAGAGCCAGTATCGATAAGTGCCGTTGCGATGATGGTTAAGCTTCCGCCTTCCTCAACATTACGCGCAGCACCAAAGAAGCGCTTAGGCTTGTGAAGTGCATTGGCATCAACACCACCAGTTAATACTTTACCTGATGAAGGAATAACCGTGTTGTATGCTCGGGCAAGACGTGTAATTGAGTCAAGTAGAATAATAACATCCTTCTTATGCTCCACTAAGCGCTTTGCTTTTTCGATTACCATTTCAGCTACTTGAACGTGTCGGTTAGCTGGTTCATCAAACGTAGAGGCAATAACTTCACCTTGAACAAGGCGCTGCATCTCAGTTACTTCTTCCGGACGCTCATCGATAAGTAGGACCATCAAAGTTGCATCTGGGTTGTTGTATGTGATGGACTGAGCAATGTTTTGTAGCAACATTGTCTTACCAGCCTTTGGTGGTGCAACGATAAGTGCACGTTGACCTTTACCGATTGGAGAGGCAAGGTCTAATACTCGAGCGGTAATATCTTCTGTACTACCATTACCTCGTTCCATTACCATACGCTCATTAGCATGAATAGGCGTTAGGTTTTCGAATAGGATTTTGGTACGAGAGTTTTCAGGTTTATCGAAGTTAACTTCGTTAACTTTCAATAATGCAAAATATCTTTCGCCATCTTTTGGTGGTCTGATTAAACCAATGATGGTATCACCGGTACGCAGGCTGAAACGTCTAATCTGGCTCGGAGAAACATAAATATCATCAGGGCCAGCTAGGTAAGATGCTTCTGAAGAACGTAAAAAGCCGAAGCCATCTTGTAAAATTTCTAAAACACCGCCGCCGTATATATTCTCGCCGCTTTTCGCGTGCGCTTTCAAAATAGCAAAGATAATATCTTGTTTTCTTAAACGAGCTACGTTTTCAAGTCCCATGGACTCAGCCAGTTTTACAAGTTCATTGATTGACTTGTCTTTTAATTCGCGTAAATGCATATTGGTGGGTTCTTTATTACAGTTGTCATTCTCGTTAGTTTCACGAGAGAGGTTGATTTGATAAAGCTTAAAGGTTTGTGGCTTTATAAGTTAGCAGCTAGGCGTCGGGTCGTCCAGTGTTTATACAAATTTTATTCTATTAAAAATGATATAGATCAGCTTCACAACTGCGGCAGTTATGCCGCAGAGTGTGTAACAACCTGAATTACAGGTTGTTTTCTAGGAACTCAACGAGTTGAGTCTTAGATAGAGCACCAACTTTAGTTGCTGCTACTGCACCATCTTTAAACAGTAATAGTGTTGGAATACCACGGATACCGTACTTAGGTGGAGTACCAGCGTTTTGGTCGATATTTAGTTTGCCGATCGCTACGCGGTCACCGTGTGATTCTGCAACTTCATCAAGGATAGGCGCAATCATCTTACAAGGGCCACACCATTCTGCCCAGAAATCTACTAGTACAGGCTTGTCAGATTTGATTACGTCAGCTTCAAAGCTGTCATCAGTTAGTTGGATAATTTTGTCGCTCATTACGCTCTCCGTTAGAATTAGGCGAAATATTTAATGCGTATTTAAACACTCTTGTTTCTTATTGCAAGTTTAAACGTTATGCTTTATTGCTATGACTAAGACACATTTGACCAATAAAAAATTCAACGACTTTGCTTTAGCACCGGAAGTGGTCGCCGGTTTACAGGAAAATGGCTTCGAATTTTGTACGCCAATCCAAGCAAAGTGTATACCTTACATCTGTGAAGGCCGCGATATCGCGGGCCAGGCACAAACTGGTACGGGCAAAACTCTTGCGTTTTTGACCGCGACCTGTCATCGCCTATTGCAGACTAAAAAGGATAAAAAAACGCAACCTCGTGCAATTATTATGGCACCGACTCGAGAGTTGGCTATCCAAATACATAAGGACGCGCAAGTCATTGCGCCACGTTGTGATCTTAAGCTTGCCCTTGTATATGGTGGCGAAGATTACGAAAAACAACGGGCTCAACTGGAAAAAGGCGCGGATATACTAATCGGAACGACTGGGCGTTTAATCGATTTTTATAAGCAGGGTGCTTATAACCTCAATGATATCGAAGTGGTTGTGCTAGATGAAGCAGACCGAATGTTTGATTTAGGTTTTATCAAAGACATTCGTTATTTGTTCAATCGCATGCCAGGTCGTGAAGAGCGATTAAATCTATTATTCTCTGCAACACTGTCATACAGAGTGCAAGAGTTAGCATTCGAACACATGACCAATCCTATTCATGTGCAAATTGAGCCAGATGTTAAAACGGGCAAACGTATTCAAGAAGAGCTATTTCACCCGTCAACAGATGACAAAATACCTTTACTGCTGACTTTGATAGAGGAAGAGTGGCCAGAGAAGGCAATCATTTTTGCTAATACTAAGCACAGCTGCGAAAACGTATACGCATGGCTGAAAGCAGATGGCCATCGTGCAGGCTTGCTTACTGGAGACGTGAATCAAAAGAAACGCCAGTCAATTTTAGCGCAGTTTACGCGTGGCGATGTTGATTTATTGGTGGCGACTGATGTTGCTGCACGTGGTTTACATATTCCTGAAGTAAGTCATGTGTTCAACTTCGACTTGCCGGATGACAGAGAAGACTACGTTCACCGCATTGGTCGTACGGGTCGAGCTGGTGCATCTGGACATGCGATTAGTTTCGCGTGCGAGCAATACGCCTATAATTTACATGAGATAGAGGAATACATAGAGCATGCAATTCCTGTTTCTCATTATGATAAAACAGCACTATTAACTGACTTGCGTGCGCCTCAAGTAAATAAACGTCGTCATTCAGGCCATGGTAATAGTGGTAACAAGCAACGTGGTGGTGGTCGCCGAACAGGTGGCTACAGAAAACCACAATCCAAGTAAACTTGGATAGTAAAGTAGTAAGCGCTTAAAGCGATTTGTTGAGGTTTAAAAAGTGGCAAAGACTGCTTCGAAGGAAGATATTTACGCTGTAATAGACTTAGGGTCTAACAGCTTTCATATGTTGATAGCGAAACATATGGCAGGCGGTATTCACACAATCGGCCGTGTGAAAAGGAAGGTGCGGCTGGCATCTGGGCTTAATGACCAAAATGAATTGTCGCTTGAGGCGATGCAAAGAGGGTGGGAATGCCTTGCTTTGTTTGCTGAGCGCTTACAGGATATCCCCAAGCAAAACGTTAGTATTGTCGCGACAGCGACATTGCGTTTGGCTACTAATGCTCACACATTTATCGAAAAAGCGGAGCAGATCCTTAATCATCAGGTAAATGTCATAAGTGGAGAAGTGGAAGCGAAAACCATTTATAAAGGTGTCGCTCACACATCCGCCTGTCAAGGTAAGCAACTTGTTATTGATATCGGTGGCGCGAGTACCGAAGTTGTGATCGGGAAAGGCTTTGATGCCTTACTGTATAAAAGCTTAAATATGGGCTGTGTGACTTACCTAGATAGGTATTTCAGCGATGGCCTATTAAGTCTTGAAAACTTTGACGCTGCTGAGCAGGCTGCAAAGCAGGTAATACAGCCTATTCAGGCCAAATATAAAAAGCTTGGCTGGGAGTTAGCCATTGGTGCGTCAGGAACAGTTCAAGCCATTCAGGAAATTTTCGCCGCGATGGGCGAGAATGAACAACTGACGTTAAGCAAGTTGGAAGAAGTAAAGCTTAAAGCAATTGAATGTGAAACGGTGGCTGCGCTAACTTTACCTGGGTTAATTGAAGAACGCCGCTTAGTCTTTGTATCGGGCCTTGCTATTTTGATTGCACTATTCAAGTCATTGGATATTCAATCTATGGGTCTTGCCGGTGGCGCACTTCGTGAGGGTGTACTTTATAGTATGCTCCCTGATTTTCAGGCTGTCGATATCTGTCAGCGTACATTGGATGGTTTCACTCAGCGTTATCATGTTGATATCGAGCAGGCGCTGCGAGTATACGAAGTGGTGTCTGATATTATCGCCCAAGTGTCATCAAGCTGGGGTCTGGATGAACAAGCGAGTCTGCACTTGGCAAAGGCAATCGCATCTCTTCATGAAATTGGCTTGCTGATTGACTATAAACAGTACCATAGACACAGCGGCTATATATTGGCGAATACTTCAATGCCTGGATATAGCAAAGCGCAAAAAGATATTATCGTTGCTATCGTTAAAAATCATAGAGCCGACCTTGTGGCTAAAGATTTTGATCGATTAGGTTGTCACTTTGAGTACGCTAAGCTGTTGTGCGTCGTAGTTCGACTTGGTGTTTTGCTGTCTATGCGTAGAAAAGACGATGTTCTACCTAAAGTAACAGTTCAAGCCAACAATGAAGAGAAAAAGTCCCTGACTATGCAAATGCCCGATCCCTGGTTATCTCTTCATCCGTTGATGCTAGCGGAGCTCGTTCAAGAAGCGGCTTACCTATCAAAATTCGGTTGGGAATTAAAAATAGAGCGCGTCTAGCGCTCTTTTTGTTTGTAAAACATGCAAAAATAACTGTCTTAGAGTGATTTCTATCCAAACGATCTGTTTTTCGCAACTTTCTTAAAAAAAAGGGTTGCACTAAAATCGGATCGCCCTATAATGCGACCCCACTGACACGGGGC
>NZ_JANHZS010000030.1:0-71280 GCF_041414765.1 Pseudoalteromonas sp. DY56-GL79 | reverse complement strand
TTCGACTACTCACCAATAAAACCTTTATTGCCAGCGCCAAACAACAACTGGCACTGGAGAGTAAAAAGTCGGTGATTGCTGATGCAGCAACCAACCTAGACGTCACCGCCAATCAAATAGACGTCAGCGCCAAACAAAATATCACCCTTAAGGCGGGTCGCAGTCATCGCAGTGTTATCCAAAGTGATATAAACCTCAAGGCAGACAACAACCTCACCATCACCGCCCCGGCGGGAAGTCAAATCATTCAAAGCCAAGGCAATATCACGATTAAAGGCAGTGGCTCTGGCAACCTCGCCCTTGCCAATGGTGGCAGTGAAATCAGCATTGACTCAAGTGGTAACGTCAACATCTTTGCGGACAAGTTACTGACCTTAAAAGGCAAAGCCATGACCGTGTTTGACGGCAGCATGGAGCAAGATATTGGTGGTAAACAAAGCGCCACGATGCCGAGTGTACCGCAAATTCAAGCACTCTCTGAGAATGCTCGACTTTCACTTGCCGCCGATGGCATTGCCACTATGGCGAGCAGTACCATTGAGTTGTCTTATACTTATCAAGATGGCAGCCCAATCATGGGGGCGCCTTATACCATTCGATTTGCAAACGGCACAGCGCTGACCGGCAACTTAGACGACAGCGGTAAAGCAAAAATTGAGAATGCACCGCCCGGTCAATACACCGTGCAATATGGTGAGGACAAACGCGATTACCTACCAGAAGATAATCGCCCTAAAAACCCACTGTATGGACAAATCACCCCAGCGCGAGCGGCTGAAATGGTACGCAGCGGCAATACTGCACCACTGGTAGAAGCCAATGGCATTGCAACCCAAGCAGGCGATTGGTTGTGGGGCACACTACAAGGCGACTTTAATCAAAACCCCTCCACGTCACAAATCGTGGTAGGTACCTTGATTTCCATGATACCGATTATCGACCAAGTCATGGATTTACGAGATATCACCGCCAATGTCATGTTACTGACTGACGATGATGAAGCCAACGACACCGACGCTTGGCTTGCTTTTACCCTAACAGGTATTGGTTTAGTACCAGTTGTGGGCTCAGCAGTCAAAGGCGTGGGCAAGGTTATCTTAAAAAATACTGGAGAATCACTCTCCGCTGCGCTTGCCGTTTTACGCAAGCTCGGCAAAGGCGACCCAGTTAAATACCTAAGAAACATCAACTGGCAAGACCTAGGAAAACAATCCGCCACGGAAGTAAAAAACATCGTCAAAGGCCTGCGCGATTCACTTGATGACATATCTACCAGTTGGCACTACGACCTACTGCTTCCAGACGCCGCCATCGAAGGCATGCAAGCCACAGTAAAACGCCTAGACGACGTCACCCCCAAAATCGACCAGCATATGCAACAAGCCGCCCAAGAAATCGGGCAGCGAGTTAATAAAGCACTGGATGAATATCAAGGCCAACCACCAATTCGAGGCGTTACCGACAAGCCCACCAAAGCCAAAGCCGATGAATTGGAACCGCCAAAAGGGAATGAGCTGCCGGGGGCTGGAGCTGCAGTGAATGAGAAAATTTCCAGCTCAAACTACAAAAAATATACACCTAATATGGTCAATAATCGCAAAATGTATAAAAGCGATCTTGATTTTACGTCAGAAATACCAGCACATATTGATTCAAGTGTTCATAAAAGTATTAGAGTTAAAATTGAAAATGGTTGGTCAAATCTTGACTTAATGAAAAATGGGAATGCTCCGATAGGGAAGGATGGTAAGCAAATAAATTTGCATCACATTTTGGGACAAGAGCCGAGCCCAATGGTTGAACTTCTATCTTCAACTCATAAAAAACACCACAAAGCTTTGCACGGTCTAATCGAAGATGGTAAAAGTTTTAGGAATAACCAATCACTCCAATATCAGTATGATAAATTTAAAAAAGAGTACTGGAAACTTAGAGCAAAAGATTTTGAGTAGGAAAGTTATATGAATAAATATAGTGAGTTAATTAAACAACTTGATTTGAGCGAACATGAAACCTTTTGGCAAGGTGCGGCTGACCTGAAAGAAATAGCTCTACTTGAGAAGTTAATTTCGATTAAACTTCCACCTTCACTAGTTAGTTTTTTAAGAGAGTGTGGCGGCGGGGGAGTTATAGACTCAGAGATCTCTGGCATTGAAGATAATAATGCCAACTTAACGCACGGTGGGACGATATTAGGTGACACTCTAGATTGCAGGGGAGAATTTCAATTACCTGAGCATTTAGTTGTCATTTTTTATAAAGAAAATGAAATCTGTTGGTGCTTAGACTCTAATACCCAAGAGGAAGAATACAAACTGGTTAATTATAACTTATTTAAAAAACAAGTTGACGAGGTAATCTCGAACTCCTTCTTCTCATTCTTTTGTGAATATGTTGAGATTAGAACCTCGTAATTTTAATTATAATTAAGTCAAAAATACTGAGAGCAGCGCTTAGTAGTCACGGTGGGATCGCACTTTGTAAAAAGGCTTTAACACCCAGCTCTTTTCTGATCTAATAACGCCCATATTATCACTATCTACTTGTTAATTATGTCGTTATTTAGCTAACTTTAACTTGTTGAAGATAAGCGCTCTTCCATCAACCAACATCATGCTCTTACTGATGTCTTGTTTCTTATCATTTCGGCGGTTTTATCCGATTGAGAAGGCTGGAAAGATACCGAAATATTTGGGTGCAGTAAACTACCATGGCTCAGGCAATTTGAAAATGGAGAAATCTATGGCTTTGTGCCAGTTCTTGCCCTTGGTGACGAACCTAAGCTTGAGAATCTCCAAAAGATAAAAGCCGCGGAACATTTAGCTTTCCTAGCTGACCTTGAAGAGAAGCGTGTTATGGTTGATATCGTTGCATTGGCTAAAAAATTACCCCATAACCAGTAACATCTTTTTAAGTCTTTTCAAGACTCAGATGTCGCAAGGCCTAGCTCAATCATCCTAACCAATATTTTCCAGCAAAAGGCATAGACTATATATGATCACTAAACGTAATGACTCTTATGAGTTAAATAACTCAAGCATCTTTGAATTAGAAAACTTTTGCAGAATTAAACTTCCGTATTCGTTTATCGAGTTTTTCCGCAACAATAATGGCGTTGCTTTTGAAGGGCTCACTTACGCCATAGACAATGAGGAGCGATTGATTGAACGAGCACTTCTTATCACAAACGATTCAAAGTTGTCAGACGATATTATGCAGTACGAAATAAAAGTGGTACTCGCTCAGATTGAAGAGCGCCTAACCGACAATGAAGATTTAGTGGGTGTTGAGTTACTTCCTTTTGCTCATGTTTTTGGTGGAGACTTTTTATGTTTAAACTTCAAAGATAGCAATATTGAACCGTCAGTTGTACTCTGGGATCATAATGAATCAGATGAATTAAGTCCTGTTTTTGTACTAGTTTCAGATAGTTTTGAAGCTTTTGTTGAGCGTCTTTGATAGGCTGAATATGGGTAAAATAAATGATTAGTTTGCGCCCCCTTATCAGCATTGGATATTGGGTGTCGTAATTAAGAAAGGTACTTGTCAGACACGTGAACCAATTTCGGCGGAAAACTGCTCTGTTCAGACCGGTTGTTTATAACTTTGTAAAACACACTGGTCGTGAAGATTCGATACGTCGCAAATATGTACGAACCTCTGTTGGCGATGAATTCAGGGCAGAGTTGCTCTTCAGTTAATTGTTATTAACAAAGTGTGCTTTCACCCTAAGGAAATATCTGTGTTTGATGAAATTGTAATAGTAGTTATACGCTATCAAAGCAAAATTCGCTGGTTTAAGGGAGAACGAGAGTTATGGATATTAGATTTGGTAAAACTAAGAGGCGCTTTTATAGAAAATGGATATCAAGTTCCAGAGCTTGACGACTCTGATAGGTTTGGCCTCCATACTTTAGATGAAAATAATGTAGAAACTTTTCTGGATAAAATTCAGGGTAATGAAATAAGTTGCAGAGAACTAAGTAAGAGACTGGCATCTAGGTTCCCATCAGCTAGATCTTGGTGGGATGTTGCTGATTTATTCCCTATCATGTTTATCGACTTTGATGCTAAAAGTGTAGCCGCATTTTATCATGAAGGCGTGCAAATGGAAAAGTACATACCACAGCATTGGAACGGTGAATTTATAGATTTTGCAAATGAGTATCCAGAGAATATTTTTCCTGATGATGACAAGTTCTGGGTAAAAGGCGATTCTGACTTACTTAAAGTTCTAAATGAACGAGCTAGAAAGCAATGATATTATTCGAAAGCTGTGTTCGCTGATTTTCGGAGAATATTAGTACAATACATCTAAGATAAAAGCTTTTATTAAATAGTCAGGATCACCAGCTCAACTCATAACTTCTTAGCGCTTCGCGTGTCCGAGTTAATTGAAAATACTAACATCGTTTCACTACCTTCAAAATCAGATGCTGTAGGGGTTATTCAAAGCCACCAATAGAGGCCCAAGACATGTCACAACCGTAGGCAAGGTTATCTTAAAAAATGCCGGAGAGTCGCTCTGCGCAGTGCTTCAGATCTTTACACAAAGAAAAGTTGGTAAAGGCGACCCAGTTAAATACCTAAGAGACATCAACTGGCAAGACCTTGGAAAACAATCTGCCACGGAAGTTAAAAACATCGTTAAAGGCCTACGCGATTCACTTGATGACATGTCTACCAGTTGGCACTACGACCTACTACTCCCAGACGCCGCCATCGAAGGCATGCAAGCCACGGTAAAACGTTTCAGTTTATAGGGAGTTTCCGGTATGGATGAGGCAGCAAGGTTTGCGTTGAGAACAATGGGCCCTACCACCCAAGTGAATATAGAATTAGAACGGTGTAAGTGAGGAGGTTAGAATAATGACCAAACAATTTGAAATAGATGAAGATTTCGAGTGGTTTCTTGAAAAATTTGAAGAGCCTACTGAAAAACATCAAGCCCCAGCAGAAATAATAAAAAAGTTTGAAGGTAAACTTGTAACTCCACCCAATTTAGTACAGCTATTTCGTAGAATTTTATGCAGCCTCAAGATAACCAATTGGTGTCATATCGCCAAGTGAATCATGTGGTCGCTCATAATTATAAATATCTAACCACTCATCTGTGATTTCACGTACTTCTTGCAGTGACTCAAACAAGTATAAATCGAGCACTTCTTCACGATAACTTCGGTTAAACCTTTCCACAAAACCATTCTGGTAAGGACTGCCTGGCTCTATAAATTCCAACTTGATGTCATTTTTCATTGCCCAATCTTCGAGTACCGTTGAAGTAAATTCTGGACCATTATCCACTCTAATCTGCTTTGGTTTTCCTCGCCAAGCAATAATTTGTTGTAGCGTTCTAATAACTCGTTCAGAAGTTAAGCTTGTATCGACCTCAATCGCCAGTGCTTGTCGGTTGAAATCATCCAGCACATTCAGTGTTCTAAAACGATGTCCATAGATTAATGCGTCACTCATAAAGTCCATTGACCACGATTCATTATGTTGTGTCGGTGCACTTAATGGTTCAGGTGTTCTTGTTGGAACACGGCGCTTTCCTTTACGTCTCAAGTTTAGTTTTAGCATGCTGTAAACGCGTTCAACACGCTTTTTATTCCACGACTTACCTTTATTACGAAGCCTTTTGAATAGCTTAGGCAGCCCCCACCTAGGATGGCGCTCTACCAGCGCAAGTAATGCGTCGATAACTTCATCATCTAACGGCCGTTTATGTTTGTAATAAAAAACTGAGCGGCTTAGCCCTGCCACTTCACAAGCAAATGCGACGCTGACGTTAAATTGAGCTCTTAAATGCTCTACCCAAGCTCTGCGCCTACTTGTTTTTACAGCTTTTTTGCGATGATATCCTCAAGCATCGAGTGCTTTAGGCTAAGAGTTGCAAACATATCTTTTAGCTTACGGTTTTCTTCTTCAAGCTCTTTGAGGCGTTTAACATCAGACGCTTCCATACCACCATACTTTGAGCGCCATTTGTAAAATGTACTTTGGCCGATACCGTGTTTACGGCAGATTTCAGGCACAGGAATACCCGCCTCAGCTTCTTTGATCATGCTGACAATTTGAGTTTCGGTGAACTTGCTTTTTCTCATCGTAAATTTTCCTATTTTAGTTAATGGAAAATTCTACTTATGAACTGTTTCATTTTTTGGGGGAGTTACAAACTGCCTACTAGATTATTAGAATATTGGAGTGAATACGGATTTTCTGGTTTCGGGGAAGGGCTTTTTTGGTTAACTAATCCCGATGATTATGATGATACCTTAGATGCATGGCTTGGAGATACAGTTATCGTCGAGCAAGACACATATTATGTAATTGCTCGCAGTGCATTTGGAGAGCTATTCTTATGGGGAGAGAAATTTGGACATAAATATCTAATCGACCCATCTTATGGTTGGATTATAGAGAAAGAAGGTAATGCCGAAGACATAGCAGCTGGAGAAGAAAACGATGCCATACAGTTTTTCTTTAGTGCAAAAAGGCCAACATCGCTGGATATAGATGATACGAGTGGAGACTTACTTTTTGAAAAATATAAACTTCGATTATCTCAATTAAAATACAACGAAATGTACGCTTTTGAACCCGCTTTTTTTCTTGGTGGGCAGCCTACCATTGACAATGTCAGTAAAGTAAATATTTTCGCCCATCTAAGTGTATTAGCATCATTTGGTCAGAAAGAAACACTAGACCAACAAGGGCTTATAGCTAAGGCTTATTCATAATAAATGCTCCTGTTATTAAAGTAGCAAATAAAAACCACTTAACTCCTTACCACTAAAAACACTTACTTATTAATTGAAAATGCGATGATGATTAACTTTGAACTCATCGCCAATCAAATTGACCTAAGCGCCAAACAAAATATCGCCCTTAAGGCGGGTCGCAGCCACCGCAGTGTTATCCAAAGCTTGAATACCATTCTACCGCTAAGAAGAAAGTGTAAATTCCACAAGCAACTTACTCCCCTCCATCACACCCGAAAGGCATTAGCCGATATGCAATGTGCCGACAGGATGTCGGCTAAGTCTTGTCTGGCATCATGGACGTGCCTTACAAGACGGTTGCACTATATCGGCTTAGGATTTGAGGATTGAGTGTGATGCCGGGGCGACGTTTTCTCGGTTCGCTCGATCGCGTCGTTTAAAAAAAATAAACGAGGAGCGCATGGATGCGTTTTGATATTAAACATGGAGGTTTATTTTGCTAACGGCTGATAGCTCGAAATTTATCGTAAAGTCAGCCTGTCCTTCTGGCAGGTTTCGAAGCCCATTCATGGGCTACGACTACCCGAAAAGCATAACTTCTCGGCGGGTAAACCGCCTCCCACAACGCTATTTACACTGTGAGGCTGGAGCCGCTTTTGAGCTTATAAACTACTCTATTGCTACTGAGAAAGTGGAAATTCCACAAGCAACTTTATTCCCCCTTCATCACACCCGAAAAGCATAAGTCGATATGCAAAGTGCCGACAGGATGTCGGCCAAGTCTTGTCTGGTACAGGGACGTGCCTTACAAGACGGTTGCACTATATCGGCTTAGGATTTGAGGATTAAGTGTGATGTTGGGGCGACGTTTTCTTGGTTCGTTCTTTTTCGTCGTTTAAAAAGAATGAACGAGGAGCGCATGGATGCGCTTTGATATTAAACATGGAGGTTTATTTTGCTAACGGCTGATTTCTCGAAATTTATCGTGAATTCAGCCTGTTCTTCTGGCAGGTTTCGAAGCCCATTCATGGGCTACGACTACCCGAAAGCATAACTTCTCGGCGGGTGAACCGCCTCCCACAAAACTATTTAGACTGTGAGCTAGGAGGCTACGCTGATAGCTTTTGCAATGCTTTAAAGCAGCTTAATCGCTAAAATCGTAGACGATCTCACAAGCAACGTATTCCCCCTTCATCACACCCGAAAAGCATAAGTCGATATGCAAAGTGCCGACAGGATGTCGGCCAAGTCTTGTCTGGTACAGGGACGTGCCTTACAAGACGGTTGCACTATATCGGCTTAGGATTTGAGGATTAAGTGTGATGTTGGGGCGACGTTTTCTTGGTTCGTTCTTTTTCGTCGTTTAAAAAGAATGAACGAGGAGCGCATGGATGCGCTTTGATATTAAACATGGAGGTTTATTTTGCTAACGGCTGATTTCTCGAAATTTATCGTAAAGTCAGCCCGTCCTCCTGACTGTTTTCGACGCCCATTCATGGGCTACGACTACCCGAAAAGCACACTTCTCGGCGGGTGAACCGCCTCCCGCAAAGCTATTTGCATCGTGAATTGGGAGGCATACTACGTTGCAGGTTTCTTGTAAGCCTCGACACAGCTTTTTTTGTTAAAATAATCCGTGCTCACTCTCGGGGTTATTGCCATGCGCCACGTTGAATTTGGCGAGGCTTACTACGCCATCCCTCAAATTGTGATTCGACATTTTCATTAAAATTACGAAAGAGCTGCTCGATATTTTGTGCAGGGACAATATTGCACGGATTGCTGCTTTCTTGTCGTAAATACTCGAAAAAAGCGTTGCTGTTGTGCTCGACCATAAATCCGGTAAACAGATAACTATTGGCATATAAGGTGGCACTTTGCATGGTTTGCCACTGATTTTCGCTATTGAATAGGGTGTTAATATCAAGCTTAGTAAAGCGCGATTTTAAAATCCCTTCTTTCGTTAACCAATCTTCGTCAGAGAGGTAAACTGAAAATTGAGCTGTTTCGGTAATTCTTAGGTGCTCAAAATACTCGGCTAAGCCTTCCGTTACCCATCGAGGGGTTACGCCGAAATAGTAAAAAACGAGGGCGTGCACGGACTCGTGAATGAGCGTTCTTAGCGTTTCTTCCTCAGTGCGACTGCCATTGATAAAGCCTTGGTTTTGAAACAAGAAGTACATGCCCAAGGTGCCAGCGGGCTCTGCATCGCGAGAGAGTATTAGCGCATTGTAGTCAGCGTCATTGGCGGCAATATGCATGTTCAACTGGATGGGAGATAAGGCTTTTTTATGCGCTAACTGGTTAAAAAAGTGCTTAAACATCATATACACCACGTTGAGGGTTTGCTGCGCCTGATATTCAACATAAGGGCTCACGGGTTTACCCGTTAGATTAAGTTTAAAATTTTCAATGTCGCTGAATTGTGTTTGCAAGGAAAATACTTCGCGCTTTAGTGCTCCGCAGGTAGATGTTGAGATACCGCTGAACATATTAACAATATCACTGTGCCCGTTTAGGTTATAAAAGGCTTTTTCTGGTATTTCAGGTAGCTGTTGTTTTGTTACTTTTGGTGGTGCAACCGTTAGGTGAGGAGTGGTGTCTGGCTGACTTAAACGTTTTTCGGTATGGGTGTCTAGCTGTATGCCTAATTCAGTCAATAAAGGTTTGATAGACCTCATCGAGTTTGCTGCTGCACTTGGATAGATAAAATAAAGCGCAAACAATATCATTGTGATGATAAGTAGTAGGACAAAGACCCGCCAAACCAAAGTGATATCCTTGTGTAATACATGCCCAGAGACTCTGGTTATACTCGATTATCGGTAAACTTGGCAATGGGTAATTTGATTATCGGCCTACTCCCATGGCATTAAATAACATCTACTTTAGTGAGTCATAGCGCATCGTTTGCATTATTTGCCATTCTTTTTTCTACAACAATGTACCCATAATCTAATTCGTTGCCTATACTTTTTGAAAAAATAACAGAGCATACAGATGAAAGTAGTTTGGCCGTTGATTTTACTGTGTTGTGTGGGCGGGAGTGCGAGCGCGCTTGATACTCAGGTGAATATTACGACGGGGCAATGGCCGCCGTACTTAGATCAAGCGAAACAAGATCAAGGCTGTGTGGCTGCTGTGATCCGAGATGTCTTTGCGCTCTCTGATATCAAAGTCCGATTTTTATTTATGCCTTGGGAACGCGCCTATCAAGAGGGAATGAAGGCGGCTTACATTGGTAGTGCTTATTGGTATTACAGTGAGCAAAGGAGCAAAGACTATATTTACACTCAACACCCACTCACTGAAGAAACGGCACGCTTTTATCACCATCGAGATTTAGCGTTTACCTATACGAGTTACGCAGATCTTAAGCCATTTAGATTGTTGCTCAATCAAGGGTTAACTTATCCGACTTCTCTGCTAGAAGCGGTAGAGACGCTTGAAATCAAAACCTCATATGCCACGTATACCAGTAAAAATGTGGCACTGATCCTACGAAACCGTGCGGATATTATGATTATGGACGAAAAATCGGCGAAGTCCTATCAGCAAGAACTGCCAGCAGAAGAGGCGGAGTTATTAGTGGCGCAAGCGATCCCTGCTTTTATTCAAAAAGGCTATTTGCTAATCAATAAACATCATAGTGAATATGTCGAGTTGTATAACGAAGGGCTTAAAAAACTATGGGCGGATGAAGACTATGTTGCTCAGTATCGTGCTCGCTGCTCTCGTGTGTTTACCGATTGATTGCTTTTTGGTTTTGCTAAAACTAAATAATGTCCTGATCCGTTGCGAAATCTTTCATAAGTTAGAATCCAAATTTATTTTTAATGCTTTTCATAGCCTGTTGGCTATTTTGACGGTATATAAAGCATAAAGAATGTTATTACATGTAAAGCCTAATAGTGTATTCAGTGGATTTTAGAGCATGCTTTACAGCCAACAATCGTAAAGACTATCTTGAATCGTCATTGGCTGCTTTAGATTAAGACTTGCCTTATCCAAACCGCCTTTCCGGCAGCTTGATTTAGCGTTAATTGGTATATGTCTATCTGGTCTGACCATTTAAATCACCTTTTAAATTTGCCCGATTCTTGGTTAAAGTTTATGCACGCCAACTGTTGTTTTTACACTCAGCTAATTATTGAATTGGGCTGAATTTTGACAGTTGTCATGGATTTTGATAACGTATTGTGCAAATTTGGTATGACCAATTTACCTATGAAGTTAATTCTTACCAAATTGATTAAAATAAGTCAGCGGTCTGGCTAGGTCACATCATAAAAAATTGGCGTTATTTCAATGTCTTTAAAGATTAAAGCAGCAAAATTATCCGACGTAATACTAGAACAGCTTGAGAATATGATCCTCGAGGGCTCGTTATTACCCGGTGCAAAGTTGCCGCCTGAGCGTGAACTAGCTAAGCAGTTTGAAGTGTCGCGTCCATCACTTCGTGAGGCTATCCAGAAATTGGAAGCTAAGGGGCTTGTTACCCGTCGTCAAGGTGGTGGCACGTATGTTAAAAATCAGCTGGAAGAAGGGCTGACTGATCCGTTATTTGACTTGATCAGTAAGCATCCAGAATCTCAGTTTGATTTACTTGAGTTTCGTCATGCATTAGAAGGCATCGCCGCCTACTACGCGGCACTCAGGGGCACAGAGAATGACTTTGCAAAGGTACAACAAAGCTTTGACAATATTGCAGAGATAGGTGATGACTTGATGCAAAAGGCAAGGGCAATTAATGCTTTTCACTTTGCCGTTGCAGAAGCGTCACATAACGTCGTCCTGCTTCATCTTGTAAAAGGGATGCAGTCACTGCTTGAGCAAAACGTGTTGCAAAACTTAACGGTCTTGGTGCAAAAATCAGACGTGAGTGAGCAGCTCGGTGAGCACAGAAAGTTGTTATTAGATGCGGTGATCAATGGTAACCCTGAACAAGCAAGACTTGCTAGTAACGCCCACTTAGCCTTTATCGAAGAAGCGTTATTAGAAGCCGGTAAAGAGCGTTCGCGAATAGAACGTTCACTGCGTAGAACAAAACAGCAGTAATCGGGCTTGATTCAGTAAGAATTGGCACAAATAGAATAAATTCGTATTTTAAACATAAGGAACACTCCATATGTCTGAAGTCAATAAAATTGACGTAGACGCGCTAGAAACCCAAGAATGGTTACAGGCGCTTGAGTCGGTAGTAAAAGAAGAAGGCGTAGAGCGCGCTCAGTTCTTGTTAGAGCAAGTATTAGAGCAAGCGCGTCTTGATGGCGTAGATATGCCAACAGGCACTACGACTAACTATGTCAACACTATCCCAGCAGATCAAGAGCCTGCGTATCCAGGGGATGTGAACCTTGAGCGTCGTATTCGCTCTATCATCCGTTGGAATGCTATTATGATCGTACTTCGTGCTTCGAAGAAAGATCTTGAGCTGGGCGGGCATATGGCCTCTTACCAGTCATCAGCTGCATTCTATGAAATGTGTTTCAACCACTTCTTCCGTGCACCAAACGAGAAAGACGGTGGTGACTTAGTGTATTACCAAGGTCACATCTCTCCGGGCATTTATGCTCGTGCATTTGTTGAAGGCCGCCTAAGCGCTGAGCAGCTAGATAACTTCCGTCAGGAAGTAGATGGTAACGGTATTTCTTCATACCCACACCCTAAGTTAATGCCTGAATTCTGGCAGTTCCCAACGGTTTCTATGGGTCTAGGTCCAATCGCGTCTATCTACCAAGCGCGTTTTCTTAAATACCTAGATGGCCGTGGTCTAAAAGATACGTCTGAGCAACGCGTTTACGCCTTCCTTGGTGATGGTGAAATGGACGAGCCAGAATCACGTGGTGCGATTTCTTTCGCTGCCCGTGAAAAGCTAGACAACCTATGCTACCTAATCAACTGTAACCTACAGCGTCTTGACGGCCCAGTAATGGGTAACGGCAAGATCATCCAAGAACTAGAAGGCCTATTTAAAGGTGCTGGTTGGAACGTGATCAAAGTCGTTTGGGGTTCTGGTTGGGATAAGCTACTTGCCAAAGATACTACGGGTAAATTGCTGCAACTGATGAATGAAACAGTTGACGGTGATTACCAAACTTACAAAGCAAAAGATGGTGCCTTCGTACGTGAACACTTCTTTGGTCGTTACCCAGAAACAGCAGCGCTTGTTGCTGATATGACTGACGACGAAATCTTCGCGTTAAAGCGCGGTGGTCATGAGCCATCTAAGCTATTTGCTGCATTTAAAGCGGCACAAGACACCAAAGGTCGTCCAACGGTTATCCTAGCTAAAACGGTAAAAGGTTACGGCATGGGCGCTGCGGCTGAAGGCAAAAACATTGCTCACCAAGTTAAGAAAATGGACATGACACACGTAGCACACCTACGTTCACGTCTAGGCCTAGATGACTTGGTATCTGATGAGCAATTACAAGAGCTACCTTACTTGACGCTAGAAGAAGGGTCAAAAGAGCACGAATATCTACATGCTCGCCGTAACGCGCTTCACGGTTATACACCTAAGCGTTTACCTAACTTCACAGAAACGCTTACGCTACCTGAGCTAGATGCATTTAAACCGCTTCTAGAAGAACAAAAGCGTGATATCTCAACCACAATGGCATACGTTCGTGCACTTAATATCTTGTTAAAAGACAAGAATATCGGTAAGAGCGTTGTTCCAATTATTGCTGATGAAGCGCGTACTTTTGGTATGGAAGGTTTATTCCGTCAAATCGGTATTTACAACCCGCACGGCCAAAACTACAGCCCAGAAGACCGCGATATCGTTTCTTACTATAAAGAAGCAACGTCAGGTCAGGTACTACAAGAAGGTATCAATGAGCTAGGTGCGATGTCTTCATGGGTTGCAGCAGCAACGTCATACAGCACCAACGACCTACCAATGATCCCGTTCTATATCTACTACTCAATGTTTGGTTTCCAACGTGTAGGTGATATGGCGTGGATGGCGGGCGACCAACAAGCGCGTGGCTTCCTATTAGGGGCAACTGCCGGTCGTACAACGCTAAATGGTGAAGGTCTACAGCACGAAGACGGTCACTCACACATTCAAGCAGGTACAGTGCCTAACTGTATTTCTTACGACCCAACGTTTGCATTTGAAGTAGCGGTTATTCTGCAAGATGGTATCCGTCGTATGTACGGTCCAGAGCAAGAGAACGTGTTCTACTACCTAACGCTAATGAACGAAAACTACCATATGCCAGCAATGCCTGAAGGCGCTGAAGAAGGTATTCGTAAGGGTATTTACAAGCTTGAAAGCTACACTGGCGACAAAGCACAGGTTCAGCTAATGGGCTCGGGTACTATCCTGAACGAAGTACGTAAAGCGGCGCAAATTCTAAGCGACGACTACGGTATCGGTTCAGACGTATTCTCTGTAACGTCATTTAACGAACTTGCTCGTGACGGTCAAGATGCAGAGCGTTTCAACATGCTTAACCCAGAAGCAGAGCAAAAAGTAGCTTACATCACCAGCGTGCTTGGTGATGCGCCAGCAATTGCTGCTACGGATTACATGAAAAACTATGCTGATCAAGTACGTGCATTTATGCCAAGTGCATCTTACAAAGTACTTGGTACAGACGGCTACGGTCGTTCAGACAGCCGTGAAAACCTACGTCGTCACTTTGAAGTGAACGCCGGTTACGTGGTAGTTGCTGCACTTGGCGAGCTAGTTAAGCAAGGCAAAGTTGAAAAATCAGTAGTGACTGACGCTATCAAGAAATTTGATATCGACACCACCAAAACTAACCCACTTTACGCATAAGAGGACGAGTGATGGCAATCGAAATTCATGTTCCAGATATTGGTGCCGATGAGGTTGAAGTAACCGAGATCCTAGTAAGCGTAGGTGACACGGTTGCAGAAGAGCAATCGCTTATCACTGTTGAAGGCGACAAAGCATCAATGGAAGTACCTGCCTCAGTGGCGGGTACAGTTAAAGAAATCAAAATAGCGGAAGGCGATAAAGTATCGACTGGCTCTTTGATTATGGTTTTTGAAGCGGCAGGTGAAGAAGCACCGGCAGAGCAACCAGCAGAAGAAGCTAAGCCAGAAGCAAGCGCCTCTGGCAAGACAGAAGTGAAAGAAGTTCACGTACCAGATATTGGTGGCGATGAAGTTGAAGTAACTGAAATCTTAGTGGCTGCGGGCGATGTTGTTGAAGAAGAGCAATCGCTTATCACGGTTGAAGGCGACAAGGCTTCAATGGAAGTACCAGCACCATTTGCAGGTACTATTAAAGAAGTGAAAATCAACGCAGGTGACAAAGTGTCAACCGGTTCATTGATCTTCATCTTCGAAGTGGCAGGTAGCGGTGATGCGCCTGCGACTACTGAAGCTGCAGAAGCGCCAGCTGCAGAGCAAGCACCAGCTGCATCAGCTGAAAAAGAAGTGCATGTACCAGATATCGGTGGCGACGAAGTTGAAGTCACTGAAATCATGGTTGCTGTTGGCGACAGCGTTGAAGACGAACAATCTCTTATCACGGTTGAAGGCGACAAAGCCTCAATGGAAGTACCAGCACCGTTTGCAGGTACGATTAAAGAGATCAAAGTCAATGCGGGCGACAAAGTATCAACGGGCTCTTTAATCTTCGTATTCGAAGTAAAGGGCGCGGCACCTGCACCTCAGGCAGCAGCTAAAACTGAAGCAAAACCAGCTCAATCAGCGGCTCCCGCGGCAAAAGCTGAAGCACCAAAAGCTTCTGCACAAAAAGATGACTTTGTGGCCAATGATCAGTATGCCCACGCATCACCTGTGGTACGTCGTTTAGCGCGTGAGTTTGGAGTTAACCTAGCTCGCGTTAAAGGTACAGGTCGTAAAAACCGTGTACTAAAAGAAGACGTACAAAACTACGTGAAAGAGCTGGTTAAGCAAGTTGAGTCTGGTCAAATCGCAAAAGGTGGCAACACTGGCGGCGGTGAGCTTGGTCTTATTCCTTGGCCAAAAGTAGATTTCAGCAAGTTTGGTGAAATTGAAGAGAAGAAACTTTCTCGCATCAACAAGCTATCGGGTGCAAACCTTCACCGTAACTGGGTACAAATCCCACATGTTACGCAGTTTGACGAAGCTGATATCACAGAGCTTGAAGCGTTCCGTAAAGAACAGAACGTGCTAGCTGAGAAGAAGAAAATGGGTGTGAAGATCACGCCATTAGTATTCGTGATGAAAGCGGCTGCAAAAGCACTTGAAGAGTTCCCAACGTTTAACTCTTCACTATCTGAAGATGGTGAGAGCTTAATCTTGAAGAAATATGTTCACATCGGTATCGCGGTTGATACACCAAATGGTCTAGTGGTTCCTGTTGTTCGCGACGTGAACAAGAAAGGCATCATTGAGATATCACGCGAGTTGATGGAAATTTCTAAGAAAGCACGTGATGGTAAACTGACGTCTGCTGATATGCAGGGCGGCTGTTTCACTATTTCAAGCCTAGGCGGTATCGGCGGTACGGCGTTTACGCCAATCGTTAATGCTCCTGAAGTTGCGATTTTGGGTGTTTCTAAGTCAGACTTCAAACCGAAATGGAATGGTAAAGAGTTTGAGCCGCGCCTAATGGTGCCGCTAAGCTGTTCATACGACCATCGTGTCATTGACGGCGCGCTAGCAGCTCGCTTTACTGTGACACTTGCAAACTACCTAAGCGATATTCGCCAGCTAGTAATGTAAGAATAGAAACCGCATGATTTAGGTGATGCGGTTTTCTTGTATTTTATTGTTCCGCTTGATAATTAGGCGGGACAACAGAGAGTGTGAATGATACACTTTCGAGCAATAATAACTCTCTCTGCCCTGTGCCCCGAATCGGGTGTTTGGCAGGCACTTTGGGTCGGCTACTCTCGACGAGTAAACCCGTTCAAATAACAGTTAAGGTAATAACATGAGCAACGAAATCAAAACTCAAGTTGTTGTACTAGGCGGTGGTCCTGGTGGTTACTCTGCAGCATTCCGTGCAGCAGACTTAGGTTTAGACGTTACACTAATCGAATCTCGCGACACGCTAGGTGGTGTGTGCTTGAACGTTGGTTGTATCCCTTCAAAAGCCCTTCTTCACGTTGCAAAGGTAATTGACGATGCAGCTGAAATGGCTTCTCACGGTGTTTCTTTCGGTGCTCCACAAATTGATCTAGACAAAATCCGTTCATGGAAAGAGTCTGTTATCGGTCAACTTACTGGTGGTCTTGGCGGAATGGCTAAGATGCGTAAAGTAACTGTAGTTAATGGCTACGGTAAGTTCACAGGTTCTAACACTATCGCAGTTGAAGGTGCTGATGGTGCGAAAACAGTGACCTTTGAAAACGCAATCATTGCAGCGGGTTCTCAGCCTGTAAGCCTACCTTTCATTCCTGAAGACGAGCGTATCATCGACTCTACAGGTGCACTTGAGCTTAAAGACGTGCCTGAAAAGCTACTTGTACTAGGTGGTGGTATCATCGGTCTCGAGATGGGTACTGTTTACCGTTCACTAGGTTCAGCGATTGACGTAGTTGAGTTTGCTGATCAACTAGTACCAGCGGCAGACAAAGACGTTATCAAGATTTACCAAAAGTACGTTAAAGACAAGTTTAACGTAATGCTTTCTACTAAAGTTGTTGCTGTTGAAGCGAAAGAAGACGGTATCTACGTATCTTTCGAAGGCAAGCAAGCACCAGAAGGCCAAGTTCGTTATGACAAAGTACTAGTTGCTGTTGGTCGTACACCAAATGGTAAGCTAATCGACGCTGACAAAGCGGGCGTAAATGTTGATGAGCGTGGCTTTATCAGCACTGACAAGCAAATGAAAACCAACGTTGATCACATCTTCGCTATCGGTGACATCGTAGGTCAACCTATGCTTGCACACAAAGCGGTTCATGAAGGTCACGTTGCTGCTGAAGTTATCTCTGGTAAGAAGCATTACTTCGATCCTAAGTGTATTCCTTCAATTGCATATACAGATCCAGAAATCGCTTGGGTTGGTGTGACTGAGAAAGAAGCAAAAGAGCAAGGTCTAAGCATTGAAACTGCGGTATTCCCGTGGGCTGCTTCTGGTCGTGCAATCGCTTCTGCACGTACTGAAGGTTCTACTAAGCTTATCTTTGATAAAGAGTCAGGCCGTGTGATCGGTGGTGCTATGGTTGGTATCAATGCAGGTGAAATGCTTGGTGAAATCGGTCTAGCAGTAGAGATGGGTGCTGACGGTGAAGACCTAGCGCTTACTATCCACGCTCACCCAACGCTGAACGAGTCAATCGGTCTAGCTGCTGAAATCTTCGAAGGTTCAATCACTGACCTTCCAAATAAAAAAGCAGTGAAGAAAAAGTAAGTTTTTCTGAGCTTTTAAAAACCCAGCCTTGTGCTGGGTTTTTTGTTTTTGGCTAAGTGGGAGAGCTTATTTTTCTAAGTATCCTAAGCCATCAGCCTGAGAAAATTAATAATTACAAGTAGTAAGGCGGAAGTGGCAATAAATAGCCAGCGCATTTGGTTGAGTAGTCCGAGTAAATGCTGAATATGTTCAGATGAGGGTTGCGCTTTTGCACCTACCCGCATCACGTCAAAACGTTCACCAAAATAAAAACGCGGCCCTGCGAGTTGTGTATGTAAATTTGCTGCAAAAAAGCTCAGTGCCCATCCAGTATTCGTTTGGCTAAAGTGACGGCCGTAGTATTTAATGTAGTGCCAAGTTTGCTTTGGTCTAAGTAGCAACGAAAAGCAGGTAATTAATAATCGAATAGGCACAAACTCAACGAGCCAAATCATGCGGGAAAGACTTGCCATAAAACGGCTTGAGGGGAGCATTACTTGCCGCCAAGCGTGGTCACACAGTAGTAATAGTTTATAAAATAGCGCGAGATAGGGACCTGCTGCTAGATACAGTAAAGCAATGACAAAAAAATGGCGCAAGGTATTTAATGCGGTGCTATCTATGGCGGCTTTACAAATACCAAGCTCTGTTAGCTTCTCTACATCTCTTGCTACCATTCCTTGCAACACGGCTCTTGCGGTTACTTTTTGCTTTGATTTTATCAATGCGGAAATACGCTTAGCACGGCTTTCATGGCTAATATCTAAGCATAAAAACAACACCAGCCCACCGAGCCAATTAGGATAAAAAGCAAAGCTAATAATCGCATGAGTTAATACAGTGATAGTTAATATTGGTAGGAGGAAGCCGAGTGTGCCGGATAAAAGTTGATAACTAGAAGCCGCTTTGGGGCGATAAACTCTTTCGGCAATGGCTTTAAAAACAAGGCTAAGAATAAGATTAGGGTGATAAAGTGTTGATAACCTTACCCCTAGGCTGGCAAAAATCGCCAGTAAGAAAATGATCAGGCCCTCATGGGCCTGAAGCAAGCTGTCGAGCACTAAAGCGTAACCTTATCCAGCTTATTAAGTAGTGCCATCACCATCTTAGAAGAGTTTACAGAAGCAACTTCTAGATACTCTTCGAATGATTGCGGTGATTCTTTGCCGGCGATATCAGATAGCGAGCGGATCACAACAAATGGCGTGTTTAAAGAATGACAAGCCTGCGCAATTGCCGCACCTTCCATTTCGACTGCTAACATCGTAGGGAAGTCTGCACGCGCCTTGTCGATGCGTACTGGGTCGCACATAAATGAGTCACCCGTACAGATCAAACCAACCATAGTTTGAATGCCTTCAAGCTCATGTACGCTTTGCTCTGCAGCTTCAACTAATTTTGCATGCGAAGTGAACGCAGCAGGCATTTGTGGAACTTGACCAATTTCATAGCCAAATGCAGTAACATCAACATCGTGATGACGTACTTCATTTGAAATAACCACATCGCCGACGTTTAGTGATGGTTCAAAACCACCTGCAGAACCCGTGTTGATCACGCAATCTGGCGCAAAGTTGTCGATCAGCAAAGTTGTCGCAACTGTTGCTGCCACTTTACCAATGCCAGACTGTACAAGCGTTACATCAAGACCAGCCAGTTTGCCGGTATAAAAAGTAAAGCCACCTTTGGTCAATGTTTGCGGGTTTTCCATGGTGTTACGCAAAATGGTAACTTCTTGCTCCATTGCGCCGATAATGCCTACTTTCATCAAAAGATTCCTAATTTGTGGTGGGGAACGCCCCAGTGTCAAAATTGCTTTTATTATACGAAAGGGGTTTTGATAGGTAAAACAAAAAACGGGCTGACGCCCGTTTTGCTAGATTTCTGCCAACTGAGTTGACTGTGCTTTTGCCTGTGAAGGGGACAGTACCGCAGGTTTGTAGGTGCGGTTTCTGGTTTTCTTTGGCATCTCCACTTTTTGGCCAAGCTTGAATAAGATTGCCGCACGAACCTCAGCGCTTTGGTAGCCACTTTTGATTTTCATACGAATGTGTGGAATACCCGCAGATTCCAGAGCGCCACTGACAAACCAATCTTTTTGCGCCTTATGGCCATTTTTATTGGAATTATTGACTAAGTCTACAGCGGCAACAATTTTCAGTGTCTCTTTGTCTACCAAAACATAATCCAACTGTTTATTCTTAGCTTTAGTTACCGCGGCACGACGTGCTTTTGGAGAGATCCCCGGTTTGCACTCAATTACATCAATGAGTTTAATGCGGCTAACGATTTTATATCTATCGCCAACAGCACGTTCTAATAAATGTAGAAACGAGGCTTCAACGGTGGTAAAAACAGATTCTTTACGATTAAACGGATAAGGATTGCCACCTACATCGGTGTACTTAGAAGCGACAATGGAAGCAACGACCACTAGAGCCAAAATAGCAAGCAACGCAAATTCCATACAAAACTCCAAATCAAAAAAATGACATCTGTGATTTGATAAGCAATAGCTGTGCCAAAATAGCGCTTAAATTAGTGGGTGGTTAACATTAAATCAGTATTTGGGATATGGAAAGAAAAATAAAGTGCTTTAAGTTGTTTATTCTAGGCAGCGATATCTTACGGCAGGCTGCCTAGTACTGGATAATGATACTATACCAATTAACCTTAATACTTGCTCAATTTGAAGGAGTAAACCTGACGCTAACAGCGCTAAAACTTTTTTATTTAGAACAACTAAATAGCAAAATTTTTGCCTTGTTATCGACAAGATTTTCTCGCCTCAAAATAGACCACTTAATTAAGATAACTGGTATTAGCTCGCGTTATTTGTCCTCTTTAAGCACGTAGATCTCACCATCGAAACTACCTTGAATGGTCAATCCTTGGCCTGCCAGTTCCTTGAGATATTCAATATGCTCTTGGGTAATATGTTGACCTGGCACCAAAAGCGGAATACCCGGAGGATACGGGGTGACTAAACCTGCACAAATACGGTTGTTGCTCTTGCTAATAGGTACAGATTCACGCTCGCCGTAGAAGGCATCGCTAGGGATACAAGCAAGGTCAATAGCGGGCAAATTCTCAGGTAAGCGTGAGCGTCGCGTTGACTTCGATAGTTTTACCTTGCCGCCATCAAGTTTCTTTAAGGCATTGTATAAACGAATGATCTTTGAGCGTGTACCACCCAAGGTTAGTAAGACTAAGATGGTACTGTGTGTATATTTCTCAATCTCCAGCCCAATTTCGTCCAGCAGAAACTTATGAATATCCTTTAATGAGTATGGCAGCTCACTAATATCGATGAGGATTTTAAGTGGATCATGCCCCATATTATCGCCACTAAAATGTGGGAATATATTCATAAAGTCTTGCTTATCAAGCACTTTAATATGCTTGAGCGAGGCCATCTGCTGTTTGAACTCTGCAACATGGTTCAGCAGTGCATTGAGTAACTTATAGCCTTCCATCTCTAGCTGCTTTTGGCACACATCCAAAGACGCAATAAGCTGGTATTTGGGTGAGGTGCTGGCGTAGATACTGTAAATCTCACGGAAGAAGTCAGCATCAAAATCAGGGTCGTTAATATGGATATAAGATGCCTGCGAAAATGCCGATACGACTTTATGCGCCGAATGAGTGACATAATCGGCACCTGCATGAATGGCGGAGTAATGGCGCAAGCTAGGGTGAAATAGCGAGTAAGCAAACCAAGCTTCATCAATAAAGACTTTGATGCCATGCTGATGGGCAAATTCTACGACTTGTTTCAGGTCGCTCAGCAAACCATCATAGGTACAGCCTGTGAGCACCAGTAGTTTTGCATCGGTATTTTGTTCAATCGCTTGCTTAATATCGGCCAGTGAAGGCGGTGCAAATATGCCATATTTTGGATTTAAGATACTCGACAAATAGATTGGGAAACTGGCCGATTGCAAAATGCCATAGTGCACAGACTTATGACAGTTGCGGTCGATGATCACCTTATCGCCCTTGCGAAGGAGGGTTTGCAAAATAATTTTATTCGAGGTGGACGAACCGTTGGTCACGAAGTAGGTGCGTTTAACCTCAAACGTTGCCGCTGCGGACTCCTGAGCGCGGCCAATGGTATTGGTGCTGTCTGACAGTGAACCTAACGAATCAACCGATACAGACAAGTCTCCGACAAAGACATTACGGCCATAAAATTGATAAAAATCTTTGATATAAGGAGAGTTTCTAAAGCTCGAACCGCCGCTGTGACCTGGAGTATGCCAAGAGTCGTTCGCTTCGCCGACATAGCTGCGATACGCCGTCCAAAATGGCGTCTCGGCTCTGTCATCAAAGTCGTTGATCATATATCCTAAAATGGCTTCAGGATCTGAGATAACTTCATCTTTAAAGAAGAAAGACTCGATTTCCTCGGATTCGTTGACTATCTCAAGCCCTTTAGTGTCATCACCAATAACGTAAACCGGTAATTCTAGACGAATACTTTTTAATTGCTCGATAAAGCGACTATAGGTTTGTTCGCCACTTTTGTTGTGCACATCCCAACTCAGCACGACGGCTTGAATATCACCATCTTCAGTGACATGCTCCAAGGCTTTTGAAAGTTCGAGACATTCAATAATATCGATTTGAACATCCTCTCGCTCAAAGTTAGGGATCGTTTTTGACAGATTGCTTGAGAGCGCTTGCAATACAGCTGGCTCTTGTTCTATTAACAAGATACGAAGGACAGGTAGCATAATGATATTCGCATTAAAATTTAAAGACTTTCATTAGCATAAAGAAAGCGCAGTGATTTGTGAAATCAATACTTTGCAAATGTTCCAGAAATTGTAAAACGGATGTAGGCGAGGAAGTTGTTGCGAGTGATGGAAAGTGTGCTATTCAACATAGGAAACAGGAAGGTTTCGAGTATCAGGCGTGTCTGAGTTAAATTTGGGATAGGGTGTTTTTGAAAGCTGTATTACGATTGCTTTTCAATGATAAATACAGTCGGTAGTTATAAAAACAATAGTACTAGCTAACAGATCAAAAGGAGTCAAAATGAGATTGGTTAATTATGTTGTGTATGTGTTCTTATTTGGGTGTTTAATCAGCTTCCCTTCATGGGCTGATACAAATAACTTGTCGGGAACATTGGTTGTTGTAAATAAAAAGGGGGACTCGGTTGATTTCATCGATCTTAGCAGCCGAAAAATTAAGCTGACGCTCGCAACTGGCGGAGGTCCACATGAATTGGCAATGAGTGCCGACGGGTACACGGCTGTCGTCACTAATTATGCAGGTGGCAATAGTTTAAGTGTTTTTGACGTTCGACAAGCAAAAAAGGTAAAAACCATTGATTTATCTCGTTACCCAAGCCCACATGGCGTGTTGTTTTTAAAGGACCAAAAACGCGTTGCAGTATCGTCTGAAGGCTCCGACAGTGTGGTAATCGTTGATATAGAGTCGGGGAAAATTGATAAAGTAATTGCAACAGAGCAAAGAGGCTCTCATATGGTGGCGCTGCCGGCGTCTAGCGAGCGTGTTTACACCACAAATATGCGCGCAGATTCAGTGTCTGAATTAGATGTAAAGTCAGGTGCCTTACTTCGCAAAATTTCAATGCCAAAAGTACCAGAGGCTATCACCATAAATAAAAGTGGCTCAGAGCTCTGGGTTGGTAGCAACGATGATGGCTTAGTTACCGTGTTTGATGTAGCAAATGAGCGTATAATTAAGCAATGGAAAGGCTATAGCTTTCCATACCGTGTGTTACTTACCCGCGATGAGCAGCTTGCTGTGATCCCAGACTATAGGAATCACACCCTTGATGTGATCGATGCAATGCACAAAGAAAAGCTGCGTCAAATAAAGTTTGAGCTGGGAACTGGACCAAAAGGCGTGATCCTCCATCCAGACGATCGCACTTTATTTTTATCCGCTTACCAAAAAAATAAGGTCCTTGTTATAGATATTGTATCTGGCAAAACCTTATTTGAACTCCCTACTGGTAACGGACCAGATGGAATAGGGTATTCAGCAGTGGTATTACCTTAGGCTGGCTATCACGTCGATACGAATGTGGCGTGAAGTAGGAGCTGCTTTACGCAGCGATCTGTGTTTTCAGATAATTCAACGAAACAAAAAAGTAGCAACAATCTCCATAAATAAAAGTTGTGCATATGCTAAAACAAAGATTAACTATCAGTCTTCTCTTTAAACTCACATAAGTCTTCAATAATACAGCTGCCGCACTTTGGCTTACGCGCAGTACACACATAGCGGCCATGGAGAATGAGCCAGTGGTGGACATCCACTTTAAACTCTTTTGGTACAACCTTTTCTAGCTTTTGTTCGACTGCTACTACATCTTTACCCATGGCAAATTTGGTGCGATTGGAAACGCGGAAAATATGCGTATCAACAGCAATAGTCGGCCAGCCAAAGGCGCAGTTTAGTACCACGTTGGCGGTTTTGCGACCCACGCCTGGTAGTGCCTCTAGTGCTTCACGGTTTTCAGGAACTTCGGAGCCGTGTTTGTCGACGAGGATCTGACACATTTTATAGACGTTATTGGCTTTTGAATTAAATAAACCAATGGTTTTGATATAGTCTCTTAAGCCTTCAAGGCCAAGCTCCAGAATTTTCTCAGGCGTGTTGGCAACAGGGAAGAGTTTGCGCGTTGCTTTGTTCACTCCAACATCAGTGGCTTGTGCTGAGAGGGTAACGGCAACTAAAAGCTCGAATGGTGACGAGTATTCTAGTTCGGTTTCAGGGTGCGGATTTTCGTCCCTGAGTCGCGTGAGTATTTCTATACGTTTTTGTTTATTCATAAGATTTACTTGCTAAATTCAATGACGGTAGCATGCGGTTATTTTCATTAAGCAGCGATAGTGACGGTATCGCTGCAAACTGGCTTTATTATTACCACATTAGTTTAAGTTAGTGACCCGTGCTCTTGGGCCTTTTACTTCTTCGGCTGTTGGCGCTGTTTTGGCTTTGAGCTGAGCGTCGATAATGTTTTTAGCGGCAATCAAAAAACCAAGGCCCAAAAAGGCGCCAGGTGGCAGGATTGCAACTAAAAATTGATGATCGAATGAGAAGATCTCAACACGCAATACACTTGCCCAGTTGCCAAGGAGTAGCTCGGCACCATCAAATAGTGTTCCTTGACCAATGAGTTCGCGCATTGCACCCAGTACAAATAGCACCAGTGCAAAACCCAGCCCCATCATTAAACCATCCCAAACCGATAACAACGGACTATTCTTCGAAGCGAATGCCTCGGCACGACCAATAATGGCGCAGTTGGTCACGATCAACGGTATAAATATGCCAAGGGATTGATACAGACCAAAGGTATAAGCGTTCATGAGTAGTTGAATAACCGTAACAAAGGCGGCGATGATCATCACAAACACGGGAATACGAATGTCTTTTGGCACCCAATTTCTCACAACGGATACGGTAAAGTTAGAGCCAACCAGTACCAGTAAAGTGGCAATACCAAGCCCTAACGCATTGGTTACCGTTGAAGTCACCGCAAGGAGTGGACACAGACCTAAAAGCTGTACCAGTGCAGGGTTATTTTGCCATGTACCTTCTTGAAAGAGCGATTTTAACTGACTCATTGCGACACCTCGCAAGTATTAGGCGCGTTAAATAGCGCATCAAAATGAGTTTTGGCAAACCATGCGGCCTGATTTACCGAGGTTACTACAGCGCGTGGGGTTATGGTTGCGCCGGTAAATGAATCAAATTGACCGCCGTCTTTTTTCACATTCATTTTAGGGTCTGCTTCACCTTCAACTTGAACGCCGTTGAAAGTCGTTACCCAAGCCGATTTTGCCAGCTCTACCTTATCACCAAGTCCTGGGGTTTCTTCATGGCGCGTTACACGCACGCCTGAGATCAAACCTTGCCTATCGACAGCGGTTAAGACATCAATATTGCCACTGTAGCCTTTTGGGGTGATATGTCTCACTAACAGGGCTGAGGGTTCGCCATTGAGTCTGGCTCTGTAAATTGTGTGTGGGCCGCCTGGGCCGAGTTCTAAGGCGTTGCTGGTGGTGCAATCCAAATACAGTGTATTGTCGTACTTATCTGCTGCAATAACCTGAGAAAGTAATTGCATTAGGTGTTGCTGCTCTTGGCTGGCAATTTTATCTTTGGTGAGGTCATTAATCAGTGCGACCGCTCCTGTTGTTGCCAGTGCAAATGCTGCGAGGATGAGGCCATTTTTCTGCATCGATTGAATTATCATGATTTTGCTCCATGACCATAAGTACGAGGCTGAGTGTAATGATCGATAAGTGGTACGGCCATATTCATGATCACAACGGCAAAGGCAACCGCGTCTGGGTAACCACCAAATTGGCGAATAACATAGACGGTAAAGCCGATTGCCGCACCGTAAATCAGACGACCTAAGTTAGTGGTGGAGGCCGACACCGGATCGGTGGCAATAAAAAAGGCACCAAGCATAGCGCCGCCACTTAACAAGTGGAATAGGGTGCCCGGCTCTGACTCAGGGGCAATGATATAGCCAATTGCGCTAGCAAGGCCAAGACTGGCAATAAAGGCCACAGGAATATGCCAGTTGATCACTTTGGCTTTTAGCAGATAAAGACCACCTAGCAAAAAGGCCAAGTTAACATATTGCCAACCAAGTCCTGCAAGCGCTCCAAAACCCTGCTTACTCATCGCCTCATTCACGGTTAAGCCTTGTGAGACAGCGGTTTTTACCGAGTCTAATGGCGTTGCACCAGTCGCGCCGTCAATCACGCCTGCACGCCAAACGTCAAGTGTAACCCCTTGACTGGTGGACTCGGTAAAGATCATCGCGAGTTGGTCGACAAAGCTTAGCGACTCTAACGTGAGCGCTTGAATGGGTGACCACGAGGTCATTTGTACAGGGAAGGAGATCAGCAATAATACATAGGCCGCCATGGCTGGGTTGAAAAGGTTAAAGCCTAGGCCTCCGTATAGCTGTTTTACAATTGCGATGGCAAAAAATGCACCAATGACGGTTATCCACCAAGGGGCTAGCGGCGGAATACTGATGGCCAGCAGCACAGCGGTGAGCCAAGCACTGCCGTCGCTGAGGCTGGACCATATCGCTCGACGTCTTAGCTTTAGCACTAGCGCTTCAGCAAGGCTTGCGGTAATAAGCGCCAAAGCCAACTGGATCAATACACCAAAACCAAAATAGTAGGTTTGGACTAAGATCCCGGGAATACAGGCTGCCATGACGGTCATCATGATTTTGTTGACCGACTTATGGCTATGATTGTGCGGGGATGAGGCCATGGTTAGTTTCATGACGGTTCATTTCCTTCTTGTTCTTTCGCTTGCTTCTTCGCTTTTGCTCTTGCAATTGCGGCTTTAACGGCGGCTTTTTTACGTGCTTCAGGGCTAAGTGCTTGTTGCTGCTCAGATGTGCCCTCAGCATCTTGCTCTGTACGGCTGGAGTCTGTTTCTGATCCCGCCGTTGGCTCATTTACTTCTTTGCTTTGCTCACTCAGGCTTTGGGTTTGAGTAGCTTCGGCTTGCTCGCTTTCACCTGCTTCTTCCGCCTGTTTAGCGGCTTTCTTGGCCTTAGCTCTAGCGATTGCTGCGGCAACAGCGGCTTTACGTGGATCTTCCTCGGTGCTTTCTGTTTGAGTAGTTTCAGCTTGCTCGCTCTCGCTTTCACCTGCTTCTTCCGCCTCTTTAGCAGCTTTCTTGGCTTTAGCTCTGGCGATTGCAGCGGCAACGGCGGCTTTACGTGGATCTTCCTCCGCGCTTTGTGTTGGAGCGGCTTCTGCTTGCTCGCCTGTGTTCTCGCCAGCCTCTTTAGCAGCTTTCTTGGCCTTAGCTCTGACAATTGCGGCGGCAACGGCGGCTTTACGTGGATCTTCCTCAGCGCTTTGTGTTGGAGCGGCTTCTGCTTGTTCGCTCACGCTTGCGCCTGCTCCTTCAGCCTCTTTAGCAGCTTTCTTAGCCTTAGCTCTGGCAATTGCTGCAGCAACGGCGGCTTTACGTGGATCTTCCTCAGCGTTATCGGTTTGAGCGCTTTGAACAGCCTCTGCTTGCTCGCCTGTGCTCTCGCCAGCTTCTTTTGCAGCTTTCTTGGCTTTAGCCCTGGCAATTGCGGCTGCAACCGCTGCCTTTTTATCGCTTGGCGCTGCATTGGCTTCAGGTTCTGCTGTTTCTTCTGCGGCTGCTTTTTTGGCTTTGGCCCGGGCGATTGCAGCAGCTACGGCTGCCTTTTTATCATCTGCTGCGGCTGGTTCAGATTCAGGCGCAGTTTGGGCCGCGGCTTTTTTCGCCTTAGCGCGAGCAATGGCGGCGGCTACTGCATCTTTTTTATCTGTGCTTTCAGGCTGATCAGTTTTTTCTTCTTTATATTTACGCGCCTGGGCTTTGCGTTTTGCACGCTCTTCAGCAATGGCGCTGTTATCCGGCTCTAATTCGCCGTTCTCACCTCGTTTGGCTTTGGCACGTGCAATCGCAGCTTGGACAGCGGATTTATCTGACTGCTTATCTTTAACGCGTGAGAGTGCTTCTTGCACTTTTTCTTTATCTGCGGCTTTTGGTGCAGCGCCTGCCGAACGGCGTTTATGTTTATTTTGGCGTTCTTCTTGTTCGCGCTCTAAGCGCTCTTTTCTTGCCTCAAAACGCTCTTTAGCACGCTCTGCTTTGACTTGTTCAAGCTTTTGTTCGCGAATGTCGGCTTTGGCTACACGATAGTATTGCACCAAGGGGATTTCGCTCGGGCAAACATAAGAGCACGCACCACATTCGATACAGTCAAAGAGGTTGTATTCCTCTAACTTTTGGTACTCTTTGCCTTTAGCAAACCATTGTAACTGCTGTGGTAATAAGCTTTGAGGGCAGGCATCTGCACAGGCACTACAGCGAATGCATGCCTTTTCATCACCCGGGATCGCAAGTTCTTGGTTGTCTGGCGCGAGTATACAGTTGGTGGTTTTGATCACAGGGATCCTAACCGATGGCAAGGTAAAGCCCATCATTGGACCACCCATGACGACACGCTGCGCCTCTACTGGCGAAAAGCCTTGTGAGTCTAGCAAGTGCTTTATTTCAGTGCCGAGTAAAGCCCACACATTGCTTGGCTGAGTAATGGTATTACCGGTTACGGTAACTACGCGCTCAATAAGGGGTTTACCCTCAAAAATGGCTTGCCAAATTGCGAACAGTGTTCCAACGTTCTGCACTAGAACGCCGATATCTGCTGGTATTCCAGCACTTGGTACTTCTTTGGAAGTTAATAGCTTTACCAGTTGCTTTTCACCACCAGAGGGGTATTTGGTTGGCACACTACGGACTAAGATATCCTGATTATGCTGAGCTGCTGCGGTGATAGCCGCAATGGCTTCTGGTTTATTATCTTCAATGCCAAATAATACTTTTTGTGGCTTCAATATGCCTTGTAGCACTTCGACGCCTGCGATGATTTCTTTGGCGTGCTCACGCATCAAACGATCATCGGCTGTAATATATGGTTCGCACTCAATGCCATTGACGACTAAAAACTCAATGGGCTTTGGGCTGTCTGCTTTGACATAGGTTGGGAATCCCGCACCGCCCATACCGGCAATACCAGCTTGGTGGATAATATCGATAAGCTGTTTGTTATCAAGCGTGCTAATGCCGCTAATTGGATTCAGTGGTGTCCACTTATCTTCACCGTCTGGGCGCAAAATAATACTGAGCTCAGGTAGCGCGGATGGATGCGCCGACGGCATCGGCTTTATCGCTTCAATGGTGCCAGATGTGGGGGCATGAATGGGCAGCGACCAGTTCGTGCCGGGAGCCGTCAATGCTTGCCCTTTAAGGACGTGATCGCCAGAGTTAACTAACAGGCTACCATTGGCACCAATGTGCTGCTTTAGTGGCAGGATTAGTTTATCAGGCAAAGGTAAACGAGCAATCGGTTGTTGGTTAGATAATGTCTTTTGCTCTGGTGGATGGATGCCACCTGGGAACTGCCACAGTTTTCCGCTTTCTATTTGTTCAAGTAATGTTTCCACTTAAACCTCTTAATCAATCTGTGTCACAGGAATGGCGTCTAGCTGCCACTTCCACGTTTGCTTGGTCTGTGCAACCGGGATCATATCAATACAATCGACCGGGCAGGGCTCGACACACAGATCGCAGCCTGTGCACTCGTCGATGAGCACGGTGTGCATTTGTCTGGTTGCACCAACGATGGCATCAACGGGACAAGCTTGAATGCATTTGGTACAGCCAATACATTCGTCTTCACGAATGTAAGCCACCTTCTTGACCGGCTCTGCGTCTTCTCCGCCAGCCAGTGGCTTTGCTTCTACGCCCATTAAGTCCGCCAGTTTTTTCACTGTTGCTTCACCGCCTGGAGGGCATTTATTTACGTCATCGCCATTTGCAATCGCTTCAGCGTACGGTCGACAGCCGGGATAGCCACACTGGCCGCATTGAGTTTGTGGCAGAATGGCGTCTATCTGTTCAACAATTGGGTTGCTTTCAACTCGGTATTTCACTGCTGCATAGCCAAGCACAATACCAAAAATAAGCGCCAGCGCACCCAGCGCAAGTAATGCGTAAAGTAATGTCATATCTAAAACTTAACCAATCCAGAAAAGCCCATAAACGCAAGCGACATAAGTCCTGCGGTGATCATTGCTATCGATGCACCTTTAAACGGTGTCGGCACGTCAGCGACAGCTAAACGCTCACGCAAAGCGGCAAATAGCACCAAAACCATAGAAAAGCCAACCGCAGCGCCAAAGCCATAGACAGCAGACTCTAAAAAGGTGTGGTCTTTTTTGATATTAAGTAGTGCGACGCCTAGTACAGCGCAGTTGGTGGTGATCAAAGGTAAGAAAATCCCCAGTAACCGATACAAGGTTGGACTGGTTTTACGCACCACCATTTCCGTAAATTGTACAACTACCGCGATAACCAAAATAAAGCTCATTGTTCTTAAAAAAGTGAGGTCGAGCGGCAATAAAATATACTGATTGACCAAATAGCTGGTAACTGAGGCTAGCGTGAGAACAAAGGTGGTCGCTAACGACATTCCCACTGCGGTATCCAATTTTCCAGATACCCCCATAAATGGACATAAGCCCAAAAATTGGACTAAAACGAAGTTATTCACCAGCACTGTGCCAATGAGCAACAAAATGTATTCGGTCATTCCTGCCTCTATAACTTATTCACTTTATGCGGGTTTTTCCCGTCAAATCGAGGTGATAGTTAACTGTATTAAAGAACTTACTAGGTGCAAGTTTTGAATGGATTTAATTTTGCTAAAAATACTTTTTAGTAGAATTAAACCGATAGCACCGTTCCGCTTTGAATTTTTTAAGTGAAAACATGTGCCTGCTATCATTTTAGCTAGCGTCTCAAATAGTGTGAGGCTGTAGCTTGTCATATAATGCTGACAGTTTTCATTCAGTTATTAGCAAGTAATCCTAATTCAGAGTTTGCTTATCAGGCTAAATAAATGAGCTTTTAGCAATAAAATCATGGTGATAGAATGATTTTACTGCTAGATCTTGGATTACCGCTAGTGCCGAAATAATCTTCAAGCTTATCTTTGTGAACTTCTTAATACACATGGATAAATTTGAATGATAATTCCTGCCAATAGTAACACAGATTGTAACTAGTGTGGCAAATGATAGTGTGCGAAAGTCAGCGCGACGGCAGGGGATCAAGGGAAGGGCACACAAGTTGCCCTTGGAACTTTCGTTGAACTTGGATAAGAGGTAAGTTATCCAAGCTCCGGCTTCCTAAATTTCCTTCGGCTTTTCGATGTAATAGCCTTGTACACCGTCCAAACAAAGCGTTTCGACGATGTGTTTCTCTTCTTGGCTCTCGATACCTTCGGCAAATACGTTGACACCGATACGGTGTGCAAGGTCAACCATTAATCGCATAAAGTATTGATTATTCTTGTCTTCTTCAAGACCCCGAGTATAGCTTGCATCCATTTTGATATAGTCAGGTTTTAAGTCTCTAAAGAACTTAAACGACGTTAAACCCACACCAAAACGCTCAACGGTGATACGAGCGCCGGCACGGTGCACCATATCAATAAAGCGCTTACTGGCTTTAATATTTTGCTGTAAGCCAAACTCGCTAACTTCAAATACCAGTTTAGAGGCTAGATTGGTTTCTTTTAACAAACGACGCTCTAACCAGATCACAAATTGATCGTTATGAGCGCTCGATGCGGTAACATTGATCCCAAAATACTTTTCATTAAAGTTACGCGTTTTGATAAGTTCTAGCGAGGTGTCGATGATCAGCTGATCAATCTCGATGGCCATTTCTAGCTTTTCTGCCATGGCAAGGAAAGAGGCCGTTGGCAGCATCTGTCCTTCTTCAGTTTTGAAGCGGGATTGGATCTCTGCGTAGGCTTTAGAATTTTTACCAATTGGCATGATATTTTGCATCATCAAGCTAACACGCTTGCTGTTGATCACATCGCGGATCACGCGACGCCAGTTTTGGTTGCCAAATCCAGCACTGACATTATTCACTAAGTCAGACTCACGTTGAATATGCCAAGCATTGGCTTGCTTGCTTTGCGCCATACTCATCGCATTATCGACAACCGACAGCAGTTCTCCAAGTGGTTTACCGTTCTCGTAAGGCACGATCCCAGTGTTTGCAACCGATGATAGTTCTTGGTTTTGCTGGAACTGAGTAAAGCGCGCTTGCAGTGTTTCACCAAACTCTTCCGCTTCTTTACTTGGCACATTGGGTAAGATCACTGCAAAATCCGAGCTATTTAAACGGAATACCTGGCTGCCGGCATAAGTACCTGTAACGTGCTTGATGATATCCGATACTGACTTAATGTATTCATCGCCTTTTTGATAGCCACGGGTTTGGTTAATGACCTGTAATTCAGAGCAACGGATCATCGCCAGTGAGCCAAATGCCTTTTTGGCAGACGACTCGATATATTGCTCGTAGTACTCAACAAACATATTACGGTTGCCAAGATCAGTAACTACATCTTTATACGCTTCTTGCTTGATAGAATGGGCGGCATTTTTAATGTCTTCTTGCTTTGACTTTAAAAAGCTAGCTAAGCGTTTAAAAGAGGGGATTAAATCTTGGCCGAGTTCTGCAACTTTGCCATCGTTAAAGTCAAATTCAATATTGTCGGTAACTTGATTTTGCGTGATATATGAATCTACAGCATTGGCAACTGTCATACTAACGTTGCGATTGAGCTTTTTATAGACGCCTTGCATAAAGAAAACAGGAATAAAAGCCACTAACGCTGAAATAATGATAAGTAGCAGTAGGGCTTGTTGTAGTAATTGCGCCTGACTTTGTGCATTGATCAAGAATTCGATTTTGATGTCTTTGGTATCGTTAACAGCAAATTGGGGGCGAATAGCATTGATATTTGATTCTATGAGTTCGGCGATAAAGGGGAGGTTGCTCGGTGTATTGACTTGCAAAACGGTTTGACCGTCAAAGTCTCGAACAATAAAAGTTGAGAAAACATCTCCGCTATTTAAGGCTTGGCGGATATGTTCAGGAGTAACTTCAGTGAGTTTCTTATCCTTTATATACTCTGTCACCATGGTATGGGCACTTTGCTGTGCTTTGTTGATTGCAGAGTCAAAACTTGTTGCGAAAAAAAAGCTACCAATCAAGGAGAATAATAGCCAAGAGGTGACTTGGAGTACGATAAGTTTTTTAAAACCAGCCATAGTACGCTTCTTAAAGAGGGTTATTCCATAGTATCGGGTGCATTGCCAATTTCTTTATCAAATTCATCGGTTTGATTTTGTCTGGTCGATAAATTACAGAGATGGTTGTTATTTGAGCAAATGCAGTGAGAATATTGCTTGTAGAGTAGTGTAAATGCTGGAAAAAGTCTAATGCTTTCGTGGAATTGGCTCCCCCTCCCCGACTCGAACGGGGGACCTGCGGATTAACAGTCCGTCGCTCTAACCAACTGAGCTAAGGGGGAACTACAATAAGATGCTGACTTTGGCTCCCCCTCCCCGACTCGAACGGGGGACCTGCGGATTAACAGTCCGTCGCTCTAACCAACTGAGCTAAGGGGGAACAATTTGGAACTTTGGGAATGCTCTTTTGAGCAATATCTTATTGATTGGCTCCCCCTCCCCGACTCGAACGGGGGACCTGCGGATTAACAGTCCGTCGCTCTAACCAACTGAGCTAAGGGGGAATAGTCAAGTGTGAGAATTTGGCTCCCCCTCCCCGACTCGAACGGGGGACCTGCGGATTAACAGTCCGTCGCTCTAACCAACTGAGCTAAGGGGGAATAGTCAAGTGTGAGAATTTGGCTCCCCCTCCCCGACTCGAACGGGGGACCTGCGGATTAACAGTCCGTCGCTCTAACCAACTGAGCTAAGGGGGAAGCGTATCTCTCAACGGGGCGAAATATTAATGACGACATTGCAAGGTGTCAACCACTAAAATCACAGAAACGTAAAAAACTCTACTAAGCGATGAATTAATGCGCTATTTGTTGGCTTTTTAGCTAGTTTTGAATTCTTGATATAGGGCCTGTTGACCTTTGCTGTTTGATTTTGGTTCCCCTGAGTGGGTTTTGATCGCGGCGCTCGACTTGCCGCCTAGTAATCTAAGCAAAAGTTGAGCAATACGTAATTTATCCATCGTTCATATAATGACTCTTAGTGAGTTTTGATTTCAATATGCCTACATGATGAAGATCTGCAAAATATGAAAGATAGGGCTGCTGTATAAAATACCTAAATCATCGTGTAGGGATGTCGAATAAAATTAACATATACAGTATTTACTGTTTATCTATACAGTGCTATATTCTGCTTAATGTATTTTTTGAACGTTTTGTTTGAATTATATCCCTAACTGCTCATTTTATGATGTTTTCTTGAGATCTTTAAATCATTGCAATTATCACGTGAATGAGATCAATGAGCATAAATAGTGTGGTATTGATAATCTCTATTTAAACGCGGCGTGACAAACAGTAAGTAGTTACTATCATTAAAGCGATAATCAATGATTTAATAAAAAGTTGAATTAAAACAGTTGGGTATGTGTTCCTTGTTATTTTTAGTCGTTAGATGCTTTTTACTTCCAGAAGCAAGGTTAGTCTAGAGATCTAAATTGATCCAGTTGTTGTTTTAAGAATGATCACACTAAACACGCTATTGATCAAAATTACTCCAAGCTGAAAACCTTTATTCTATTGGCTTGGAGCGACTTATCCACGGAATCTGTGGATAACATTGTTTATTATTATTTGAGAAGTATTGCAAGACTATGAAATTAGGGCGCTGCAGCCGTTTCAAGTAAAATTCGATAAATATTTAATCTCAATAATATCAATGGTTTATATTTGGTTGGTTATTTTTGTTTATTTGTTGTTCAGTGTGAAGCTTTTATGAACTTTTTACCATTTAGGCTGTGCAAAAAACATGCTACTTTGCAAGCTGGATTGTAACTTTTTTGTCAAAACATACTGAATCGTTATTTTCAACACTAAACCTTAATCCTGTAGCGTAATACAAGCTTTTTATAGGTAACTGTTGCTAATTTAGACTTTATAACGACTCTTAACGTTTACCGCATAGCGTCAACATCTTGAATAGCATACAATGAGCCGCTTAAAGTATCAGAAATAGGTTGTTATGACTCAAGCTAAGTCAAATTCCAATGGCAACGATATCCTTTTTGGTGATATTGGGGCGACTTTAAAGCGAATGACGATCCCCATGATATTCGGGATGATCACGCTGATGATGTTTAATCTCGTTGATACTTTCTTTATTAGTATGCTTGGCACCGAGCCGCTCGCTGCAATCAGCTTCACCTTTCCTGTTACCTTTACTGTAATTAGCTTAGCCATCGGGTTAGGTATTGGCACATCCGCCGTTATCGCGAAGGCCTTGGGTAGCAATTTGCTCGATGAAGCCAAATTTGATGCCGCAGTAGCTATTATTATCTCTGCGATATTCGTTTCATTACTGTCTATTCTTGGTTTCATTTTTGTCGATGAGATCTTTATTCTCCTCGGTGCTGGTGAAGCGGTTATGCCATTTATCCACGACTATATGTCGGTGTGGTTCATTGGCTCGATTTTATTGATAACGCCGATGATTGGTAATTCAGTGCTGCGCGCCAGTGGTGATACCAAAACGCCAAGTTTAGTCATGGGACTCGGGGGGTTAGTAAATGCGGTGCTGGACCCGATATTAATCTTCGGATTTGGGCCAATTGATGCAATGGGTGTAAAAGGGGCTGCAGTGGCCAGTGTGTTATCTTGGAGTCTTGGGGTAACTATTATTTTATATTTGCTGATAGTTAAAAAACGTCTTATCTCACTGTCTGCAAAATACACCAGCTTCACAAATGCGGCAAAAAAAATTCTCACCATCGGCCTGCCTGCAGCTGGCGCAAATATGCTGACGCCGTTGGCAATGGCGGTAATGACCGCACTTATTGCCAGTTATGGACCAGAAGCTGTGGCCGCATTTGGCGTTGGGAGTCGTATCGAGTCTATCGCAAGTCTCGTGGTTTTGGCGCTTTCTATGACTTTGCCTCCTTTTGTAAGTCAGAACTTTGGTGCAAAACAATACCAGCGTGTGTCTGATGCCTATACCCAAACACTTAAATTTGTGCTTGGTTTTCAATTTGCGGTCTATCTATTACTGGTATTGAGCGCTTACTACATCAGTCATACTTTTGGTAATGAGCCTGCTGTTGTTGAAACCATACAGCTATTTATTTATATCATGCCGCTAGGATACGGCCTTCAAGGCGTGATCATATTAACCAATTCATCATTTAATGCGTTGCATAAACCGATGAATGCGCTCATTCTAAGTGTGATCCGACTGTTCATATTTTATGTACCCATTGCTTATATAGGCTCACAGTTGGCTGGGTTGCCAGGGCTATTTGCAGGCGCTGCTTTGGGGAATTTATTTACCGCAGCCATTGCTTACAATTGGTTTAAGAAAGTGATCAATGAAATTGCAGCAAGCGAGGTTCAAAAGGAGGCGTAATGGAAGATAAGTTTCAGCTAGTTTCTGAGTTTCAGCCAAACGGTGATCAACCAACAGCGATTGCTCAGCTGTGCGATGGTTTAGAATCAGGCCTTGCACATCAAACCTTGCTGGGGGCTACAGGGACGGGTAAAACCTTTACCATGGCCAACATCATTAATAACCTTAACCGCCCAACGATTATTATGGCGCATAACAAAACGCTGGCGGCGCAATTGTATGGCGAAATGAAAGAGTTCTTTCCTCATAATGCGGTTGAGTATTTCGTCTCTTATTATGACTATTATCAACCCGAAGCCTATGTCGTTGCCAGCGACACTTTTATTGAGAAAGACGCGTCTATCAACGATCACATAGAACAAATGCGTTTATCTGCGACCAAAGCGTTGCTTGAGCGCAGAGACACTATCATCGTCGCCTCTGTTTCAGCGATTTATGGCCTTGGTGATCCCGACTCTTACATGAAAATGATGCTGTTATTGAAAGTCGGTGAAACCATTGATCAGCGCGACATGTTAAGGCGCTTGGCAGAACTACAATACACGCGTAATGATATGGACTTTAGTCGTGGTACCTACCGAGTTCGCGGTGAAGTTATTGATATTTTTCCTGCGGAATCGGAAACCATTGCGGTACGGGTTGAGATGTTTGACGATGAAATAGAGCGGATCAGTTTATTTGATCCCTTGACTGGCGCCGTTGAAAAACACCTGGTTCGCGCGACTATTTATCCAAAAACTCACTATGTAACGCCAAGAGAAAAGATCCTTGATGCCATTGAGCGCATTAAGGTGGAACTCAAAGAGCGTCGTAATCAATTATTGGATAAAAATCGCTTAGTCGAAGAGCAGCGCATCGCTCAACGTACACAGTACGACATTGAAATGATGACCGAGCTTGGCTATTGCTCTGGTATTGAAAATTACAGTCGATATTTATCGGGACGCGCACCAGGCGAGCCACCACCAACTTTGTTAGATTACTTGCCGGATGATGCGCTTATGATCATCGACGAGTCTCACGTTACCGTTTCGCAGGTGGGGGCAATGTACAAAGGCGATCGCAGTCGTAAAGAAAACTTAGTTGAATATGGCTTCAGATTACCGTCTGCGCTAGATAATAGACCACTAAAGTTTGAAGAGTTCGAAGCGATTTCGCCGCAGACCATTTATGTTTCGGCGACACCCGGTGATTATGAATTGAATAAATCAGCGGGTGATGTTGCTGAGCAAGTGATTCGCCCAACAGGGCTATTAGATCCAGAAGTAGAAGTGCGTCCAGTTGCAACTCAAGTTGACGATTTGCTCTCTGAGATCTACAAACGGGTGGAAGTGAATGAGCGTGTGCTGGTTACTACGCTAACAAAACGCATGTCAGAAGATCTGACCGATTATCTTAACGATCATAACGTTAAGGTGCGTTACTTACACTCTGACATCGATACCGTTGAGCGTATGGAGATCATTCGAGACCTACGCAAAGGCGTTTTTGATGTACTAGTCGGCATCAACTTGTTACGAGAAGGCTTGGATATGCCTGAGGTTTCATTGGTTGCCATACTTGATGCAGATAAAGAAGGCTTCTTACGCTCGACGCGCTCTCTTATTCAGACAATTGGCCGCGCGGCACGTCACTTACATGGTAAAGCTATTTTATATGGTGATAGGGTGACCAACTCGATGCGCCAAGCTATAGATGAAACGCAAAGACGTAGAGAAAAGCAAGAGGCGTATAATGAGGCTAATGGCATTACACCAACGGCGCTCAATAAGAAGATCACGGATGTAATGGATCTCGGTGAGGAAGTGGCTGATGACAAAGTGGTGGATATCGATGCCAAGTTTAAACCAGGTATGCCTGCAATGGATGCGAAAGAGATCGCCAAAGAAATAGACCGACTTGAAGCACAAATGATGAAGTTTGCTAAAGAGCTTGAGTTTGAAAAAGCAGCTCAAGCGCGCGATCAAGTTCAGATCTTACAAAAGCGTTTGATTAAAGCCTAGGGCTAAAACGTCGGCTTTAAAGAATAAAAAAGCATGTATAGACCACATGCTTTTTTATTGGTTGGGTAGGCCGCTTTAGAAGCGGTAGCTGACACCTAGAGATAGGCTCGATGTATCCAAGTCACCCATATCAAGGTACTTGTAGCCAAGGTTAACTGCCATACCGTTATCCCAGTCATATTGCCAACCGGCTTCAGCAACAAAGCCGATACCATCGTCGGTAATTAATTTAGTGCGGCCACGAGTGATTTCGTAATCGTAATAGTTTGCACCTAGTTTGCCGTAAAAGTAGCTGTTGTCGGAAATTTGATAGTAGCCTTTTGCCGCAACAACAAAGTTATCAAATTCTAAGTTATTAGCACCAAGACCAAACAAAGTTTTGTTATTTTGTGTGCAGGTAAACTTGCGATCATTTTCATCTTCACACTTCCAATCATCTAAGTCTTCACCGCTGTTATAACCTAATTCCAGCGCCAAAATTGGCGTAAAGTGATAGTTGTAATACAGGTAGGCTTGGCCTACACCATCACCATCTTTACTTGAGCTTTTATAAGAAGCGCCACCGCCAGAGATGTCTAAACCAACGCGATGCGTCTCGTTATTTTGTTCTGCAAAAGACGATAAACTTGTTGTGAGTAATGCAAGAGATAAAAGCGCTTTAATTTTCATAATCAATGTCCGTTGTGGTTAACTTGAGGACAGTATAAATAGCGTTGGTGTCAAGGTCTGTTGGGGGGCTGTCATAAAGTGTAAGAAGGCGTCGAATTCAGTTTGCTTTATTTTACAAATATAAATAGTTGCACTTGCTAAGTGCTTTTAACTGTCTTAGGTTTTGCAATGAACGTTTGGTATTTTAGTATGGTCGTCAATGTCAAAATCGCAGCAATAAGCCCACTCCATATGTGATGCATGATCAAATGACTTGCAATGAACATAGGCACGTCTTGCCAACCATCAATTAACAAAAGTTTACTCACTAGCAGCGAGTAACCGAGCAGGTGCGCGAAGAGAACAAACTTAAAGGATTTAATAAATTTGCTTTTTGCATTGACTGGCAGGGCTGGGAGGTTGAGGTGTAACGCGACGATAAAGGCTACCGAGAGCACAATACTGACTACTCCTAACCCGAGTAATGAGGTTTTTATCAACACCATGGAGTAGACAAAAGCAAGTAACATGAGCCAGCCTAACAATTACGGAAAACGCAGTTTATATACGCTTAGGTTTTGAGTCTATTCGAATTATTCTAAGGATTAGGTAGTGATTTTCTGAGTGATCGCTCTATACTAAAAGCCGATTTTATCAATAGTTTGTAAACCGATGTAACATTGCCCTATATTTTCGCGGCATGTTTCGCTATAAATGCAATGTTATGTCGTAGTAAATTCGAATAAAACAATAATTATTATAGTAATTAAGACCAAGTTGGGAACTAGGGAAATGAAATTCGCTTTTAAGGATTTTTTGTTTGATAGCAAAGAGCTAAAGCTTTATAAAGACGACAGAAAGCTAAATTTAAAACAAAAACCTGCTCAGATATTGGAGTTATTTTTATCCGCTCCTCAAACTATCCACAGTAAAGAAGACATCTTAGAGAAAGTATGGCCAGATCGAAAAGTCACAGATCAGGTCGTATTTCAAAATATTGGCCATTTACGAGCTTTGTTCGGTGATGATGCTATCAAAACCTTTTCACGAAAAGGGTATCAATGGCAGATCCCTTGTACGGCTTTTGAAGGGACTGCGGAAGCTCAGGCTTCATCGCAGGCTTCACCTCAAACAGCGACCAATGAGTCGACTAAAGTGGATGTACAACCGGTGGAAGAAGAAACGGTAGTGACTGAATCACCTTCTGAAGTGCTCGAAAGGCCTGGATCTAGTGGTAGCAAGCTGCCTATGTTTGGGCTTGCGGGTGTACTTGTGTTGCTAGCCTTGGGTATCTACTTTACGTTATCGTGAGTCAAATTTACTTGAGTTGAGGTTGTGTCATGTTGCAAACGTTGTATATCACAGGTGCTGGGGTGAGTGCCGAAAGTGGTATCCCAACCTTTCGAGGAGAGGATGGCTTTTGGACGATAGGTTCGGCTAATTACACTCCTCAAGAAATGGCTACGCGCGCAATGTATAAATCGCAACCGGCAGAATTCTTAAAATGGTATTACCATCGTTTTGTGACTTACCGTAATCACGGTCCTAATCAAGTTCATCAATGGCTTAGTGATAAAAATGTGATCACGCAAAATATTGACGGTTTAGATGGTAAAGCGGGTAATAACCACTTTATTGCGATCCATGGACGTGTTGATCAGGTGACACCCTTTCATACCCAAGGTGAGCCCACGGAGTGCTTTACTGCCCCTTGGGATGAGGTAGACGAAAGTCGATTGGCCGAGTCGTTGTTAGCACTTTTCAAGATTGCTCAACGAGGGCCTGAAAAAGGCGTGTCACTTAAGCCATATGTATTGTTATTCGACGAATACTACACCGATCTGTATCGTATTAGCGAAGCACAGTCACGAATGTATGCCGCGGATCGAATGATTTTTATGGGCACTTCCTTTAGTGTCAATATCACTCAAATGGCCTTGGAAATAGCAAGGCACAAAGCAATTCCGATAGAAGTGGTTGATCCAAACCCTGCGCACTTACTTTACGAACAAGTCACCTATCACCGCATGACGGCAAGTGAATACATCGCCAGTTTGCCAACCTCTTAATTTAAAGCCTGAGGAAAGTTAGCCGGCATTACTTTGATAGTAAGTGGCTAGCAGAAATTGTTTATATTCACTGAGCCTATGTTGTTGTAGGAGGTGTGATTCAATTACTTTGGCGTTGTGGTTTTCCACTGCGCTTGTATGTCGCCTTTCGATTTCCATCAAGCCAAGTAAAGCGCTTAATTCTTGAATACTCAGTGGCGCAGTATGGCTATTAAAAGCTAAGTAGCATTCTAGAGGTGTTAACTTTTTTGCGTTTCTCTGACTCAGTGCATTTTGAAGTAGCTCTTTGCTTTCAAAGTGCAATAAGGTTCTAAGGTAATTTAGACCGTTATCTTTCGCGGGCATTTGCGATAAAAGAATATGTAGGATGTTATTCCCTTGCGGGTTAAGGTTATTGATTTGCTCAGCTTGGATCAAAGGTGTTGAGAAAAAGGCAAACTTCTCCAAGGAGTTAATCGCAGCTATCATCGCTTCTGGAAAGCATGCTGCTTGTAAGCAAATACTCGCTATATCTTGATAGTGGCCATAGAGTGCAGTGTTACCCTGCGCACTTTGAAAAAGAAACTTGAGGACTTCAATCTGCTCGTCTTTGGTCGCGTGTGCGTACACGGCTTTTATTTTTTCTATATCCGCGCTTTTTAACGCTAGCAAAAACTGAGTTAGACTATTATTCGACATGCATAGAACCACAATTTATTATTTAATGCTCACGCAATATGATAGCCTATTCGCCTGCTGTTTTGCTCAATTTATAACGATAATAACAAAGAGACGATAACGTGTTGCACTTTAAGATAATCCTGCTTACTTGTTGCCTACTATTAAGTCAGCTAGTTCATGCTAATGAGCGTTTATATGATGCTTTTATTAAAGAAATTCAGCAACAAGAAACACGTGATAGCGCACTTCAAAAAGTCGACCAAGTATTAGAGTCGGGCTTAACGCCGGAAGAAGTTGCCGATGTTCACCATAAGACCACTGTTGCATTAAAAAACGGTTTCCAGCTCGAAGAGGCACATAAATGGGCGGAGCGTTTTAAACAGGTATTACTCTTGCATAATTTACCCGAATATGAAGCTAAATACTCTTTAACGTATGGTGACCTCATGCTTAATGAGGGAAGGTTTAGCGATGCCATTAGTCATTTACAGGTCGCGGTTACTCAGCTTTCTGAGCTAAAAAAGTATCGCTTGCTTAGCCATGCACATCGCTTTCTAGGCGCTGCATATACTCAAAACGGTGATTATAAAAACGGTGTAAAGAGCTTTGAGATGTCGATTGAAATTGCAAGGAGTCATGAGCTCCCTGAGTTGCAAATATTGGCGATTACTCAGCTTGCAGATACCTATTCAGAGTTATCCTTACCTGACAAAGCCCTTGAGCTATTACAACAATCAATCGCGGTGCTAAAAAGCCAAAAACAGGAAAATATCGTTTTACTTGGACAGCTTTACTATAACTTGGGGGGCGCGCACCAAGTGATTGGCGACCATGAAAAGTCATTAGCAGCCTATCAAACTGCTTATGACTATGACATCAAAGGGGGCAGTGTCGTTTACTCAGCCTATACTTTGATCCGCATTGGCCGTGAACAAATGAAACTCAACCAATATAAAAATGCACAAGCGTCATTTGAAAAAGCATTTACGATTTTCGAGGAGAATGACCACACCAGAAATCAGGGCTGGGCGCTGAGCAATTTGGCTGAAGTTAAATTAAAAGCAAATGAAAAAGCTAAGGCTAAAGAGTATGTTGAACAAGCGCTAGAGTTAATTGATCCGGTACAAAGTAAAGTGCTTTATCAAGAGACGATGACTACCTATGCGCAAATTGTTTTACCTGAACGAGCCGATTTCTTTATAAAAAATATGGAGCAAATTATAGCGCAAAATGAAGTTCAGCCAGGCCTTAAAGTTACCGCTTTGCTGGTGTTGAAAGATGCCTACAGCACGAAAGGTGACTTTGAATCTGCGCTTAACTACCACCTGCAATATGCGGAGTCTAAAGTTTCTCAGCTTAAAAAAGAAGCCAGTCAAAAAGCCTTGGCCTATCAGATGGATACCGAGTACCAGAAGAATCAATATGAGCTACAAAGTCTAAAAACACAGCGTGATGTAGAGCTGGCCGAACAGCGCGTAGAACAAATAGTAACGGCAGCAGTGGTGGGAGTTTTGGTCGTTTTACTGAGCGCGTTCTTATTACTTGCGAGAAACAAACGTCGCGCACTGGAACTTGAGAAGCAGCTTCTCAATAAAACCTTGGATTTAAAGCAGCAACTACTTGCAGATATTTCTCATGAATTAAGAACACCGCTTACCGTACTGAAGCTGCATATTGAATCTTTGGAACATAATTTGGTGGAAAATCCCCAGCAGAGCTACAAAGTGCTTAACCGCCGTCTTGATACTCTTAACACATTAATTAAAGATATCTACGAACTCGCGCAGGCAGATACCGGCAGCCTTAACTTGGCGTTAGAGCGCGTCAATGCCAAACAAGCCTTTATTGGTCTTGTTGAAGATATTGATGACTTTGTGACGGATGAAGGGCTTGAATTTAATGCCAATATAGAACTACCAGATGAACTGGAAATCGACATTGACGTAACTAGGCTAGCTCAGGTATTCAATAACTTGGCTCGTAATAGTGTAAATTATACCGACAAGCCGGGAGAAGTCTGTGTGGATATTAGCTATCAAAGCCAGCAGATCCAATGTGTTATTGAAGATTCAAGTCCTGGTGTGGGCGATGAAGCTCTAGGGAGATTGTTTGAACGTTTGTTCCGCTGTGATAAGTCTCGTAGCCGAGATCTTGGTGGCTCCGGCTTAGGTTTATCTATTTGTCAAAAACTGGTTGAATTGCACGGTGGCAGCATTGCCGTTGCGCATAGCGAATTAGGTGGGTTGAAAGTGAGTGTTATTATACCTTGTGAGTAATAACACAAACCTGCTTTTACCTAAGGTTAAATACTCAGTGCGATTTTACGTTGTGATATGGTAAAAGCTCGCCGCGTAAAGCGGCTCCCACCAGAGGTTATATATTACGTGTAGGAGCGATTTCACATCGCGATAGGTACAACACCGCAACTACAAAAAGTTGCGTTCAAATCGCTTAAGTACTATGGGCTTTACCTTTGCAGCGGTGAGTATCAGCATAATAAAAGCGACAATAAACCAGATGGGGTGATTACCATGCTCTGCATACCAGCTCACTCCACTAATGAGTTTTACATCACTTTTCAGTATATTGGCTTCGAATTGTGGAATGGCATGCTGAACTTTGCTAAGCGGATCGTAAACACCAGTGATACCATTATTCGTTACTCGAATTAATGGGCGCTGTAATTCTAAGGCACGCATGCGAGCGATCTGCATATGCTGATGTGGGCCGTGGGAATCACCAAACCAAGCGTCGTTGCTCACAGTAAAAAGAATATCTGACTCAGAGGTAAAGTTACCTCTGACAAGCTCGCTAAACGCGATTTCGTAGCAAATAGCGGGTAACACATGCAAACCGTTCGCAAGTAGGTTCGGTTGTATCGCATCACCTCGAGTAAATGACGACATCGCTAAGTTAAAAAGAGGGGCTATAGGACGCAATAGGTCTTCGAACGGTACAAACTCACCAATAGGCAACAATTGGTGCTTCTGGTAGCGGTTTTTGTGCAGGTAGTGATATTGCCCTTCGCTGTCTTCTTTTTCCTTTTTACCAAGCGTGATCAGCGTGTTGTACGCGGTTCTGGTATCAAACTGATAATCGGGAATGCCCGTTATCAGTGCAGTGCCATTAAACGCGGCGGCTTTGTCCAGCCCTTCTAAAAATGGGTAGGCGATATCTTCAAATTCAGGAATAGCGGCTTCCGGCCACACCACTAAATCAACGCCTTGCCAGTTAGGTCTGGTCATATCTCGATATTTAGACATGGTAGGCCAAAATTGCTCAGGCTCCCAGCGCAGACTCTGCTTGATATTACCTTGTACAAGTAAAGTGGTGATTTCATCTCCCGAGTATTTCAGTGGGCCTTGAATGACTGGCACACTGTATAGACCGGCAATGCCAGCGAAGCTGACTATGGTGAGATAAATAGCACGTTGTTTAAGTAGATAGTAAAGGCTTGTTGTCGCTAGAATAACTAGCAATGTTAAGCCAAATTCACCGATCCAAGGGGCTAAACTGCTCAGAGGCGAGTCAGTTAACGTATAACCAAAGCTAAGCCAAGGGAAGCCCGTGAGCATGTGGCCTCGCAGCCACTCGGTAATGGCAAACCCCGCAACAAGTGCCAGCACCCGTTGCCAAGGTGTGCGAGTAAAGTAGCTAGCAAAAGCAAATGCCAATGTCGGGTAGATGGCAAGATAAGCACATAGTAATGCCATCAACAGCACTGAGACAGGTAAGGGTAAACCACCAAATTCAGCGATAGAGACATGCACCCAGCTTATGCCAAGGGCAAACCAGCCAAAGCCAAATAAAAAGCCATATTTAGCCGCGAGCTTTGGACTGGGTTTATCGGTAAGCCAAGTCGCTATAATCAAGCTGACAAACGCGATAGGCCAAAAACCAAAAGGAGAATAAGCAAAAGTAAGCGCACAGCCAGAAATGAGTGCCAGCCATGCAAACTTATCTTTTGCTAGGTTACTCAGGTTAGATACTAGAGTCTTCAACATGTTCAGTTTTAGGTACACTTACTTGAATTTGTAAGATCCTCCGGTTATCGGAGTTAGTTACCTTAAACTGAAGGGGATCTATGTCTATAGTTTCACCACGGCTTGGCATATGGCCAAATGCATGAAGAATAATACCGCCAATGGTATCGGCTTCTTGGGTGTCGTAGTTGGTTTTGAAGAATTCGTTGAATTCATCCAAGGGCGTGAGTGCTTGTACGGTATAAACATGTTTAGACAGCTGACGAATATCTTGTTGCTCTTCGTCGTCATCATGTTCATCTTCGATTTCACCAACAATGGTTTCGAGAATATCTTCGATAGTAACCAGTCCAGATACACCGCCGTATTCATCAATCACGATAGCCATATGGTAACGTTTTTGACGGAATTCGTTGAGCAGGGTATCGACACGCTTACTTTCAGGCACGACCACGGCGGGACGAAGATATTCGCGGATACTTGGCAAATCGCTCTCTTCGCGCAAAATCAAAGGTAAGAGATCTTTGGCAAGTAAGATGCCTTCTACGTGGTCTTTGTCTTCACAAATCACAGGAAAACGCGAGTGTGAAGATTCTACCATCATAGGGAGTTGAGCACTGAGCGGCTCATCTACATCAAGTGTAATCATTTGCGAACGTGGGATCATGATGTCACGTACTTTCAGCTCTGAAACGCTGAGTACACCTTCCATCATATCTTTGGTTTCTGGGTCAATCAGCTGGCGCTCTTGCGCATCAGCGATGACTTCAGCCAGTTCTTCTTTATTTTGGGGTTCCCCTTGCAGCATCTGTGTGATGCGTCCCAGCCAGGTCTTGCTAGAAGAACCCTGACTACTTTGCGAGTTATCGTCGCTCATTAGTTGTGTCTGCTCCGTTAATTTAACAATCGTCTCTGTAAGGATCTGCGATATTCAAAGAAGCGAGAATTTGCTTCTCTATTGTTTCCATTTCTACCGCGTCTTGTTCATTTATATGGTCAAATCCAAGTAAATGCAAGCAACCATGGATAACCATATGGGCGAAGTGGTCATGAAAGGTCTTTTCTTGCTCTATGGATTCTTGGTATACCACTTGGGGACAAATAATTAAATCACCAATAAGTGGCAACTCAATCCCCGGTGGCGCATCAAATGGGAAAGACAACACGTTGGTTGGCTTGTCTTTGCCCCTGTACTGGCTATTGAGCTCTTGGCTTTCGTGCTCGTCAGCGATGCGAATCGTTAATTCCGCTTCTTCGCGAAATTGCGTTAATGCATGTTCTGCCCATAATTGAAATTGTGCTTCGGATGGCAAGTTTTCAAACTCACAAGCCAATTGCAAATCTAGCATTAAGTCCATGGTTTATTCCTCAGAAGGTTGCTGTTTCGCTTGATGCTTTTCAGCTTTAGCGAGACGCTCTTGTTCTTCTTTCTTCTCGTATGCTTCGACGATACGAGCAACCACAGGGTGTCTAACTACATCGTGAGATTTAAAGAAGTTAAATGAAATCTCTTCTACATCATTGAGCACTTCTATCGCATGACGAAGTCCAGAGCGCGCACCACGAGGTAAATCGATTTGCGTGATATCACCGGTGATCACCGCTTTTGAATTAAAGCCAATCCGCGTTAGAAACATCTTCATTTGTTCAGTCGTGGTATTTTGGCTCTCGTCCAAGATAATAAACGCGTCATTGAGTGTTCGACCGCGCATATACGCCAAAGGTGCAACTTCGATGACATTTTTTTCGATTAAGCGCTCAACTTTTTCAAAACCAAGCATCTCGAATAGGGCGTCATAAAGAGGGCGAAGGTAAGGGTCGATTTTTTGTGTTAAATCACCCGGTAAGAAGCCCAGCTTTTCACCAGCTTCAACCGCTGGACGAGTGAGGAGGATGCGACGTATTTCTTGACGTTCTAGCGCATCAACCGCTGCTGCAACAGCAAGATAGGTTTTACCTGTACCCGCAGGACCAACACCAAAGGTAATATCGTGAGTTAAGATATTAGCGACATATTGGCTCTGATTTGGGTTACGAGGCTTAACCACACCGCGACGAGTCTTAATATAGACTTCTTTGTCCCACACGGTTGGCGCGTCTTGTTCAAGTACGTTCGCTTCTGTGATAGCCAGATGAACCTGATCCGGTTCGATTTCTGTCATTTTTCCTTTCACAGGCTGAGTATCAACATATAGAGATTTTAGAATATCCACAGCTGCTTTTGCCGTTACCGCTTGTCCGGTCACTTTAAACCAATTGTCACGGTGCGCGATTTCAACTCCAAGGCGACGTTCTATTTGTTTTAGATTTTCGTCGAACGGACCACAAAGTGAAGAAAGGCGGTGGTTATCTGCGGGTTCTAAGTAAATTTCTATATTCTTTATCTGATTACTCAAAATGTCTTCCTATAAAAATGACGCTAGCCGAAGCTAGCGCACAATTTAAAAATGCTAGGGGGTAAAAGTACCAACACCTAATTCATTAATTTCAGGTTCTTGTGGTGCTTTATTTAAGATATCCGACGGTTTTACGTCACGACGTAAATCCATTTCTGCTTCAGTACGGATAAGTTCACCACGTAACGAGTTTGGTAATGCCTCAGTAATACGTACATCGACGAATTGGCCGATCACTGAGTGTGGGCCTTCAAAGTTTACAACGCGGTTATTTTCGGTTCTACCACGCAGTTCCATTGGGTTTTTCTTCGATGGGCCCTCAACCAAAATACGCTGCTCGGTATCGTGCATCTTGCGACTGATATCCTGCGCCATTTGGTTGATACGGTTCTGTAGAAGATACAGGCGTTCTTTCTTTTCTGATTCTGCAACATCATCAGGTAAGTCGGCTGCTGGCGTACCAGGTCGCGCTGAGTAGATGAAACTAAAGCTCATATCAAAGCCGATATCATTAATCAGGTTCATCGTCGCTTCAAAGTCTGCGTTCGATTCGCCTGGAAAACCAATGATGAAATCTGAAGACATGCTTAGGTTCGGACGGATCTTACGTAGCTTGCGGATCGTTGACTTGTACTCAAGCGCAGTATGACCGCGTTTCATAAGGTTTAGAATACGGTCTGAACCACTTTGTACCGGTAGGTGTAAATGGTCAACAAGCTCTGGCACATCCGCATAGGCTTCAATGATATCTGGTGTAAATTCAACCGGGTGAGATGTTGTATAACGAATACGGTCAATACCGTCAATTGCTGCAACGTAGCGAATTAAGTCAGAGAAGTAACAAATTTCACCATCGTGCATTTCACCACGGTAAGCATTTACGTTCTGACCGAGTAAGTTCACTTCACGTACACCTTGCTCCGCAAGCTGAGCAACTTCAAGGAGCACATCATCTAAAGGACGGCTTACTTCTTCGCCACGCGTGTACGGTACAACACAGAACGTACAGTACTTAGAGCAACCTTCCATAATTGAAACAAATGCACTCGGGCCTTCAGCCTTTGGTTCAGGGAGACGGTCAAATTTTTCAATTTCAGGGAATGAAATATCAACGACAGCACCTTCTTTGCTTTGCACCTGCTTGATCATCTCTGGTAGGCGGTGCAATGTTTGTGGGCCAAACACGATATCAACAAATGGAGCGCGCTGACGAATGGTGTCGCCTTCTTGTGATGCTACGCAGCCACCAACACCGATAACAAGATCAGGGTTTGTGTCTTTTAGTAGTTTCCAACGACCAAGTTGGTGGAATACTTTTTCCTGTGCCTTCTCACGAATCGAGCAAGTATTGAGTAGGATCACATCAGCTTGCTCAGCTTCTTCTGTAAGCTGATAGCCATTTGTTGAATCCAAAAGATCCGCCATTTTCTGGGAGTCATACTCGTTCATCTGACAACCCCAGGTTTTAATATGCAGTTTTTTACTCATTTAAATATTGCCTCGTTTACAACTCGGTGTTTAGCACTACGCGTTTCTCGTGCAGGCGATGCTGAATTGATATCATTATGCCTAAAGGACGCGTATTTTATATGACCTATCTTGTCTAGCCAAGTATAGATTTTAACTTTCAAAATGTGGATCAATACAGGGTGTTTTAAGCAAACATCTGTTTTTATATGCGTTACAATGCGCAAAGACTCAATTAAGTGGAATATGGCATGAAAAACAAGGCTCTGATAGTCGGTGGTGGCATGGTTGGTGCGGCGTGTGCTGTTAAGCTAGCGAAGCAAGGTGTTGACGTAACCATTATTGAACATTCTCCCATCTCACCTGATGCAATACTCGCAAGTGATAAGGTAGATATTCGCGTTTCTGCTATCAATCGCTTTTCCGAGCAGTTATTGGATGAACTCGGTGCTATGCCTGTGTTAAGAAGCGCCAGAGCTGCGGTTTACAAGCAGCTAGAAGCCTATGAGGATAAGCCTGGACAGTTGATATTTGATTGTGAAGCGCTAAACGCCTCGCACTTAGGCCACTTAATTGAGAATAACCTCATTCAAGCTGCCTTGTGGCAACAGTTTAAGGAATTTGATATCAAAGTGGTTTCACCTGAGGGGATCCCAAAGCGCATTGTTCATAATGATGATTCCGTGACGATTGAGTATCAAGCAGCATCCTTTACCGCCGATTTGTTAATTGCAGCTGATGGTGGCCGTTCTATCGTAAGACAAATGAGTGGCATAGGCGTGACGGGGTGGCAATATGAGCAACATTGTATGGGGCTACTTATTAAACTCGATGCGCCGCAGCAAGAAAAAACATGGCAGCAATTTAAGCCATCAGGTCCCATTGCCTTTTTACCTATGCAGTATCCGTATGCCAATCTGATTTGGTATGACAACGGCAATAAACTCAATTTACTTAAGCAACTAGATAAGCAGGCGCTAAAACAAGAAGTAAAAGCAGCATTTTTTGAGCTACCCGGTGACTTTGAGATTGAAGAAGTGGCGGTTTTTCCTTTAGCAAGGCAACATGCTAACCAGTACGTGAGCGAACGAGTGGTATTAGTAGGAGATGCAGCTCATACCATTAATCCGTTAGCAGGGCAGGGAGTAAACCTTGGCTTTAAAGACGTAGCGGCGCTTGCTAAAGCGATTGAGTCAAAAGAAGATATTGGTGACAGTAGCGCACTACATCATTACGAGTCAAAGCGTAGGAAAGACAACCTCTTGATGATGAGTATGATGGATGCGTGTTATTTTGGCTTTTCGAATCAAGTAACACCGTTAAAGCATTTGAGAAATCTGGCGCTGAATGTGGCGAATAAAGCTGGGCCGTTAAAAAAAGAAGTGCTTAAGCACGCCATGGGAGGAGTTGGTTTTTAATCTTTGTTCTCTACACTGAGCGTGTTACACCAATTTACTTAATTAAGTGATCTTTTTGATGGAGCAAGTATTAGGATAAATTGGTATTACTGCACGCTTCATTATTTAGTGCCGAGATTATCTCATCAGTGTTAGCTTATCGACCACATACATCAATGTATTAATATCAAATTTTCCATCTAGCCTTAATAACCAATCACTGTTGGGCTGCAAAATGTAAGCAGTTTGAACTCCTGAAGGTCTGATAGAAGAAAAAATATGTTTTGCTCCGTGAGTAGCGGTAAATACATTTGCTTCGTCTATAACGCCAAGTTCAGCACTGACTTTCTGCATGTCTTCACTCTGTATATCAAACGTGCCATTGAAAGCTCGTGTCATAAACTCAAGAGGTGTTAAATCATACTTGTTAGGTAGACCAGCAAGTGCGGTAGCGCCAGTTATCCAGCTTAACGATAGTTCAGAAGAGTTGTCGTTAATCACAACTGAGTAGGTATCGTTAGTAAAAGTTTGGAATGAAACTTTATTTGCCTGCTCTGAGGGCTGACAGTAGCTAAAATGCTGAAGTGCTATTTCTATGTGTGATGGAGAGCAAATTGAACTAGCCTTTGCTTCTACAAAGCTAGGTATACTTAAAATGATTAATGAGAATAAAAGAAATAAAAACTTTAGCACTTTCTTTCCTAATGTGAAGAAAGTTTGAAAGTAGCATTAGTAAAATGAGCTAGGAATGAATAAAGAGGAAAGAAATTGTTACTAAATGGTGCGGAAAGAGAGACTTGAACTCTCACATCCGAAGATACTGGAACCTAAATCCAGCGCGTCTACCAATTCCGCCACTTCCGCACAGTAGATATTTATTTGTAGCTAACATCTCAAAAAGAGATGGCTGGAGTACCAGGATTTGAACCTGGGAATGGCGGGATCAAAACCCGCTGCCTTACCGCTTGGCGATACTCCAGCAATAGAGGTAAGTTCAAACCTTATTTAGCCCAGATTTGAGTTAGGCTACCTTACCGCTTACACTTCGTGTCGAGACGATACCCAGCAATAGAGGTAAGTTCAAATCTTATTTAGCCCAGATTTGAGTTAGGCTACCTTACCGCTTCCACTTCGTGTCGAGACAATACCCAGCAATAGAGGTAAGTTCAAGAGTTTGAGTTCTACTTGAAAGAACATGGTGCGGAAAGAGAGACTTGAACTCTCACATCCGAAGATACTGGAACCTAAATCCAGCGCGTCTACCAATTCCGCCACTTCCGCACAGTAGAAATTTTATTTGTAGCTAGCATCTCAAAAAGAGATGGCTGGAGTACCAGGATTTGAACCTGGGAATGGCGGGATCAAAACCCGCTGCCTTACCGCTTGGCGATACTCCAACGAAAATTTGATTGTTTTAGTTCCAATCGAGAACATGGTGCGGAAAGAGAGACTTGAACTCTCACATCCGAAGATACTGGAACCTAAATCCAGCGCGTCTACCAATTCCGCCACTTCCGCATATCATTTGGCATTAGTTATTGGAACCTAAATCCAGCGTCTATATCAAGACATCGAGCAATTCCAAAACTTCCGCATTTGTAAATGGTGGCTATGCCCTGATTTGAACAGGGGACCCCATCATTATGAGTGATGTGCTCTAACCAGCTGAGCTACATAGCCATTGGCTGGAGTACCAGGATTTGAACCTGGGAATGGCGGGATCAAAACCCGCTGCCTTACCGCTTGGCGATACTCCAACGAAATAAAATCTTTTTGAGTTCTGATTTAAAAGAACATGGTGCGGAAAGAGAGACTTGAACTCTCACATCCGAAGATACTGGAACCTAAATCCAGCGCGTCTACCAATTCCGCCACTTCCGCACATCTTTTAGCATTAGTTATTGAAACCTAAATCCAGCGTCTATATCAAGACAACAGCCAATTCCGTCACTTCCGCATATATTATCTGGAGTATTTGGAATCTAAATTCAGCGTCTATTTCAAGACATCTGCTAATTCCTCAACTTCAGAAAGTTGGCTGGAGTACCAGGATTTGAACCTGGGAATGGCGGGATCAAAACCCGCTGCCTTACCGCTTGGCGATACTCCAACGAAACTCAAATCTAACTTAAACTGTTGAACCCAGGATTTGAATCTGGGGGTGGATGAGTGAGGGATCAAAACCTCTCTCTTCTCTGCCTTACCGCTTGGCGATACTCCAACGAAGTAAAATCTTTTTGAGTTCTGATTTAAAAGAACATGGTGCGGAAAGAGAGACTTGAACTCTCACATCCGAAGATACTGGAACCTAAATCCAGCGCGTCTACCAATTCCGCCACTTCCGCACATCTTTTTGCATTAGTTATTGGAACCTAAATCCAGCGTCTATATTAAGACAACTGCCAATTCCACTACTCATGCAAATTTTTTGCAACAACAAATCGATGAGTCTTGGTAGTAGTTAAAGCATGGTGGCTATGCCCTGATTTGAACAGGGGACCCCATCATTATGAGTGATGTGCTCTAACCAGCTGAGCTACATAGCCATCTCTTTAACTTCTCATCATCGCTGATGCGGGGCGTATTATGCGTATATGCCCCCAAGCCGTCAACACCTTTTTTGCAAAAAATCTGCTAACACAGTTTGTTTGCAGATAAATTAAGCGAAACGGCCTGTTTTTATATCAAATCATGCGGGGCAATTGCAAATTTTTAACAAAACCTGTGAACTTTTATTCCTTTGGAGTCTATAACTTACTCTTAAGAACAAGGTACTTATTTGATTAAAAAGCAGAGTTGATAAAACTAAAAAGGAGCCGAAGCTCCTTTTATTTAAATAGCGTGTAGTAACTATGGTTACACATTAAATAAGAAGTTCATTACATCGCCGTCTTTTACGATGTATTCTTTACCTTCTTGACGCATTTTACCTGCGTCTTTTGCACCAGATTCACCACGGAACTCGATATAATCATCAAAGCCGATTGTCTGCGCACGAATAAAACCACGCTCAAAATCTGTGTGGATTTTACCTGCAGCTTGAGGTGCAGTTGCGCCAACAGGAATAGTCCATGCACGTACTTCTTTTACGCCAGCTGTAAAGTAAGTTTGCAGTTTCAACAACTCATAACCACCACGGATCACGCGGTTCAGGCCCGGTTCTTCTAAGCCTAAGTCATCCATAAACTCTTTCTTATCTTCTTCTTCAAGTTCAGAAAGCTCAGCCTCAATTGCTGCACATACAGGGATCACAACCGCGTCTTCTGCTGCTGCAATTTCACGTACTTTGTCTAGGAATGGGTTGTTTTCAAAGCCATCTTCGTTAACATTGGCGATGTACATAGTTGGCTTGATCGTTAAAAAGTTTAGGTAGCTTATTGCTGCCGCTTCTTCTTTATTTAGCTCAAGTGAGCGAAGCGTTAAGCCTTCGTCCAAGTGCGCTTTTACTTTTTCAAGTACAACGAGTTCAAATTTCGCGTCTTTATCGCCTCCTTTCGCTTTCTTCGCGTTACGTAAAACCGCGCGATCAGCAGTATCCATGTCTGCAAGTACCAGCTCAGTGTTGATAACATCAATGTCTTCAGCAGGATCGATTTGACCAGCAACGTGAACAATATTTTCATTTTCAAAACAGCGAACTACGTGACCGATAGCATCCGTTTCACGGATGTTTGCCAAAAATTGGTTACCTAAACCTTCACCTTTCGATGCGCCTTTTACCAAACCGGCAATATCCACAAACTCCATTGAAGTTGGGATAGTACGCTGAGGGTTTACAATTTCAGCTAGCTGGTCAAGACGAGCATCTGGTACTGGTACTACACCGGTATTCGGTTCGATAGTACAGAAAGGAAAGTTTGCGGCCTCAATGCCCGCTTTAGTCAACGCATTAAATAAAGTAGATTTACCTACGTTAGGTAAACCAACAATGCCACATTTAAAACCCATAGTGTTTATTCCTAAATTTCTACCGTATTATCTCAAGCACGCATCATGGCGAACGAGAAGCTTAGGTATTACTCAATCAATCGCAGCAGTGAACTGTTACGGTTTAAATGAATGTAGTCGATTTTGCGCTTTTAACACACCGTCTTTTGCGAGTATTTCCATACATCGGACTGCTTCATCCACAGCAGCATCAATTTTCTCTTGATCAGCTTGTGGTGCTTTGCCTAAAACCCATCCCGTGACTTTGTCTCTGTGTCCTGGGTGACCAATACCAACGCGCAATCGCATAAATTCTTTGTTATTTGCCATTTTAGCGATTATGTCTTTTAAGCCATTGTGACCGCCGTGACCGCCACCTTTTTTGAGTTTAGCGATACCGGGTTCTAAATCCATTTCATCGTGAGCAACAAGAATACTCTCGACGGGGATTTTATAAAAATTGGCAAGACTCGCGACCGCTTTACCACTTAAGTTCATATAAGTCGTAGGGATCAGCAATTTAAACTCTTGATTATTGATGAGCACTTTGCCGGTGAGGCCGTGATGTTTAGCGTCTGGTTTTAGGAGGCAATTGTATCTTCTGGCTAGTTCTTCGATAAACCAAGCGCCAGCGTTATGACGGGTGTTTGCGTATTCGGGGCCTGGATTAGCCAGGCCCACAAGCATTTGAATATTATTCAAGGTGTTAACACCTGAACAATTACTCAGCTGCGTCTTCAGCAGACTCTTCAGCAGGAGCTGCTTTAGGAGCGTTTACTGAAACAACCGCTTGGTCGTGATCTGCACCTTTAGCAAGTTCAACTGAAACAACGCCAGCTGGAAGCTTGATATCAGATAGGTGTAGAGTTGCGCCAACAGCTAGTGTCGCTACGTCAACTTCGATGAACTCAGGAAGTCTTGCTGGAAGACAAGTGATTTCAATTTCAGTTAGTTGGTGAACGATAGTGTTGCCACCTTTCGTTGCTTTCTCTTCGTTGATGAAGTGAACAGGAACTTTAGTGTGAAGCTTTTGAGAAGCATCAACGCGTTGGAAGTCTAAGTGAGTGATCTTAGGCTTGTACGGGTGACGTTGCATATCTTTAAGAATTGCTTCAACAGACTCACCGCCAATGTTTAGCGTTAGGATGTGAGTGTAGAAACCTTCGTCTTCTTGCGCTTTCAATACTTTGTTGTGATCAAGAGTTAGTGAAACTGCATCTTTACCAGCACCGTATAGGATTGCAGGAACTTTGTCAGCGCGACGTAGGCGGCGGCTCGCACCAGTACCTAGGTCAGAACGTACTTCAGCGTCTAATTTATATACAGACATGGATGTCTCCAAAATAATTTAAGTTAATGTGTCAGAGAGCTCGCGACCAAGCTCCCTGCCTAAAAAAGGCGCGCCAATATACCACTAACGCACTTGCAATGAAACCTATAAAACAAAAAAAGCACCAGAGGTGCTTTTTGGCTAATCAGTTTTGGTGCCGATTAGTGTTGAAACATCGCAGAGATTGACTCTTCGTTGCTGATACGGCGTATAGTTTCGGCCATCATATCCGCAAGTGTTAGTACTTTGATGTTATCAAGCGCTTTCAATTCATCAGAAAGTGGAATTGAATCAGTCACGATAACTTCATCGATAACTGAGTTGCGTAGATTTTCCGCAGCATTGCCCGAAAGTACTGGGTGGGTTGCGTAAGCGAATACGCGTTTTGCACCGTGCTCTTTAAGTGCCGCTGCTGCTTTACATAAAGTACCGCCTGTATCTATCATGTCATCGACAATGATACAGTCACGACCAGCAACATCACCAATGATGTGCATAACTTGAGAAACGTTAGCCTGTGGACGACGCTTATCAATGATCGCTAGGTCTTTATCATCTAACAGTTTTGCAATCGCACGAGCACGAACCACACCACCGATATCAGGTGAAACTACTACTACATCTTCGAACTTACGCTCTTTCATGTCTTCGATTAGCACTGGGCTACCGAATACATTGTCAACAGGTACGTCGAAGAAGCCTTGGATTTGTTCTGCGTGTAGGTCAACGGTAAGAACACGGTCAACACCTACGCTTGAAAGGAAGTCTGCAACAACTTTAGCAGTAATTGGAACACGAGCAGAGCGCACACGGCGGTCTTGACGTGCGTAACCGAAATAAGGAATAACGGCTGTGATACGACCAGCAGATGCACGACGTAGCGCATCAACCATGACGATTAACTCCATTAAATTATCATTTGTAGGAGCACATGTTGATTGGATGATGAATACATCTGAACCACGAACGTTTTCGTTGATTTGAACGCTAATTTCACCGTCGCTAAAACGGCCAACAACGGCATCACCTAACTCAATAAACAAACGTTTTGCAACTTTTTGAGCTAGCTCAGGTGTTGCGTTACCAGCGAAGAGCTTCATGTCGGGCACGGTAGGGTTCCTCAGGCACTGAATTTTTTGGACTAACATGCAATGACCATGAAATAAAAAAGTCAAAACAAGCTAACTTAAACAATTTACTTCTAGTTTTGCCAAGCGCGCAATTGTCGATGACAAATTGACTCACTTGTATTTTGGGCAATAAAGCCCTGCCAAGATGAAGGTAGAGTTTCGAGCACACGCAGCGCTGCCTCACGATTTTCAAACTCCGCGAAACAACAAGCTCCAGTACCAGTCATTTTGGTTGGTGCATATTTTAGCAACCACGCGAGGGTCTTTTCAACCTCGGGGTAAAGCTTTTTGACAAGAGTTTGACAGTCGTTGCCCGTATCCGAGAGTTTCCAACCGCTTTTTAGCTTAGGCGTATTGCGAGGTAAATCTGGGTGAGTAAAGACTAACGCGGTACTGACATGAACGGGTGGGGCAACCACCAAATACCATTTTTGGGCAATGTCAATTGGCTCAAGTTGCTCGCCAACGCCGTGGGCTACAGCTGTTTTACCTTCAACAAAAACAGGCACATCGGCGCCTAGCTGGAGACCAAGTTTTGCAAGTTCTGGGATAGTAAGCTGACATTGCCACAGCGCATTGAGTGCCAATAAAGTCGTGGCAGCATCGGATGAACCACCACCAACACCTCCACCCATGGGAAGCTGTTTATTTAAGTGAATGTCGACACCAGCCGCAATTTTTTTATAGGGCTCAAGAATTTTGGCGGCTTTATAAATGAGGTTATCTTCGAGTGGAATACCTGCGGTGTCACCACAAATGACGATTTCTTGCTGGTTACTGGTTAGCGTAAATGCTAATTCATCACCAAAATCTAAGAAAGTAAATAAAGTTTCTAATTCATGGTAGCCGTCTTCTCGACGGCCATTGATATGCAAAAAAAGATTTAATTTTGCCGGTGCGCTTAGCGTCAATGTCTTCATTTAAACTGCCATGAAGTGATTAATACTTTGACCTCAATATTGGTCGATGAGAGTTTCATGCGGCTAGGCAGCCACATTCCATCTTGCATTTTATATTGTTGATAGGTGATTTGCCACACTCGACCAGATGGGCTTTGCCACTGTGCATTGCTTATTCTGCCAAGGTCATCAAGTTCGCTGGCTGGTGCTTCAACTAAGCCCGTTAGCCACTGAGGGGCTTGATTGACTGGAAGAGAAAGACCACTTAAACGCTTAACCAGATCGCTACTGTCCATGCCTTTATGGACATTGTCTTCAAAGGTCAGCTCCGAATGTGTGTCTAATTCTTCTAGCTCGAATATGCGGGTGCCAACAAAGCTGGTTAAGATCAGATTTTGTTTGTTTTCTTTTAAATACCAATTAAAGTTAGCTGATTGACGATTGTCAGGGGCAATAAATGCAAGTTTACCTCTCGCTTGCCAATTTTTTTGTTGTTTTAGCCTAGATTGCCAGTCTTGTGCTACGTTTTGCTGAGGTAATTGTTGCGCACAACCCGTTAAAATTAATAAAAATATGAGTAAAATCAAATGAAGTTGTCTCAAAGGCCTTTCCTTACTTTCCATATTCGATTGATTTTTGGTAAAATTGCCGGCTTTAAAGCAGGGCTCGAGCAATACTGGCATCTATGACCATCATCGCACTTGGTATCAATCACAAAACCGCGTCTGTAGAATTACGTGAAAAAGTGGCGTTTTCTCCAGAACAGCTTACAGAAGCATTGCACCAACTCCAACATTCTTCGCAGTTTAAAGAATCTGTGATTGTGTCGACCTGCAATCGAACCGAGATCTATTGTAGCCTTGAGTCTGCTGATCCCCAAGCACTACTCGGTTGGTTGTCAGATTTTCATAACATAGAGCAACGAGACTTAACAGAAAATGTCTATGTGCATATGAATCAGGATGCGGTGAACCATTTAATGCGAGTTGCCTGCGGTCTTGACTCATTGGTTTTAGGTGAGCCACAAATTCTTGGGCAAATTAAACAAGCTTTTAGTACAGCCAAACAGCACCATGCAATTCAGCCAACATTTGAGCGCTTATTCCAAAAGACTTTTTCGGTGGCGAAGCAAGTACGCACTGAGACCGATATTGGTGCAAGTGCTGTTTCAGTGGCATATGCTGCTGTTAATTTGGCAAAGCATATTTACGGTCAATTGGATAAAACTCAGGTCTTGTTAATTGGTGCCGGTGAAACAATTGAATTAGTTGCTAAACACTTATCGCAGCATAATCCAAAGTCAATCACAGTCGCGAACCGCACAATTGAGCGCGCACAAAACCTAGCGAAAGAAGTTGGCGGCAGTGTTATTTCACTGGCACAGTTGCCAGATGCGCTACCAAGTGCAGACATTGTTATTAGTTCAACTGCGAGCACCTTACCAATTATCGGTAAGGGAGTGGTCGAGCAAGCGCTTAAAAAACGTCGCCATAAACCAATGTTATTTATCGATATCGCGGTGCCTCGCGATATCGAAAGCCAAGTGTCAGAGTTGGATGCTGCTTATCTTTATTCAGTTGATGACCTGCAGGCGATAGTCAATGAAAACTTGGCCAGTCGTGAACAAGCGGCCATTGAAGCGCAGCAGATCATTGATGTTCGCACGCAAGAGTTTTCCGAGTGGCAACGTTCGCTGCATTCAGTGGATGTGATTAGGCAGTATCGCCAAAGCGCGCAAGAAATTAAAAATGAGCTCGTGGACAAAGCACTAAATCAGCTACAATCGGGCAAAGAAGCAGATAAAATTATTATTGAATTAGCAAATAAGCTGAGTAATCGACTAACACACGCACCAACACGCGCCATTCAAGAGGCTGCGAAAGAAGGCGATATAGATAAGTTAGCGCAACTCAAGCAAACATTAGGTATTGAGCAGGAATAACGTGTAAATGAAAGAGTCTGTATATCGTAAGTTAGAAACCTTAGTAGAGCGCTATGAAGAAGTTCAAGCGATGCTAAGCTCGCCTGAGGTGATTAGCGATCAGAACCGCTTTCGCGCCTTGTCAAAAGAGTTTTCAGAATTGGAAGACGTAGTTAAAGCGTTTACAGCCTACCAACAGGCTCAGGAAGACGTCGCAACTGCTGAAGAAATGCTAAAAGACTCAGATCCAGACATGCGTGAAATGGCACAGGAAGAGTATAAAGAAGCAAAAGCTGCCATTGCTGCGCTTGAAGATGACCTTCAAGTATTGATGTTACCAAAAGATCCAAAAGACAATAACAACGTATTCCTGGAAGTGCGTGCAGGAACCGGTGGTGATGAAGCCGCGATTTTCGCTGGCGATTTATTCCGTATGTATAGCCGCTACGCAGAAACGCAAAAGTGGCGTGTTGAAATCGTGAGCGCGAACGAAGGCGAGCACGGTGGCTATAAAGAAGTTATCGCTAACATTAGTGGCGACGGTGTTTATGGCAAACTTAAGTTTGAATCTGGCGCTCACCGTGTACAGCGTGTGCCTGAAACCGAATCTCAAGGCCGTGTTCACACCTCTGCGTGTACGGTTGCTGTGATGGCAGAGATCCCAGAGGCAGAAGCAATCGAAATTAATCCATCTGATCTAAAAGTGGATACTTTCCGTGCATCAGGTGCCGGTGGTCAGCACGTAAACAAAACTGATTCCGCTATTCGTATCACTCACTTGCCGACAGGCGTTGTGGTTGAATGTCAGGACGAACGTTCACAACATAAAAACAGAGCGAAAGCGTTGTCTGTACTAAGTGCGCGTTTACAGCAAGCAGAAGATGAAAAACGTGCAGCGGCAGAAGCCTCTGAACGTCGTAATCTAGTAGGTAGCGGTGACCGCTCTGAGCGTATTCGTACTTACAACTTCCCGCAGGGCCGTATTACCGATCACCGTATCAACCTGACACTTTATCGCCTTAATGAAGTGATCTCCGGTGAGCTGGGTGCTGTTATCGATCCACTGGTTATTGAATACCAGGCTGATCTACTAGCAGCAATGAGCGAAAGCGATTAATGCCAACACTTAACATTGCCCAAGCCGTTGCTTGGGCAACCTCTGAGCTGCTACCACACTCCGAGTCAGCAAAGCTCGATAGCGAAGTGTTATTACTCCATGTTATCGATAAAAACCGCACTTATCTCTTTACTTGGCCCGAAGCTGAGCTTTCTACATTAGAGCAGCAGCGATTCGAAGAATGTATCGCACGCCGTGTTACAGGAGAACCCGTGGCACACATCACAGGTCAAAGAGAATTCTGGAGCCTGCCTTTAAAAGTCAACAACAGCACGCTTATTCCAAGGCCTGATACTGAGACTTTGATTGAGCATGTTTTAACTCTTAGCATGCCAAATGACGCTCAGGTGCTAGACTTAGGCACAGGTACTGGCGCGATAGCACTGGCATTGGCGAGTGAATATCCAGCTTGGCAAATCACCGCAGTAGATGCTTCAGCAGATGCCGTGGCGCTTGCAAAGTCTAATCAATCTCAGTTGGGCTTTAAAAACGTGTCGATTTTGCAAAGTGATTGGTTTAGCGCGGTTTCAGAACAACAGTTTGATTTGATTGTAAGTAATCCACCTTATATTGATGAAGCCGATCACCACTTATCGCAAGGGGATGTGAGATTTGAACCGCTCAGCGCGCTGGTCGCGGATGACCATGGCTATGCGGATATTTTTCATATCATCAGGACGGCTAAGCTACATCTGAACTCGGGAGGATATTTGCTACTTGAACATGGTTTTGAGCAAGCAGATAAGATCCAACAGTTTTTTGCAGAAATGGCGTATATTAATATACTTACAATAAAAGATATGGCAGGGTGTGATAGAGTGACGTTGGCAATGTTGCCGTAAAGTCATGAACTCACACGAAAGTTAGGCGCTTCAATAGGATCCGCAATATGGATGATTTTTTGTTTTCAGACGAACCCGCTGACGTAGTTGAACCTGAAAAAGTAGGCACTTGGAAGGTTATTATTGTCGATGATGAGCCCGAAGTGCATGCAGTGACAAAATTAGCACTGAGTGACTTTGAGTTTCAAAAAAAGCGTCTGGAATTTATTAGCGCTTATTCGGGTGAAGAAGCAAAGAAAATCGTCGATGCAAATCCCGATGCTGCAGTGGTGTTGCTGGATGTTGTCATGGAAACTGACGATGCTGGTTTGCAGGTCGCAAAATACATTCGTGAAACCGCCAAAAACAACCATATCCGTATCATTTTAAGAACTGGTCAGCCAGGCCAAGCGCCTGAACGCCAAGTTATCGTGAACTACGATATCAACGACTATAAGTCAAAAACAGAACTCACCGCGCAAAAGCTCTTTACTGTGGTCATGTCGAGTTTACGTTCATATCGTGACATTCTCGCCATCGATCAATCAAGACAAGGGCTTGAGAAAATCATTAAAGCCTCCCGTGATATTTTTGCTACTCACTCAATAGAGAGTTTTATCGAGGGCGTGTTACAGCAACTTACTTCGCTGATAGGCACGGTCGACCAAGCCATGTATGCAACGTCACTTGCGGCGGGTAAAGAGCCTGGTCAAACGAACGATCAACTGGTTGTATTTGCAGGGCGTGGAGAGTTTGAAAGTAGCGAAGGTAAGCCGATTTCTGAAGTGCTTAGCAGCGATCAAATGGACGCCTGCTTAAAAGCACTACAAGATAAAGACATTGTATATAAAGACAATTACCTATTTGCCTATTGCTCCAGTGACTATAATCACGCCTCAATGCTATTTGTGTCTGGTATTCCTGAGTTTTTAACCGAAACTCAGCGTCATTTAATTGATATTTTTGCCCAGAATATGCAATTGGCGTACGAAAATGTACAGCTACAAGCCGAGATTGAAGATACCCAGCAAGAACTGGTGATCCGTTTAAGTGAAGCGCTTGAGCTTCATTCAACCAATACCGGCAATCATGTTAAGCGCGTTGCATATCTTTGTCATACGCTTGCCAAAGAAATGGGCCTTTCTGATAAAGAAGCTGAGCTGGTGAAAATGGCGTCACCACTGCACGACGTGGGTAAAGTTGGTATTCCTGACGCGATTTTAAATAAGCCTAGCAGGCTGGATGACGAAGAGTGGAAGGTCATGCAAACCCATACAGACAAAGGCTTTGAGTTGTTAAAAGACTCTCGCCGTGAGATTGTCAGTGCGGGCGCACTAATCGCTCGAGACCACCATGAAAAATGGGATGGCAGCGGTTATCCGAAAGGCAAAAAAGGCGATGAAATACACCTTTATGGTCGCATCGTAGCACTAGCTGATGTGTATGATGCATTACGCCATAAACGTTGCTACAAAGAGGCATGGAGCCAAGAAGAAGCGCAAAAAGAGATTACTGCGCAAAAGGGAAAACACTTTGACCCCAAACTCGTAGATGTATTCAACCGTTGTATTAATGAGTTAGAATTGATCCTACAACGTTTCCCTGATTAGAGAATAATATGGATTACATGGCGTTAAAACATACGCACTTACTATTTGTGGTGTTGAGCATAGTGCTTTTTTACACTCGCGCGTTTTCGCGTTTGGGCTCTGGTAAATTAGCAGCAAACAAAGGCGTGTTTATTACCAGCCACAGTGTAGACACTTTGTTGTTAGTTACAGCGGTTATTTTAGCGGTAACGGCAGGGCTCAATCCTGCACAACAACCTTGGCTACTACAAAAAATCGTATTGGTGTTTGGTTATATTGCGCTGGGTTTTGTAATTGCAAAAGCAAGTGTTAAAAAGACCAAATATTTGGCGTTAGGCGCTGCAACATTGGTACTAATGGCCATCGCGCATCTCGCTGTAAGCAAACAAGGCTTCTTTGCTTAACCATTTCAATTGGCGCTTGGCTTATCACCGAGCGCTTCTATATCTCCATAATAAGTAAACATTTTTACTATTTCAGCGAACGATAGATTGGTATTACTAAATTTCCCCCCTTGGGAATATGACAAAAAGTGGTAAACTAGTCGTTCTAAATGAAAGCAATTCAAGAGAAACCGAATTCTATGAAGAATGATATCTGGTTAGATGAGAATGACTTATCTCTCGATGACAATTCAGATGCATTTTCCTATCCGCCGTTGATCCGTTGTATCAAGGCTGAGCAAAGTTGGGATGCACAAGCTGACACCAATGAAACTTTGTGTCAGTTAGCTGAGCTTGAATTTGCCGTGGATGAAATTCGCCATAAGCATACAAACAATCATAAATGTTTGGATGAAATCTTAGACGCTTTTTATACCTTGTGGCTATTCAGTGGTAGCAGTCAAAAGGTGCCTGAATATAAGCTCAATAGCGTTTGTTACGCACTTTCTATGCGCAGTGGTACCAATACCGCACTGGGTCTTGTCTTAGTGCATCTGCTTGAACGAGCGAAATTAGAGGCCAGTCTCGCCCTAAGCCAAGGGGAGATTGTCGTACACGTCGCTTTTAGCGAAGAAGAAGGTTATGTCATTGAGCCAAGTTCAGGCCACCAAAGTTGGTACATAATTCCAGAAAACGAAAACAATCAAGACAAAGAGCAAGAAAAAGACCAAGAGCCGATGGAGCTTATTTTTAACGAAGAGTCGTTAAAGCTTTATTTGTCTCAGCAAAAGTGGGCGTTTATTGCGGCAGAAAAGTTTGGTCACGCGTTAAGTTGCGTCGAGCAATTGATGGATATCTTAGGCGATGATCCTTATGAACGTCGTGATAGAGGTTATCTACTCAACCAATTAAATTGTCCGAAGATGGCAAAAGACGACTTACAATTTTTTGTTGATGAATGTCCGGACGACCCAACCATTGAAGTGATCCAGCATCAGATCAAAGAGTTGGCCGATCATAATAATATTTTGCATTAAAAATAGTTATATAAAAAATAATAACAGCGAGGATTTATGGAGCAAAGCGCTGCGCTCGTTACCAATAACGCGGTAATTATGGGCCTATTGGCCGTTATTCTGGGATTTGTTTTTTACACATCGAGTCAAAAAAGCGGAGTTTGGGCAAAGTTTTACAAGTACGTGCCAGCGCTGTTGATGTGTTATTTCTTACCATCGCTGTTAAATACCTTTGGTATCGTAGATGGCAACAATAACGATGTTTACACGGTAGCAAAGTATTATCTGTTACCCGCTTGTTTGGTGCTATTGACACTAAGTATTGACCTAAAATCGATAGCGGCTTTGGGTAAAAAGGCAATTATCATGTTCCTAACGGGAACGGTGGGTGTGGTGATTGGTGGCCCAATTGCGCTTTTACTTACTGCTACCTTTATGCCTGAGCTACTTGGTGTTACTGGCCCTGAAGCTGTATGGCGTGGTATGGCCGCGCTTGCAGGAAGCTGGATTGGTGGTGGTGCCAATATGGTGGCGATGAAAGAGATTTACGGCGCAGGTGGAGAAATTTTCACCATCATGGTAACGGTTGATATTGTTGTCGCAAACTTGTGGATGGCGTGCTTGCTCTATATGGCGGCGCGCAATAAAGAAATTGATGCGCGAACAGGGGCGGATACTTCTTCAATCAATCGCCTAATTGACAAAGTACAAGCATTTGAAGCAGAGCACGCAAGAAAACCCGAGCTCAAAGATTTGATGATCTTGGTTGGTTTTGCTTTTGGTGCAACGGGGCTTGCGCATTTTGCTGCGGACTTACTGGTGCCATTTTTTAGTAGTAACTACCCAGAGCTGAAGAAGTTCTCTCTTCACAGCAAACTGTTTTGGATCATAGTCCTCGTTACGACCATAGGTCTGGCACTTTCGTTTACCAAAGCACGTCAATATGAAGCGGTTGGCGCGTCAAAAATTGGCTCGAGCTTTTTATATATTTTAGTAGCAACCATTGGTCTACACATGGATATCACCAAAATTGTTGAGGCGCCTAAATACGTCGTTATTGGTGTTATTTGGATGGCCGTGCATGTTGGTTTGTTATTTATCGTTGCTAAATTAATTAAAGCACCTGTGTTTTATGTTGCCGTTGGCAGTAAAGCAAACATTGGTGGTGCGGCATCTGCGCCGGTGGTGGCCTCGGCTTTCCACCCAGCGCTTGCTCCGGTCGGTGTGTTACTGGCGGTGCTTGGTTATGCCCTTGGTACTTATATGGCTTGGTTATGCGGACAATTGCTTCGTGTAATAGGCAGCTAAAGGATAAAAAATGAATACAGATATTATTAACGTTGCGGGACGAGAAGTTGCAAACGATAAGCCGTTTGTACTGTTCGGTGGAATGAATGTGCTTGAGTCTCGTGACTTAGCAATGCAAATCGCAGAGCATTACGTTGAGGTTACAAGTAAACTTGGGATCCCATACGTATTTAAAGCGTCATTTGATAAAGCCAATCGCTCGTCAATTAACTCTTACCGTGGTCCAGGCATGGAAGAAGGCTTAAAGATTTTTGAAGAAATCAAAAAGACCTTTAGTGTACCGGTGATCACCGATGTACATGAGCCATTCCAAGCAAAACCCGTAGCAGAAGTTGCTGATGTGATCCAATTACCGGCGTTTCTTGCTCGTCAAACTGACTTAGTTGTCGCTATGGCAGAAACTGGCGCGGTGATCAACGTGAAAAAACCACAGTTTTTAGCGCCGCATGAAATGCGTCATATCATTAAGAAGATCAATGAAGCGGGTAATGACAAAGTTATCCTCTGTGAACGCGGCAGTAGCTTTGGTTATAACAACCTGATCGTGGATATGCTCGGCATGGATGACATGAAGCGTATGGCTCCTGTTATTTTTGATGCGACTCATGCGCTGCAGCGTCCTGGTGGTCGTAGCGACTCTGCCGATGGCCGCCGTGCTCAGGCTGCTGAGCTTGCTCGTAGCGGTATGGCACTTGGATTAGCTGGACTTTTTATTGAAGCGCATCCGAATCCAAATGAAGCTAAGTGTGATGGTCCTTGTGCATTGCCATTGGCTAAACTTGAAGGCTACCTACAACAGATGAAAGCGGTAGATGAGCTAGTTAAGAGTTTTGCGCCACTGGACACCAGCGCAGCTGATTTATAATCTATACCCAAGCGACCTCATAATTAGATGTTGTTTGGGGATTTTACTTGCCCGCGGTTAGCGGGTTTTTTATAGGCATGAATGAATGTCACGACGAGTTCCACCATTAAATGCATTAAAAGCCTTTGAGGCGGCGGCACGACACCTGAGCTTTACCAAAGCAGCAGAGGAGTTGTACGTCACTCAAGCTGCGGTTAGTCATCAAATTAAAATCTTAGAAGAACATCTAGGTTTAAAACTGTTTTTGCGAAAAAATCGCTCCTTACTGTTAACTGAGGAAGGGCAGGGTTATTACCTCGATATCAAAGATATTTTTTCACAATTAATCGATGCGACTGAAAAGCTCCTAGCGCGAGGCGCAAAAGGGTCGTTAACGGTGAGTTTGACGCCGAGCTTTGCAATTCAATGGTTGGTACCAAGGCTGAGTAACTTTAATGAGTTACACCCTGAAATTGACGTACGGATCAAAGCCCAAGATCACGACGATAACTCGCTAACGGATGACGTTGATGTCGCGATTTACTACGGTCGCGGTAACTGGAATGGGGTGCAAACCCATAAGCTACATACCGAGTACTTTGTGCCATTGTGTAGCCCATTTTTATTAACGGGCCCCAAACCGCTTAATCAGCCAAGCGATTTGGCCCAGCATACTTTACTCCATGACACCACGCGTCGCGCTTGGAAGGCATGGATGAAAACCGCAGGGGTCAGAAATGTGGCGGTAAATACCGGGCCTATCTTCAGTCATTCTTCTATGGTGTTACAGGCGGCAATTCACGGCCAAGGCGTGGCGCTGGGCAATAGCGTACTGGCAAGACCGGATATAGATGCTGGGCGACTGGTTATTCCGTTTAGTCACCACCTCGAAAGTAAAAATGCCTATTATTTGGTATTTAGAGAGTCGCAGTCAGAGCTGGGTAAAATAGTTTCATTCAAAGAATGGATGCTCGGTATGGTAGAACACGAACAAGAGTTAAATAGTTTATGAGCGCAGTAAATATTGAATGGCACTATGCTGAGAACCCAGTTGCACAGTTTATTTTTGCCCATGGTGCAGGTGCAGGAAGCGATAGCGATTTTATGCAAGAAATGGCTAAATTACTTGCCTCTAAGGGAATTCAAGTTGGGCTCTTTGATTTTGAATATATGCAGCAAGCCAAACAAGAAGGGAAAAAACGCCCACCAGAGCGTGCCCCTAAGCTACTCGCGTATTTTCAGCAGGTATTGGCCGCAGTAGAGCCAAGTCTACCGCTCTTTATTGGTGGTAAGTCAATGGGCGGGCGTATGGCATCTATGCTGGCCTGTGAGGCCACTGTAAAGGCGGCTGGAGTACTTGCGTTTGGCTATCCATTCCATCCGCCTGGTAAGCCGGAAAGGCTCAGAGTGGACCATTTTCCTGAGTTGAAATGCCCGCTGCTCATTTTGCAAGGCGAACGTGATACCTTTGGCAACCGCACAGAGGTTGATGCCATGTGCTTTCCAGAGCAAGTCATGGTGAAATGGCTCAAAGATGGCGACCATTCACTCAAGCCACGTAAAGTGAGTGGTGTAAGCGAATCAGAGAGCCGCGCGAATGCTGCCGTAATAGCGGCAAATTTTATTAAGGAGCGCTGCCATGGCTAAGCTCTACTTGATTGTTGGCAGCGTGTTTTGTTTATTGTCTGTGGCTCTGGGCGCGTTTGCCGCTCACGGTCTCAAAGGACGTTTGAGCGACTATGCCATTGGTATTTTTAATACGGCGGCGCAATACCAAATGACTCACGGCCTTGCCATTATTGCCACTGCGTTTTTAATCAAATGGGGCCTTAAGGTGCAAGTTGCTGGTGGTTTCTTTATTGCTGGTGTATTGCTATTTAGTGGTAGTTTGTACTTACTTGCCTTAACAGGTATGAAATGGCTAGGGCCAATCACCCCAATCGGTGGTACCTGTTTTTTAATTGCTTGGATTTTATTGATAGTTCAAGCTGCTAAATCTTCCTTTTAATCTAGAGAATCTAATGTCGAGTATCGTTATCTATTGTCGCGGTGGTTTTGAAAGTGACGCCGCAGCCGAGATTAATCATTATGCTGCAAAGCATGGAATTGCTGGCTACGTAAAAGCTAAGCCGAATACTGCTTTTGTAACATTTGAGTGTTTTTCGCCAAATGATGCTGAGACCTTAGCGAAAAAAATCGACTTTAAGAAACTGGTGTTTGCAAGGCAGTGGTTTGTTGGTACTTTGCATACCCATATGCCGATTGAAGACAGAGTGAGCGTGATAAAAGCGGCAGTGGAAGGCTTTCCTTTGTGTGGTGAGCTGCGCGTTGAAACGCCAGATACTAACGAAGGAAAGGAACTTTCTAAATTCTGCAAAAAGTTTTCAACGCCTTTGTCTAAGGCACTCGAGAAGCAAAACAAGCTGACTCGTGAGCTAAAACCTACTAAGCCTGTATTACACGTATTGTTTCTTGCCAATAACACCGCTTATGTCGGTTATTCGTTTAGTGATAACAATTCGCCATTTTTTATGGGGATCCCGCGTCTGAGAATGCCGTCGGACGCACCAAGCCGCTCGACGCTAAAATTAGACGAGGCATTCCATGTCTTTGTGCCTAAAGATCAGCAAGAAACACGTGTGCGTGCGGGGATGCGAGCCGTTGATTTAGGTGCTTGTCCTGGGGGTTGGACATACCAACTCGTACGCCGTGGCATGTTTGTCGCCTCAATCGATAATGGCCCGATGAATGATGACCTGATGGAAACGGGACAAGTGAAGCACTATCGTGAAGATGGATTCAAATATCGCCCTGAAAAGCGCAATATTGATTGGCTAGTGTGTGATATGGTCGAAAAGCCAACGCGTGTTGCTGATCTGATGGTGGACTGGGTGGTGAATGCGTTTGCTCGAGAGCTGATCTTTAACTTAAAGCTACCGATGAAAAAACGCTTCGACAGTGTGTATGAATGTCTTACGCTTATCCATGAAGAGCTGCAAAAGTACAATGTGGATTATGAGATCCAAGCAAAGCACCTATATCATGACCGTGAGGAAGTCACGGTACATATTAATGTGCTTAAAGTACCGCAAAATTTGTATAGCTGATTTGTAGGAGTGATTTTATATCGCGATATTTTTTATCAAGCTCGCCGCGTAAAGCGGCTCCCACACAGATGTTACCTTATTTGTAGGAGCGATTTTACATCGCGAGCTTTTTTATCAAGCTCGCCGCGTAAAGCGCCTTATATGGACTCCTCCAATTGTACAAGCCACTTTTAGCATTATTAGTGTGATTGCGTGCTTATATCCGGGCTC
>NZ_JANHZS010000002.1:39740-262237 GCF_041414765.1 Pseudoalteromonas sp. DY56-GL79 | reverse complement strand
ACATCCAATAAAATGAAAAATATTTTTTGCGATGTCGATACTGATTGTTGTAATCTGCATTTGGTCTTCTCCCATTTTGATTGTTTGCAATTCAATCATGGCACACCGATGCCGAGTGTGGGAGGAGACCATTACATCAGGTTAATTAGTCTCATTTTATTCTCCTAATGGGTTAGTACATACCACAGGGGAGGAGCATACTTTGATTACTTATAAGCCAAAGAACACCAGTGCCCTAAATTTGTCGCTCCAGCCAGCGGTTTTCAATTTGCTCCGTTGACTCGGTAAGCCGCATTCACACTGCTTGAGCATATTTATTACAAAACGCCTGAATAGGGCCATATTTTCCACCGCACCATCGAGACAAATTCTTGATGAATCCTCTTTAAAGACAACATCTAGTACATAGTGCTGACAGTTCTCTATACGCCAGTGTTGACGGATTTAGCGGCCTAGCATCTTATTTTTTGGTGACATTGAGCTGACGTAGTAGCTGGTATCAATACTGATTTTACCGCCGCAGGTTCTGTGTCGTTCTACCGCGATGGTGCTGCGAATTGTCGGCCAACTCACCGCTAACGCTTCGTCTAATTTTGGCTTGAGTTGATACACTATCCGCGTCTCTGTGCGATCATGTGCTTGCTGCTTTACCTCGGTTACGACTTGCTCTTTGCCAGCATCGAATACGCGTTGAAATTGATCGGTTACAGCCTGATATAGCTTGGGCTGATTCTTTTTAACCTGCACCACAACATCGGCTTTTTTCGCAGCGATCATTTCAAGTGTTTGCCGTTGACAATGTAGCGCATCCACAGTGATAACGCTGCCCTTAATATCAAGCACTTCAAGCAATTGCCGCACAACATTTATCTCGCCTTGCTTGGTTTCAGTGGACTGTTGTGGCAGTACTAACCCTGACTCTGTATCGTATGCAGTAACAAGTTGTAATGCCGTCTTTTTATCGCCGCGATACGAACCACGCAGTACTTTGCCGTCGAGTACAATTTATCCAAATAACAACTCAAAATATGTCTTTAATGAGCCAATTTAGGCACAAATTCAGCATTGTCACTTCGCCGTAATCACTATCAATTCAATACAATCTGGACTAACATATTGGTTAGATTTACAGCGTAAGGAATATAGCGTGTCGTTAGCGAATGCTCACACAGTTCGCCAGAGCCGATTTTTGCCACTTGTTGCTGCACTACTTGTGTTGGTTGGCAGTATGCTTTACGGGCTGGTGTTATATGAGCAAGAAAAGGAGCATCATGCTGAAAAGGTAGCGGCGGCACTTGCCTCACGGCTTGACCATGTGACTGAGGGGGTGAACGAGCGCGTTACGCTGTATTGGTACGGTATTTTGGGGCTTCGCACTGCAATTTATGCGAATCAACAACACAGCTTTGACTATCAGGCGATGCAGCGTTATATCAGGTCGTTTGACTTCCAAGCGGAATATTCTGGGGCTCGTGGCGTGGGGATCATCAAATATGTCCCCGTCGATGACATAAGTAGCTTTGTGCAACAAGCACAAGCTGAGCGTACTGACAGAACGTTCTCCATAAAAACGCTGAACCCGCATAACACCAGCAAATTTGTTATTCAGTATATTGAGCCCGAAGTAAACAATGATAAAGCCGTTGGCCTGGATATAGGCTCCGAAGCTAGTCGCAGAACGGCGGCAATAGAAGCAGCTACTGCCAATGAACCGAGACTTACCGCTCCAATTACCTTGGTACAAGCCGACAATAAAATTAAATATGGCTTTTTGATACTCGCCCCAATTTATACCTCTATTGGTATGGCGGAAAATGAAGAAAATCGCTTAGACAACCTAGTTGGTTGGACTTATTCCCCGTTACTTATCGATGAGATCTTGTCAACTTTACTGTCTTTTCGACAAGATGTTTCGATTCAAATTTCCGATGTAACCAATAACGATGAAACCATACCTTTTTATCAGGTGCTAAAAGAAGATGTTAAAGAGTTAGATAACTCAGTGGCTAAACAGGTCACCTTGTTTGGTCGCACTTGGGAAGTAAAAATTTGGCCAACTCTGCAGTTTATCCGTTCACTCAATCTCGTCTCTCCTAATACCATTTTACAGGTCGCGCTGCTGGTTTCTACGCTATTGGCAATCATCACTTATATTTTGCTTTTAAGCTTTACGCGTCAGCGCTTAGCTGAAAAGGAAAAGCTAGCAGCCGAAGAAGAAAGAGCACAATCTCTTGCTAAACTGAACTCTTCATTAGAACAGGAAGTCAAAGCACGAACTAAAGAAATCGTAAAATACAGCCAACTTCACACCAGTATTGTTGAAGGTTCGGGTTATGCCATTGTTGCCACCGATCCTGACGGTATCATTACCCAGTTTAACCCCGCAGCTGAACGTCTGTTAGGGTACAAAAAAGATGAACTCATTGGTAAATCATCTCCCGCCATTTTCCATCTTGAAGAAGAGGTCGTTGCAAGAGCAAAAGCGTTAACGGAAGAGCTTGGCAGAGTCATTGAACCTGGATTTGAAGTCTTTGTCGCCAAAGCCAAACAAGGTGTGGTAGATACTAGCCGATGGACTTACGTTACTAAGCAAAATCAATACGTTCAAATTAAGCTGAACGTAACGACATTGACCGACGAACGTGGCAACATTGATGGATTTTTGGGTATTGCATTAGACCTCACAGAGCAGCTTAAGCACGAGCGAGAACTCTCGCACGCCAAAGAAGCAGCTGAGCAAGCAGCCAAGGCAAAATCCGTCTTTTTGGCTAATATGAGTCATGAAATACGAACCCCCATGAACGGCTTATACGGCACATTACAACTATTAAAGTCGGAGCCACTTAACAGCACTGCCACTAATCTGCTTGAGAAGGCCACCTACTCAGTTAAGGCACTTAACACTATCATTAACGATATATTGGACTTCTCTAAAATCGAAGCCGGCAGAATTGAGCTTGAAGAACGGCCATTTAATATTGAGGTGTTGGTTGAACATCTACGCTCAGACTTCTTAGTGTTGGCAAAAAACAAGGGGCTAAAGCTTAAGATCCACGTTGAACTTGAGCATAAATTTTGGCTTGGGGATGAAGTCAGAGTCAGGCAAGTGTTGCTTAACCTCTTGTCAAACTCCATTAAGTTTACTGAAACGGGCAGCATTATTACCCATATAAAACCGCTTCAAAATGATTCAGGTATGCTTATTACCGTTGCCGACACTGGCATAGGGATGACAGAAGCCACTATCAACAAACTCTTTTCACGATTTGAGCAGGCAGATAAGTCCACCACCAGAAAATTTGGTGGTACGGGGCTTGGTCTTTCCATTACCCGCTCTTTAATTGACTTGATGGGCGGCACAATTAAAGTAGAAAGTACCATCGGTGAAGGCAGCCTATTTAGCGTCGAACTGCCCATGCAAAAATCTGAGGTTACGTCAGAACAACCAAAAGGCGACCAGCTAAAAGCAGCTGACTTGAGCGGCACATCCATATTGCTGGCTGAGGATAACCCAGTAAACCAGCTGGTAGTGCGCTCTATGATTAGTAAAGCCAATGGTGATATTGCGATTGCAAATAACGGTAAAGAGTCTATTGAACAATTCGAGCTAAACAAACCCGACTTGATACTTATGGATATTCAAATGCCTGAAATGGATGGCGTTGAAGCTTGCAAACGTCTTAAGAGGAAGGATCCCAATATCCCCATCATCGCATTAACTGCAAATGCTTTTCCGGAAGACAAAGCCTTGTATGAGCGCGTTGGATTTGATGGCTATGTTGCCAAACCCATAGAGCAGCTTGAGCTTATCAATACCATCGCGACCGTACTCGCACATAGCCGAAATATGCAGTAATTTTTACAGATATGAGAACACTCTGCGGTTAGCGGTTACAAACTTAATCGTTTAACAAAGCTCGTGTACCTTTTTTGATTTACTGATAAAATAATCACCTCTACTCATCTGCAAGGATCGATCACCATGAAATACGCTAGATCGTTTTTACTCTGTTTATTCATCGCGTTTTTAGCGTTCGAAGCGTCGGCCAAATGCGATAAAACTTTGCGTGTAGGAATGAACGAAACGCAGTGGCCTCCCTATATTTCTCGCAGCGGAGGTAATGTCTCTGGTATAGAAATTAATGCGCTAAATACCTTGTTTAACGATTCATCTTATTGCTTGAAATATGTATTTTATCCCACCTCATCAAGAATGCTAACGGAGCTAAAAACAGGCAAAGTAGATTTAGTGGTGGCCGCGACCAAAACCGCAACGAGAGCTAAGTTTGCGTACTTTACTACACCTTACCGCCAAGAAGTCATGGCATTATTCCAACATAAAGACAAACCAAAAATTGGCGGCGAAGTCGAGTCGTTGATCCTTGCAGGAAACACATTTGCACTGAATGCTGGCAGCTATTACGGTATTGCCTTTGAAAAACTGATCCAAGACTTTTATAACGATCAGCTGGTACACCTGCCCAACGCCGCTCGTCGCTTTAAAATGTTGCGTAAACAGCGAGTTGACTATGTTGTTGAAGATAAGCTCGCGGGCGAATACTTTATTCAAACCAAAGAGTATACCGATGTTATCTATTCAGGTGTCGATGCAAATAAAACACCAGTTAGCTATATGCTTAGCAAAGTCAGTTTAACTACTTTAGATCTTGAAAACATCAATCGGCTAATTGAATTGCACCAAAGTGAGCTCGGCAATTTGTTTTCTTTTCATCAAGTTTCCGCTCCCCATTGATAACTAAAGAGGCGACCTCTACATTGTTGCTTATCTTTGTATAATGCTGTTTATCGTAATTGATTTGGAACTATTTGTTACTGCCGACTACAGTTAGTAGATGCGCCAAAATGTGGTTGGGGTTTGCTTGGTTCGGTTTTTACTCTTTGTAACTTGTACATTTTATTTTTGCCAACACGCGTTGGCGAAAGACTTTTCATATTTTGAAAGTAAGCTAGATGAGGCCAGCGACTATTTAACGGTTAACCCTGCACAATCTCTGACTATTCTCGACAGTTTAGAACAGCTGCAAGATGTACCTGTGCCGTTATTTATTCAGTGGCATTTGCTGAGCGCTCGAGCCTCTGTACCAACAAATAAAGTAGATAGGCTCTATACCTCAATAAACGCGGCCTTTTTGTATCCAGATGACATGTTTTTTAAAGCAAACCTCCCTACCATTTTAAGCGCACTTGGGATTTGGTTACGCCGACAGGAGTACCTTGATGATGCTGATACTAGCCTCAAGTGTGCCTACAAATATACAGAAAATGACCGCCAACGGCTTACGCTAACTAACAGTATGGCGCTAGTTGCCCGCAACCAAGATGACTATCAAAAAGCGAGAACATTGTATGCCAAGGCACGCAAATTGGCTGAGGAGTTAAAACAAACCCCAGTACTTGCGATGATCGAAAGCAACTTAGGTAGCCTCGCGCTTGATCAAGGCCGAATATTTGAAGCCGAGCAGTATTTTCGTCATGCCCTGTTGGGTTATCAAGCTGTTGATAAACGCTCGGGTCAAATCTCAGCGGGCATTAACTTGATGTTTGTCTTTCTTATTCAAAAGCAAATCGTCAACTACGAACGTTTACAAGGGCCCACATCTACCCTAACTACAGCTTTTCCAAACGAATCAAAACAAGCTTGGCTACAATGGCTTGAGGCGCGTTATAAACAACTCGAAGGAGAAATGCCCAACCAAAACACTAAGCAAGCGTTACAACTGGCATATACCCAGTTAGAAAGCGATAAAGTAAAACTGCTAGTACATAGATATTTAGCAAAAGAATTAGGCGTCGAAGTCACTGCCCCCCTCCCCATCACCGCCAAGTCTTTTTCCAGTCCTTGGTTTGATAAAGTGAAACAGTGTAGTTGGTAAGCGAATACACTTGTTCCTAAACGCAAAAAAGCCGCTCAATGAGCGGCTTTTTCAAATTGGATTTGCTTACTCAGCAGCCTTAGACACCATAACCATCGCAGGGCGCAACAGACGGCCGTTTAAGGTATAACCTTTTTGCATCACAGCAAGCACTGTATTTGGTGATACATCATTGCTCGGCTGAATTGACATTGCCTGGTGTAACTCTGGGTTAAATGTTTCACCCTGTGGATTTACCGCTTCAACACCAAATTTAGCAAGGGCATCGGCAAATGTCTTGATAGTCATATCAATACCTTCAAGCACAGGCTTTAGCGTTTCGTTTTCTTTGTCAGAAAACTCAATCGCACGCTCTAGGTTATCGATTACAGGTAGCAATTCGTTTGAGAACTTTTCTAGTGCAAATTTGTGTGCTTTTTCAACGTCCTGCGCTGCACGGCGACGAACATTTTCAAGCTCAGCGGCGGCGCGAACAACGCTATCTTTTTGTGAGTCGATAGTTTGCTTAGCGGTTTCTAGCTCAGCGTACAGACCAGCGATTTCTTCTTCTGGGCTTAACTCACCCGCATTTTCTGCCTGCTCTTCCTGAGTTTGTTGCTCTGCTTGTGCTTCTACAACTTCTGCTTCCGCTTGTGTTTGTTCAAGCTCTTGCTCTGGGGCTTTTGTCTGCTCAGACATGTGGTGATTCTCCGATTCTTTACAACTGCGGTAATTATGGGGATTGAAATGAGAGTTTCAACCCTTTATTGCGGCAATTTTTTGAATTCTGACAAGATGGCTTCGATCTTTGAATCCGCAGGGCAAATGACGCAAAAGCGACTTTGATATTCTCCTTTGGAGAAATACGGCACACTGAGCACCACTACGCGATGTAAACCGAGCATGCTTAGCTCTTCGCCAAGTAACACGGATACGCCGTCTTTAAACGCTAAGCGGTCTTCAACTTGGTCTAAAAATCCGACGCCAAGATTAATCTCTCTATCCAACTCTAAGCGGTTATATAAGTAACGCTCGCCGACAACAATCGCATTATCTGAGCCTAATTGCTGACTTAACTGCTTGGTCCACTGGGCCAAAATATGATGACAACTCGGTGGTGCACTGTGCGCCATGGCGCGCATTCGGTGCAACCCTTCAACTAAAGTTTGTTGACTGAATACGGTATTCATCCAAGCTGCAAACTGGTATCGCAACGCGTCGGAGTCATCTACGGGTTTATCAATACAAATATTGTGTGATTGCCCCGCTCTGTCTAACAGCAGAACCAGCCAATTTTTACGATCAAAATCGAGCACTTCCACACGGAACATTTGCTTGCTGCTAACTTGTGGTAACCCCACGCAGCAACAGACCTGAAAGTTTTGGCTCAATAAATGTGCAAAAGAGACTATTGCGGATTGATCAGGTTGCCAATGAACGGCAACATCAGCCAGAGGAAAAAACTCCTGTAGCCAGAATTTTACACCTTGGTCGGTGGGCACGCGGCCAGCTGACGTGTGCGGCGAATACAATAAGCCTTGATTTTCAAGTCTTGCCATTGCATTGCGTACGGTTGCAGAACAAATAGCAAGGCCGTCCTGCTTTGCTATTTTGCTGGATGCAACAGGCTGTCCTTCACCATTACAATAATGGCGCATGACCGCACACAGAATTTGTTCATCTCTGGGATTTAGTTTCATAATTATTTTAATATGGGTGTCAATTGCCAGTTTCAAGCACTACGCTTTTAATATAATCTTGCAACAAAGATACCAAGGACAAATGACTGAATGACGACCACGTTTAACACCATCGGCTTAATTGGCAAACCCAACCACGAAGGCGCGGGGACGACCTTACAACGACTCTACACATTTTTGCAAGCATTAGGATATGAAGTACTCGTCGAAGATCGCGTTGCGGAGCAAATAAAGTCGTTAGACGAAGATGCTGTTGTCGAGTTAGTTGAACTAGGTAAACGTTGCGACCTTGCTATTGTTGTTGGTGGTGACGGTAACATGCTTGGCGCAGCAAGAGTACTGGCTCGTTTTGATGTCGCCGTGATCGGAGTTAACCGCGGTAACTTAGGCTTTTTGACAGATTTGAACCCCGAAGGCTTCGAAGCGCAGCTAGAAGCGGTGTTGAGCGGCCAATTTATTGAAGAATCGAGATTTCTGTTGGAGGTGGCAGTATACCGACATCACCAACTTAAAAGCGCAAATTTAGCAATGAACGAAGCCGTATTACACGCTGATAAAGTTGCGCATATGATTGAATTTGAGGCTTTTATCGATGACGACTTTGTATTTTCTCAGCGCTCAGACGGTTTAATTGTCTCGACACCAACGGGGTCAACCGCTTACTCGCTTTCGGGTGGCGGGCCTATTTTAACCCCGGAACTCGACGCTATTTCACTGGTGCCTATGTTTCCGCATACTTTATCTAGCAGACCTTTAGTGGTGGATGCAGAAAAAGAAGTAAAACTTAAGTTAAGTCTAGAAAACACCGACAGCTTACAAGTGAGTTGTGACAGTCATGTTGTACTGGCAGTGCTACCCGGTGACGAAGTTATCATCAAAAAAGCGGAGAAAAGACTAAGATTGATACATCCCAAATGCTACTCCTACTACAATGTTCTTAGACAGAAATTAAATTGGGGCAGTAGGCTTTACTAAGTCCACAAAGTTACGCAAAATAACCTTGGTTAAATTTTCTAATTTAGGTAAATAACAATAAAATGGCTTACGTTGTATTTTTCACATTGGCGCTGCTTATCACTATACTTTCTGTGTATTTAGTGATTGAAAACAATAGAAGAAAAGCCCGTGAAGCGGAAAAAAAAGCCTTTAACGATCGTTTAAAAGTGATTAGCAGCAACTTTAAACTTAAAGTTGCTGAATTCGTCGAAGCGAAGATTTTAAGGCCAAAATACGCACCGCAGATCAATGCAATTGTTGGCAACTTTTTTGTCGTTCAAACCCACTCGGAAGAGAACTTGGCGCAACTGGAAAAAGTGTCCGAGTTATTTATCTATTCAGTGACAAACGAGCTTAATAAGTGCCGCTCAAATGGCAATATGGATTTGCTTGCTGAGCAATTACAATATTTTGTTGCCGAATTACCTACGGCAGGCATTGCCTATAATCGTGACTTCTATCGCGAGATGCTTCCAGCTCTCATTGCACGCATTCAAACACCTGATACGCCAGCAATACAACAAGATGAAGTTGCATTAGACTCACCAGAACTAAGTAGCTCAGAGCCATCCAACCAACAAATGCAAGCAGCAGCTTTAGTAAAAGAGCATGCTGTTGGTTAATCTTGCTATTATTTTTAGTAAAATTTTTTGATTTGAGTTGCTAAACAACAAAATACTGTATAAATTAACAGTAATTATCTGTTAGGGTGTACAGTATGCTTTTAGCTTTAAATGTTCAAAATTTTGCTATTGTTAGTGCGCTAAATATTGACTGGCATTGCGGCATGACCGCAATTACAGGTGAAACAGGCGCGGGTAAGTCCATTGCAATTGATGCGCTTTCTTTATGTCTCGGTGAGCGTGCTGATCCCTCTGCTATTCGTCCAGGTACCGATAAGGCGGATATCTCTGCTCAGTTTGATGTTTCAAATCTCCCTGCTGCCAAACGCTTTCTAACAGAGCATATGCTAGATAACGAAGAGAATGAATGTATTCTTCGTCGTGTTATTAGTAAAAGTGGGCGTAGTAAAAGCTACATCAATGGCTCCCCTGTTACTGCAGGCCAGCAAAAGGAGCTTGGGCAACATCTTATTGCAATTCATGGGCAGCATGCCCATCAGCTACTGCTAAAGCCAGAGTATCAACTGCACTTGCTTGATGCCTACGCTAGCCACACGACTTTGTTACAAGCAGTTAAGGGACAATACAATCACTACCATAAACTGCAAAAAGAATATGCCGAACTTCAAAAGTCACAACAGGCACAAGCCGCAAAAAAACAACTTCTTGAGTACCAAGTAGCGGAGCTTGACGAGTTTGCCTTACAGGAAGGCGAATATGAAGATATTGAGACCGAACATTCGCGCCTAAGCCATAGTCAAACCATTTTAGAACAATGCCACCGTGAGCTCTCTCGCCTTTATGAAAATGACGAGCAGACTGTGCTATCGCAACTACAACAAAGTGCGCAAGTGTTCTCTGAACTCACCAGTTTTGACAAAACTCTCGAGAATATTGCGCAAGTGCTAGAAGAGGCAGCAGTACAAGTAGAAGAAGCCAGTAGAGAGATCCGCAGTTATTCCGATTCGGTCGAACAAGATCCGATGCGATTACAAGAGCTAGAAGATAGACTCTCTCAAGCTCTAGATTTAGCTAGAAAACATCAAGTTCAGCCTGAATTGCTATATCAGCACCATCAAGCACTGCAACATGAGCTTGAGTCTATTAGCTCAGATTCTGCACGACTGGATGCGTTAGAGGAAGAAATTGCTGAAGCCATCAACGCCTATAATCAAGCTGCACTAGGATTAAGTCAAAGCCGCCAGCAAGCCAGTGCATCTCTTAACGAACGAATTTCTGCAAGTATGAAAGAGCTTGCGATGGGTGATGGTCAATTTGAGATCCAGTTAACGCCTAACCTTGGCGCTAAACCGAGTCCACTTGGGTATGATCACATTGAATTTTACGTCTCTACTAACCCAGGACAACCTTTACAACCGATGGGCAAAGTTGCCTCGGGTGGTGAGCTATCTCGGATAAGCTTAGCCATTCAAGTGATTATCGCAACACGCGTCACAACACCCACTTTGATTTTCGATGAAGTTGATGTTGGGATATCAGGTCCAACGGCTGCAACCGTAGGTAAATTGCTACGCCAGCTTGGTCAGTCCACGCAAGTTATTTGTGTTACCCATTTACCGCAAGTGGCATGCAGTGGTCACAACCAGTTCTTTGTCGCAAAACGGGTAGAACATGGCGAAACCTTTACCAAAATGACCCCAATGGCAGAAAGCCAACGCATTGATGAAATAGCAAGGTTAATTGGTGGGGATAAAATAAGTGACACGACAAGAGCGAGTGCAAAGGAATTATTACAAGTACAAAGTGCGTAAAACATTGACCACCTGTCATCAGTCCTAACGGGTTATGTTTGTAGACAACCTATAAACATAGCCTGTTAGCAAACACGAAAGGCAATTTTACATGATTAACGGTAAACGTAGTTATGCCACTCTGTATGTAAAAACTCCGCCGTACATCCAGTCAAGGCGTTTTCAAGACTCAATGGTGACTCACTTTGGGCTATCGCCTCTAAATAACTTTGCCTTTGAGATATTGCGGTTAAAATCGGTTCCGTACCAGAAATTGGATTACCATGAGAGAGCAGTAAAGTGAGATCGGCATACTTTTTTAATTTTTCTAGGGAATTAAAATGTGCTCGAGCCCCACTAATATGGACCGCAGGCAGAAGCGCCTCTGCCTCGTTTGACGTCATGATATCATCAGCTACATGAATATATTTATCATTAATGATGGTGTATAAACCACATTCCACATGTCCAGTAATCAACTCAAATTTAAGCTCGAACTCACCGAAATGTAGCACAGAGTTTTCATGCAGCTCATTAAGCCCATCAAAATAGTGATGCTTTTCTTTAGCAGTATACTTATCTAATATGTTTTTATAATGATGATTTCCAAACAGTTTTGGTCCTGCAAGCGCTGGCAACCCAGAGATATGATCCGGATGAAAGTGTGAAAATAACACTTGCGATACGGAGATATTGAGTTTGTTTAGATCTTCGCGAACAGCTTGTCCATGCGTTTCAAAGCCAGTGTCAAGCAGCATGGCGGTATTGTTGTGAATAAAAGCATAGATATTGTAGCCAACATGATCCCCAGCAAAAGGAGGAAATTGATAGAGATGTAAATTTGTCGTTATTTTGATTTTTTGCATTCGTTATTTTTCATTCCTTTTTATTTTTCTTTTATCGGAGCTTAATGCGAACGTCACAAGGACGCCACATTGAAACCCTGAAGCTTTGCCACCAAACTTTGAGCCAACTTTACACAAAGCGGTTTCACGAATGCTACATTAAATCAGAGCGTTTTGCGTTTCATTTTTCAAGGTTGAATTGAATTGCTGCACGGATCAATGTGCAGAAATGGGCTTCATTGATAGTGTCCTGCTGTTTAATATCAATCGCCCTTCGAGTATTACCAGCAAACCCACTATTGAATAACTGGTGCTCATCTTCAAATTTTGCGCCATATGCAAAGGTAAGTTTGACCTTATCTTTGTAAACTTCGCCCGTGCAGATCATGCCAGCTTTTGACCATACAGGCACTCCTGTTGGGTTACTTGGCTTACGCCATTTGATATCTTCCTCTACCTCTTTATCGACACTTAGGATCAGACTTCTGATCTGCTGCAATACCACTGCACGCCAATCGTTTACACTCGCTATCTTTGCAGTGACCGCATCAGCGCCTGAGTTTATCGTTTCATTCATGATCTTTCCTTAATACTATTGATAAATATATGTTGAGTGAAATTAAGTTAGCGGCTAACAAGGGTCTGTTGACCTTTGCTGTTTGATTTTTGTTCTTCTGAGTGCGTTTTGGTCGCGACGCTCGACTTGCCGCCTAGTAATCTAGGTAAAAGTTGAGCAACAATGAACAAAGCACACTCAGGTGAACCCAAAGGGCAGCGCTTGATTGGCATTTCTACTGTGTTCTCGCCTGACTCACATAGAACAACTATGCTACGCAGACTCTGCCTTGTATAAACACCAATCAAACTGCTGCAAAAACAAACTTAAAAGATAAACAGTCCCTACGCAAAATTCAAATAAAAAACCCCAGCTACAACGAATGTAGTTGGGGTTTGTGAACGACAAAAGCGTTAAACTTCTAAATAGTCCAAAATGCCTTCAGCTGCGTTGCGGCCTTCAAAAATCGCCGTTACCACTAAATCAGAACCTCGTACGGCGTCACCACCGGCAAAGATTTTCGGATTACTTGTTTGATGTGTAAATGCGCCTTTTTCTGGTGCAACAATACCGCCCCAGTGATTTATTGCGACATCGTATTGTGCTAACCAGTCAAGGTTGTGAGGCTTAAAACCAAATGCCATGATCACCGCGTCGGCTTCTAGTGTATGCTCAGAGCCTTCCACGGTTTCAGCACTACGGCGACCATTTTTGTCGGGTTCACCTAATTGTGTTTTCACCATTTTAACGCCCGTGACTTTGCCTGAGCTGTCGACTTCAATACCAACTGGCTGTAAATTGAATCTAAATTCAACCCCTTCTTCTTTGGCATTTTTAACTTCTCGAACGGAACCTGGCATGTTTTCTTCATCACGACGATAAGCACAGGTCACGGATTGCGCATTTTGTCTGACTGACGTTCTAACACAGTCCATCGCTGTGTCCCCACCACCTAGTACCACTACGCGCTTACCAGCCATGTTCACATAGCTATGTTGGCTTTCGTCATAACCCATGACTCGGTTGGTGTTACCAATCAAAAATGGTAGCGCATCATAAACACCATCGGCATCTTCATTTTCAAGATTGCCTTTCATGCTTTGGTACGTCCCCACACCTAAGAATACGGCGTCGTATTGCGACAATAACTCATCCATTGAAACATCACGACCAACCTCGGTATTGAGTTTAAACTCAACGCCCATTTCGGTGAAAATCTCGCGACGGTTTTCCATTACCGATTTTTCTAACTTGAATGACGGGATCCCAAAGGTCAGCAAACCGCCAATTTCAGGGTTGCGATCATACACCACAGGGCGCACGCCATTTCGCACTAGAATATCCGCACAGCCAAGTCCTGCCGGACCCGCGCCTATGATTGCGACTTTCTTATCGGTCCAAGTAACGTAAGAAAGATCAGGCTTCCAGCCCTGTGCAAACGCCGTATCAGTAATATATTTTTCAATATTTCCTATAGTCACTGCACCAAACTCTTCGTTCAGCGTACACGACCCCTCACAAAGCCTATCTTGCGGACAAACTCGGCCACACACTTCAGGCAAACTATTGGTACGGTGAGACAGCTCCGCTGCCTCAATGATTCTGCCCGTACGAATAAGTTTGAGCCATTGCGGAATATAGTTGTGAACTGGACACTTCCATTCACAATACGGGTTACCACAATCTAAACAACGATCAGATTGCGAATGAACCTGCTGCTCAGAAAATGGCTCATAAATTTCAACAAAAGATTGCTTACGCGCAGAAATAGGCTTTTTGCGCGGATCTACACGTTGTACATCGATAAATTGGTAAACGTTCTCGCTCATTGCTCTCTCCTACTGCGCCTGAATTCTTAGCTCAGCGCTACTACGCGCTCGGTGGCCAAGTAAACTGTTTAAATCGCTCGACTTTGGCTTTACCAATTTAAACATTGGCAAATACAACTCAAAGTTAGCTAAGATCTGCTCAGCTCGGGTTGAGCTCGTTAAATCTAGATGCTCCGCAATTAAACCGCGTAAATGTTCTTGGTGCGATGCTAGCGCTTTGAGATCTACCAGCTCGACCAACTCAGGGTTGATCCGCTTATCAAAATCACTCTCTTCATCAAGTACATAGGCAAAACCACCGGTCATGCCTGCGCCAAAGTTAACGCCAACTTGACCAAGCACACACACCACGCCTCCCGTCATGTATTCGCAACCATTATCACCAAGCCCTTCAACAACCGCTTGTACACCCGAGTTACGCACAGCAAAGCGCTCGCCAGCTCGACCTGCAGCAAACAACTTACCGCCGGTCGCGCCATATAAACAGGTGTTACCGATGATAGCCGCCTGATGAGAGGCAAAGCTTGAACCGATAGGAGGACGCACGACTAGCTTTCCACCAGCCATCCCTTTACCAACGTAGTCGTTAGCATCACCGACTAATGTCATTTCAAGACCACCCGCGTTCCACACTCCAAACGATTGCCCTGCAGTACCATGTAACTCGAGTGCAATTGGATCTGCTGCCATACCTTGGTTACCATGCTTGCTCGCGATATAACCAGACAACATTGCGCCGATAGAGCGATCCGTATTGGCAATACGACTCACCAACGAGATACCCGTCATTTCATCAATTGCCGTCTTAGCTTTCGCTAGTAAGCTTTCGTTCAACGCACCACTGTAGTGTGATGGATTAGTATGGGTGCAATACAGCGCTTCATTTGACGGATTGTTCGGCTTCGCTAGAAGCGGACTTAAGTCGAGCTTTTTCTGCTTCGCAGTATTACCTTCAATGGCTTCAAGTAAATCCGTTCTACCAATTAAATCGGTGAGTTTTGTAACTCCCAAAGCAGCCATTAATTCACGAGCCTCTTGCGCAATAAACTTAAAGTAGTTCATCGCCATTTCTGGCAGTCCGTGATAATGCTTTTGACGCAGCGTATCGTCTTGTGTCGCAACACCGGTTGCACAGTTATTAAGGTGACAGATCCGCAGGTATTTACAGCCAAGCGCAACCATAGGGCCTGTGCCAAAACCAAAGCTCTCGGCACCCAAAATTGCTGCTTTAATAATATCTAAGCCGGTTTTTAAGCCGCCATCTGTTTGCAACCTAATGCGGTGGCGTAGACCATTTTCAACCAGCGCCTGTTGCGTTTCAGCAAGGCCAAGCTCCCACGGACTACCTGCATACTTTACCGATGTCAGCGGACTCGCCCCTGTACCACCGTCATAACCGGCAATGGTAATGAGATCGGCATACGCTTTAGCAACACCAGTCGCAATCGTGCCGACACCGGGTTCTGAAACCAGCTTGACCGAGATCATCGCTTCAGGGTTGACCTGTTTGAGGTCAAAAATAAGCTGAGCTAAGTCTTCAATCGAATAAATATCGTGATGCGGCGGCGGCGAAATCAAAGTAACACCAGGAACCGAATAGCGTAACTTTGCGATATAAGGGGTGACTTTTTCACCCGGCAGCTGACCACCCTCGCCCGGCTTTGCCCCTTGCGCAACTTTGATTTGAATAACGTCAGCTGAACGCAAATAATGTGGTGTCACACCGAATCGGCCAGAAGCAACTTGCTTAATACGCGAATTCTTTTCTGTACCAAAACGTAGCTTATCCTCACCACCCTCACCAGAGTTAGAGCAACCGCCGAGGCGATTCATCGCAATTGCTAACGCTTCATGTGCCTCCGGTGATAAAGCCCCGATACTCATCGCGGCTGAGTCAAAACGTTTGTATAGCTCAGTCGCAGGCTCAACATCGTTGATGTCGATTGCTTGTTGCGCCGTATTAAGCTTAAGCATGTCTCGCAGATTGGTAATTGGACGGTTATTTACCAGCTCCGCATATTTAACGTAGTCTTGATAGTTACCCGAACGAACTGCGGTCTGCAAAGTTTGCACGACATCTGGGTTATAGGCATGGTATTCACCACCATGCACATACTTTAATAATCCACCGTGTGATAGCAGTTTACGCTTGCTAAATGCCAATTTATTGAGTTGTTGTTGCTCCAAGGCAAAGTCGTCAAAACACGCACCTTTAATACGGTTTGCAACTCCTTTGAAGCACAATTCAACCACCTCATCGGATAAACCGACGGCTTCAAACAACATCGAACAACGATAGGAAGCAATGGTGCTGATCCCCATCTTCGACATGATCTTGTATAAACCTTTGTTAATCGCGCCGCGATAAGACAAAGTCACCTCGCGGTAAGACTTTTTAATGATCTTCTTATCACACATTGCCACAAGGGTTTCGTAGGCTAGATAAGGATAAATCGCTGTTGCGCCAAAACCTAACATAACAGCAAACTGGTGCGGATCTCTTACGCTACCTGTTTCAACCAAAATATTGGTATCGCAACGCAGGTTGCCATCCACCAGTCGCCTTTGTACCGCCCCCACGGCCATCGCCGCTGGGATAACTTGCTTGCCTGCAGCAATTTCTCGGTCACTAAGCACTAACATCACGCATCCAGAACCTGCTTTTGCAACCGCTTCATCACAGATGCGCTTGATTGCATCTTGCAATGACTCTTGAATATCGTAAATCAATGAAATTTTGCACGCACAGTAATGGTCATCATCGGCGGTTAATAGCTGCTGCATATCAGAATAAGTCAGTACCGGCGAGGCAAACTGTAAACGTTTAGCATGACCTGTGGTTTCGTTAAAAACGTTTTGCTCGCGACCAATACAAGTCGCCAGTGACATTACATGATTTTCCCGTAACGGATCGATTGGCGGGTTAGTGACCTGAGCAAACTTCTGGCGGAAGTAGTCAAATATCGAGCGGTGTCCTTCAGATAGCACTGCAAATGGCGTATCGTCACCCATTGAACCAGTTGCTTCTTGGCCATTTTCACCCATCACGCGAATAACTTGGTCGAGCTCTTCGTTGGTATAACCAAACTGCTTCTGATAGGTCAACAAGGTTTCATCGTCAAGATCGCGCTTGCCAGCCGCTTTTTCATCTAGTGCTTCAAATGGCGTTAAACGCTTAACGTTTTGCTCAAGCCAAGTTTTGTATGGATGTCTGGATTTCAAATCTTGATCGATTTCATCGGACTGCCAAATCTTGCCATGTAAAGTATCAACCACCAGTAATTCACCTGGACCCACGCGACCTTTTTCAATAACTTCATCTGGCGCGTAATCCCAAATGCCCACTTCCGAGGCAAGCGTAATAAAGCCGTCTTGTGTGATCACATAACGGGCAGGACGAAGACCGTTACGGTCCAAATTACAGGCAGCAAAGCGCCCATCAGACATCACGATGCCAGCTGGTCCATCCCACGGTTCCATATGCATGGAGTTAAAGTCATAGAATGCGCGTAAGTCTTCATCCATAGCGCGATTTTTCTGCCATGCAGGTGGTACTAACATACGCATAGCACGGAATAAGTCCATGCCACCAGCTAAAAATAGCTCTAGCATGTTATCTAAACTAGACGAGTCAGAACCCGTTTCATTGACAAACGGTGCCGCATTTTGCAAATCTGGTAATAAAGGTGACGCGAACTTGTAAGCACGTGCCCTCGCCCACTGACGGTTACCTTCAATGGTATTGATCTCACCATTGTGAGCTAAATAGCGGAATGGTTGCGCCAACGGCCATCGAGGCTGTGTATTGGTTGAAAAGCGTTGATGGAATACGCAAATCGCACTGGTCATCCGCATATCAGCAAGATCCGTATAAAAATTCGGTAGATCCGCCGGCATCATTAAGCCTTTGTAGATAGTCACTAAACCGGACAAACTACAAATATAAAACTGCTCATCTTGTTCTAAACGCTTTTCTATGCGTCGTCTTGCTATATATAGACGACGCTCTAAATCTTTAGGACGCCACCCTTCTGGAGCACCGACAAAAACCTGTTTAAACTGCGGTAATTGTGCTTTAGCAATAGGACCAAGCATAGATGGATCGGTGGGTACTTCACGCCAACCTATGAGCGTCAGTGTTTCTTTTTCTAATTCTTCACTGATCACTTTTTCAGCCGCAGCTGCAAGCTCATAGTCCTGATTTAAAAATAGCATACCTACCGCATAGTTTTTGCCTACATGCCAATCGTTTTCAGCTGCGACGGCGCGGAAAAAACTATCCGGCTTTTGTAATAACAGACCGCAACCATCACCGGTTTTACCATCTGCAGAAATACCACCTCGGTGCTGCATGCGGTCCAAACCTGTGATTGCTGTACGGATCAGTTTGTGACTCGGCTGACCGCTTACATGCGCAATCAAGCCAAATCCACAGTTATCTTTTTCTAATTTTGAGTCGTATAACATAGACTCCTCCCCTTGCTACAACGGCCAGCCCATGACGGTACGACGAAATGCTGGCAGATATTCAAAATTAGCCTTGATTGAAAGTAGAGTCAACACAAATATGAATACATATTCATAAACTTGAATATTTCTCATTGGTAAGACAAGTTAGCCAAAATCGTAATAAATTTGCCACTTTGAAAATAGTGAATATAAATTTGCAAAATGACACCGGTATCACACCAATAAAAATGCAACGAGACACAACCAAAAGCAAACGTTTACGTAAACGTAAACCAAGTTAAAAATGAATAATTATTCACTTTTTGGATTTTATAGAACTCAATATCGAAGCACGTTCGATTACACTGTTTATATAGGTATGCAAAACAGAGAGCGTTTTTAGCTTGACGCTAACGTCAACTTGAGTTGATAAAAATAAGCGAGTAGCTCTAAGTTAGATAAACGCGAATAGCGTTAATGAAAGTGTAGATATCTTAAATTCAATGAACTTCTGGTTTTCAACCAAACATCAGACAAAAAGACTTGCTAAGAAAAGTAGGTAGGAAGATATTAGAAGATTTTTAAAAAATAAAGCATGGCAGAGTATCGACTCTGCCATAAGCGGTTAGCTTATTCCGCTGCTGCTTCGTCTTTCTTATATTTAGCTGCTGTTTCAGCAATAAGAGGTTGAAGCTCACCTTTTTGGAACATCTCAATGATAATGTCACAACCACCGATTAACTCACCTTCTACCCAAAGCTGAGGGAAAGTTGGCCAGTTCGCATAATGCGGTAGTTCAGCACGAATGTCTGGATTTAATAAAATGTCAACATAAGCAAACTGCTCACCACACGCCATCAAAGCCTGAGATGCCTGCGAAGAGAAACCACAGTTAGGGAGTTTTGGCGACCCTTTCATATATAAGATGATTGGATTTTCTTCGATCTGCTGTTTAATCTTGTCAATAGTTTCCATTAGTTACCTCAAAATGACGTTTCGTCCAATGCTTATCAATATCTAGTTTAGCATCGGCGTTTTAGCTTGCTACTCACTTTAACAACACCTGTTGCATTCATAATGCCAAGCTTTAAGCAGCGATAGAATCTCGGGATACATGGCTAAAATAAGCATGACCGCCTGTCATGATGTTCTACACTTTGACTGCTATTCGGCATATGTTCACAAAGAATGTGTATTATAAGTCATTAAGTCACTGGCACGCATTGCTGTTTGCCAAAACTTGAGTAAAATAGTCAGGAATTATAGTATCACTATATAGGCCAATGGTATAGAAAAGTGGGCTGATGTTAGCTACCTTTCGTACGTGTTATTGGCAAATCAACCAAAAAATGGAGATTAATATGGCATTTGAACTACCGTCACTACCTTATGCACTAAATGCTCTTGAGCCGCACGTTTCTCAAGAGACGCTAGAATTCCACCACGGTAAGCACCACAACACATACGTTGTAAAGCTTAACGGTCTTATCGAAGGTACTGACTTTGAAGGTAAATCACTAGAAGAGATCGTATGTAGCTCTGAAGGTGGTGTTTTCAACAATGCTGCTCAAATCTGGAACCACACTTTCTACTGGCACAGCCTTGCGCCAAATGCAGGTGGCGAACCAACAGGTAAAGTTGCTGAACTAATTAATGCAAAATGGGGCTCATTCGCAGCATTCCAAGAAGCTTTCAACGACAAAGCAGTTAACAACTTTGGTTCAAGCTGGACTTGGTTAGTACAACTAGCTGACGGCTCTCTAGATATCGTTAACACTTCAAATGCAGCGACTCCGCTGACTGAAGAAGGTGTTACCCCTATCATCACAGTTGACCTGTGGGAACACGCTTACTACATCGATTACCGTAATGTTCGTCCTGATTACCTTAAAGGTTTCTGGGCACTTGTTAACTGGGATTTCGCTAACAGCAACCTAGCTTAACATCAACTATCAGTATTGATGCAACAATGGGGCGCACAAGCGCCCTTTTTTCATGCCTGTAACTCAACATTAATACATAAAAAATCTAGTTTTTTTTGGGTATTCTTCATATCACGACTAAGCTTTAAGTAACCTTTCCAAATCTGTGATCCGCAAACCACACCAAGTAGCTTATTGGAGGTCGTTATGACAATATTTGAACATTATCAGGCCAGATATGAAGCCGCGCAAGAAGAAGAGTACACCATCGCGGAATTTCTTGAAATTTGTAAAAATGACAAATCAGCCTATGCCAGCGCACCTGAGCGACTTCTGATGGCAATAGGCGAACCAGAAATGATCGATACGTCGAAAGATGCCAGACTTAGTCGGCTGTTTTCGAATAGAGTAATAGCTCGATACCCTGCCTTCAATGAGTTTTACGGTATGGAGGATGCCATTGAACAAATAGTATCGTATCTCAAACATGCCGCACAGGGGCTTGAAGAGTGCAAACAAGTGCTCTATTTACTCGGCCCGGTTGGTGGTGGTAAATCGTCTATCGCAGAAAAGCTCAAGTATTTGATGCAAAAGGTGCCGGTTTATTCTTTAAAAGGCTCACCCGTTAATGACCACCCGCTTTGCTTGTTTAGCCCACAAGAAGATGCCGACCTACTTGAAAAAGAGTACGGCATTCCTGGGCGCTATATTAAAACGATAATGTCTCCATGGGCAACTAAACGCTTACATGAGTACAATGGAGATATTACACAATTTAAGGTCGTAAAACGTTACCCTTCCATTCTTGATCAAATTGCTATCGCGAAAACAGAGCCAGGGGATGAGAACAACCAAGATATCTCAGCGCTGGTGGGTAAAGTTGATATTCGTAAACTTGAGCATTTCGCTCAAAATGACCCTGATGCTTATGCGTATTCTGGCGCGCTATGTCTTGCGAACCAAGGTTTGATGGAATTTGTCGAGATGTTTAAAGCACCCATTAAGGTGCTACACCCGCTGCTAACTGCAACCCAAGAAGGCAACTACAATGGTACCGAGGGTATTTCCGCCCTACCATTTAGCGGCCTAATACTCGCTCACTCTAACGAGTCTGAATGGCAAACCTTTAAGAACAATAAAAACAACGAGGCATTTTTAGACCGTGTTTACATCGTCAAAGTGCCTTATTGTTTACGCGTGTCTGAAGAGGTCAAAATTTACGAGAAGCTTATTGAAAATAGTGAACTCAGGGAAGCCCCCTGTGCGCCTGGCACTTTAGAAACTTTAGCGAAGTTTTCAGCACTGTCTCGAATTAAAGAACCAGAGAACTCCAGTATCTATTCAAAAATGCGGGTTTACGATGGTGAAAGCTTAAAAGACACAGATCCAAAAGCTAAATCCTATCAAGAATACAGAGATTATGCAGGCGTTGACGAAGGCATGAACGGCCTTTCAACTCGCTTTGCCTTTAAGATCCTCTCTCGTGTGTTTAACTTTGACCATAGTGAAGTCGCAGCAAACCCTGTTCATTTGTTCTATGTACTTGAGCAGCAAATTGAGCGCGAACAATTTAACGCTGAAGTACAAGAGCGCTACCTAAGCCATCTAAAAGGGTATCTAATCCCACAATATGTCGAATTTATCGGTAAAGAACTACAAACAGCTTACCTTGAGTCGTACTCTGAGTACGGCCAAAATATTTTCGACCGCTATGTTACCTATGCAGACTTTTGGATCCAAGATCAGGAATATCGTGACCCAGATACAGGTCAACTGTTTGATAGAGCCGCGCTTAACGGCGAGCTGGAAAAGATTGAAAAGCCAGCCGGTATTTCCAATCCAAAAGATTTCCGTAACGAGATAGTCAACTTTGTTTTAAGAGCAAGAGCCCATCACAATGGTGACAATCCAGTATGGACCAGCTATGAAAAACTAAGAACGGTTATCGAGAAGAAAATGTTCTCTAATACCGAAGACTTACTCCCTGTAATTTCATTTAATGCAAAAACCTCTGCCGAAGATCAGAAGAAGCACGAGGACTTTGTCAATCGTATGGTTGATAAAGGCTATACCCAAAAACAAGTTCGCCTACTTTCAGAATGGTATTTAAGAGTTAGAAAGTCACAGTAACTTGTTAGTATGAAGAGGGTGTTATATGGCGCATTTTATTGACCGCCGTCTTAACGGCAAAAATAAGAGCACTCTGAACCGCCAACGTTTTATCCGCCGCTACAAGAAGCAGATAAAGAAAGCGGTTTCAGAGGCCATCAACAAACGTAGTGTGACTGATATCTCCAGTGGCGAAAGCATTTCTATCCCACAACGAGATATCAGCGAGCCCACTTTCCATCAGGGAAAAGGGGGGGACAGAGAGCTCATTCACCCAGGTAACGATCAATTTTCAACGGGCGATCGGATCCAGCGCCCTCCTTCAGGGCAAGGTGGTGGGTCAGGTGATGGCGAGGCAAGTAACCAAGGTGAAGGGCAAGACGATTTTGTATTCTCTATTTCAAAAGACGAATACTTAGACCTATTGTTTGAAGACTTGGAGTTACCCAACTTACAACAAAGCCAGTTAGATAAATTAATGCAAATGAAAACGCATCGAGCTGGCTTTTGTAATGATGGTATGCCTAGCAACTTAGATATCGTACGCAGTTTAAAAGGCTCAATGGCACGCCGTATTGCGATGACCTCAAGTAAACGCCGAGAGTTAAGGGAATTAGAGGAAGAACTGGCGAGTATGCTTGCTGAACCGGTTCCTCCTCAACAGAAAATCAATGATATAGAGCTGCGGATCCAAGTGCTAAAAGAGCAAATAGCCGCGGTGCCTTTCATCGATAATTACGATTTACGCTTTCGTAATTACGAAAGGCGTCCACACCCCACCAGCAAAGCTGTTATGTTTTGCTTGATGGATGTGTCTGGTTCAATGGATCAAGCTACAAAAGACATGGCAAAACGTTTTTATATTTTGCTCTATCAGTTCTTAACCCGCACTTATAAAGATATTGAGGTAGTCTATATCCGCCATCATACCCAAGCAAAAGAAGTAGACGAGCAAGAGTTTTTCTACTCGCAAGAGACTGGTGGCACAATTGTCTCGAGTGCACTGAAACTAATGGACGAAATCATTCAAGAGCGTTATGCCCAAGGCGATTGGAATATTTACGCCGCACAAGCCTCTGACGGTGATAACTGGGCAGATGATTCTCCACAATGCACCCAGATACTCTCTAACAAACTACTTAAAATTGTCCGCTACTATGCATATATAGAGATAACTACCCGTGCACACCAAAGTCTGTGGCGGGAGTATCAAGGAGTAGCCAACTCATTTGACAACTTTGCTATGCAGCACATTCGAGGTGTAGAAGATATTTATCCTATCTTTAGAGAATTGTTCAAGAAGAACAAAAATAAGCAAAGTGCGGCATAATTTTTGGGAGGTTGCGCGATGACATATCAGCCAATTGACGATGGTCCAGATTGGACCTTTGATTTACTTGATACTTATCATCAGGAAATTGCTCGTGTAGCCGAGCATTACAGACTTGACACTTACCCGAATCAAATTGAGGTGATCACAGCTGAGCAAATGATGGATGCCTACTCAAGTGTAGGCATGCCAATTGGTTATGCACATTGGTCGTACGGTAAAAAATTTATCCAGACTGAGCAAACCTACAAACGTGGTCAAATGGGTCTTGCCTATGAGATTGTGATTAACTCTAATCCTTGTATTGCCTACTTAATGGAAGAAAATACCATGCCTATGCAGGCGCTGGTGATGGCGCATGCGTGCTATGGTCATAATTCTTTCTTTAAAGGTAACTATCTATTTAAAACCTGGACAGATGCATCTTCCATTATTGATTACTTGGTATTCGCTAAAAATTATGTCGCCAAATGTGAAGAAAAGTACGGTATTGATGAGGTAGAAAACCTTATTGACTCTTGTCATGCGTTAATGAATTACGGGGTTGATCGATATAAAAGGCCGCAACGGATCTCTATGTTTGAGGAGCAAAAACGCCAAAAAGAGCGGGAAGATTATTTGCAGTCCCAAGTTAATGAATTATGGCGAACCATTCCTAAAGGTGAAGATGAAGAAACCGACAGCCGTACCCGGTTCCCATCAGAACCTCAGGAAAACATACTGTATTTCATCGAGAAAAATGCGCCATTGCTGGAGTCTTGGCAACGCGAGATTATTCGTATTGTGCGTAAAGTATCACAGTATTTCTACCCGCAAAGACAAACTCAAGTCATGAACGAGGGCTGGGCTACATTTTGGCATTACACTATTTTGAATCACTTGTATGACGAGGGAAAACTAAGTGACTCCTTTATGTTGGAGTTTTTGCAAAGTCATACCAATGTTGTGTATCAACCGCCATACAATAGTAAATTTTATTCAGGGATAAACCCCTATGCGCTCGGCTTTAACATGATGGTCGATATTCGCCGTATATGCGAAAACCCAACAGAAGAAGACAAACAGTGGTTCCCGGAATTTGCGGGGAGCAACTGGCTAGATACACTGCATTTTGCAATGCAAAATTTTAAAGACGAGAGCTTTATCAGCCAATTTTTATCTCCAAAGCTCATGCGCGACTTTAAACTTTTTACGATTGTCGACAAACAAAAATCTCCACATTTGGAAGTTGGCCCTATTCACGATGAAATGGGTTATCAACAACTTCGCAGCGCTCTTTCAGCGCAGTACAACCTCAGTAACCATGAGCCTAATATTCAAGTTTATGATGTAGATGTACGGGGAGATCGCTCACTTACGCTAAGGTATGTACCACAAGGCGGGATCCCACTTGCCGCTTCAAAGCAAGAAGTGATAAAGCACCTCTATCGCTTATGGGGATTTAAAGTGAAACTTGAACAAGTAGATGAAAATGGCAATCTCGAGCAGATAGCTCAATGCCCTGAAGAAGAAAGTGAATCGTAACTCTGTTAGTTTGACTTAGGAGCCGGCAAACAGGTTGTGTTTGCCGTGATTCCTTTCCCATATTCAGGCGCCTTAAATTAGCTCAAACTTCTATATTGTGCTGCTCTGAGGTGCTTTGTTTAATTCAATACTGCTAACGCGAACACTTCCAACAGCAGAGTTTCGCTATTCAAAGTGCCGGTTACTTAAAAAAATTGAAGCTCAGAGGATAAACCCATACTTCCCCATTATTGGCTTTTATCGCGGCTATGATGGCAAATATAACATTAAGAATAGCTAAAACAACGAACCCTAAAATACCAACCGCAACAAAAACTAAAATACCGCAAATTATGGAATAGATGATTAAGCTAATTAACCAGTTAATAGTGGCTTTTCCGTGTTGGTCGATTGTTTCGCTTTTATCCTTATTGGTTGCCCACATAACCACCGGTAATACAAGCCCTAGTCCCGGAGCAACAAAGCTCGCCAGTTGGCTCAAATGTAATAACATACAGTATGTATTTAGCGGCATCCCCCAGTATTCATCATTATCGTTCATTTTTCATTCCCTTTTATTGTTGTAAGTGATTACGCATTTCAAGCAAGTGTTTCATATTGACTGAAGTCTATGGAATTCTTCCTAATGAGTTAAAATCATTTAAGGAACTACTATTCACCTACCTCATCTTAAAATAAATGGCTAAAGACCTCTAATGAAAACTCAACTCCCCACACCTCCATTAAAGCTAGATAAGCCGTGATTTACAAGTCTTTTGATATCAAGAGCATAAGCGTAGACATCACAACTCCGGTTAACCGCTATAGTTTAAAGACAAGGGTTATTCAATTTTCACCAAGTAAATAATGTCTATTCAGACTAAGGCTTTACCAATTTTGGGTATAGATTTAAGATGAAACATGGGACTCCAATCCAGACGTAAAACCAATGGATCAATACAAAACCAAATTTGTTGTTGTTTATCTGATTGCCGCAATAATTACTGCTGCATGTCTTTTAATGAATGGACCGATGCGTCCAGGCTTGCCTCTTGATAACACGGTAATAATGCGTATGGAGTTTATTGCTGAAAACTTAGTATTTTGGCAGTGGTCTTGGATAGCTTGGATGTTCTCTGCACTAGGTCTTTTAGTATTTAGTGTTATTTTAGCAGATGAGCTCAAGGCCGACTTTAGAAAGCATGTTGGCCTGCTATTAGTCGCATTGGGTGTGGCCCCAGATCTAATTGCTGAAGTGATTTATGCCTTTGTTTTACCAAAAGTAGTTCACTTAGCCATGGGCGAATCTGTATTTTTACTGTTTGAGCATATTGCAACCCATCTAACCGGTTACCTAGGTAATGGCCTTTATAATTTAGGAGGGCTTACGTTAACCTATCTAGCCATTAAGCAAGGTATATTTAAAACATGGGTATCAGTGTGGGGGATCACCGCTTGGATTTTAGGTTTATTGCTGTCTGTATCTATCGCTGCTGGTCAACTTAAAGCTGCTGAGATATTTACTGCATCAAGCATGACTCTTAGTACACTTTGGATGATTATCTTTGCACATCAAGTTTTGAGGCCTAGATGGAATACGCAATCTTAAAATTAGTACACCTAGGCGCCTTGATTTTTTGGCTCGGCCCAGCTCTTGGTGCTTGGCTCGTATTAAAAGCAATAGAAAATGAAAATATAGGATCGGTAACCGCGAAGGTGAGCCATGTATTCTTTCTCATGGTCACACTGGAACATGTGGCGTTTATAGTTCTCTTATTAACAGGCTTTTCTATGGCTTTTTTAGCTGGATGGTTTACATCTCCATGGCTCCAGCAAAAGCTACTGGTGGTCGGTCTCGTGATTATCCCATTAGAAATTGTCGATATTTTCTTGGGAAACTGGTTAGCAGCAAAGGCATCTAAAAGTGTCCACTTGGGTATTGCAAGCGCTCAGCAACGGCGTTGGTTGGCGCTCTATCACGGCCCTTTTACTAAACTTGCACTCTTAACCATACCGGTTTCAGTCGTTATTGTGATGTATTTAGCGGTAAGTAAGACGCCACTTTTATCACTTTAATTCGCAGAAATAACCGAACAATACGGCTGATTTGTCTAACATACCGCTGTTCATTCCACACCGATACTAAAAAGGTAGTGGGGTAAAAATTATAAAGTGGCAATATGAATAGAACCGCGCCGCGCTAAAGCCACTATATAAAGATAAATTTACTCGCTGGCCATGTCTTCAGAGTATACAGTTACCCGATTTCTTCCGCCCTCTTTAGAAACATACAAAGCGCTGTCTGCCGCTTCGATCCATTGCTCATGTTTTTCAAAAGACTCTTCGTACACGGCAACACCAAGACTAACCGTAATCTTGATTTGTTGCTCATCGTAGTAAATCGAAGAATTTTCTATTAATGATCGCAGCCTCTCAGCGAAAGTGATTGCACCTTTTACGTCTGTGTCGAGCAAAGTCACCGCAAACTCTTCACCGCCGTAGCGGCCTGCAGTATCTGTTTCTCGCAGTGTTTTGCGTAGTAAGTCTGAGATATGGCGTATAGCCTCATCTCCACCACTATGACCGTATTCATCATTAATTCGCTTAAAGTGGTCAATATCAAACATAAGAAGTGCACTTTGGCCCTGATTACGTTTCAAGCGCTTAAACTCTTGCTTTAGGCTCTCTTCCCAAAAACCGCGATTATGCAACTGGGTTAAACTGTCCGTACGGCTAATCTTTTCTAACTGTTTATTCAACGACTCAAGCTCTAACTTGTTGATTGCTTCGTCGGTTACATCGTATATGATCACACAAATATGCCCAACATCCCCCGTCACTGTGGTCAACGGGATAAAGGTCGCATTCTGATACATGTAATCAGCCTTGCCTGTGATAGGCCGATAATTTTTGAATCGGAAAATATACGGCTGCTGCTCCCAAATAGTAAACGATCGATTTTTTAGCACGAATACAGGCTCAGCTTTTGATCTAAACCATTGCTCATCAATACTTGGGAACAAGTCAAAAATGTCTTTATCTTTAACCGCACTCGGTAATAAACCGGAATGATTTTCCATAAAACCATTCCATATACATACCTTGTAGTCGCGATCAAGCACCACCAAGCCAACATCTACGGTGTTAAACATATCCATTAACCAATGGATTTCATTCATATCAAAATCGGCTGCAGGCATAGTTAATCATCCAATAAATAGGCTACTTTGTATTTTAATGTTTTAAGTGAGTCTTCTGTGAATAACAGCATAAGGTCACAGTTAATGTTGTGATGCTCAATGCCATAGCTAATCTCTATAGCGAGCGTTCTTTGCCATCTCGCTTTGTTGGCTTTCACAAGTTCAGCAACATCACAATGTTGACCAAGCACCACGGGGTGGCCTTGACTGAAAGACATATCGAGCTGCTTAGATAGTCCCGTTAAAATTGCGCCAATCAAGATATTGCTAATATCCATTAAAAGCTCAAGCTCAACTTTGGTATTAAGATCGCCATGATAATTCATCAAAGACGCGATCTCTTTGAAACTAGAATCATTGAGCAGTAGCAGCGCTTCTCCGGAAACTCCACCGCCAATAAAACCTTGGCAAACGCCCGACGTAGTCGCGCTCGCATCAATCGCTTGCAGTGCCATATGCAGCTCGTTGACTTCGAGTACGTTGACGTTGGGAATAGGTAGTTCGACGAATACGTTTAGCAATCGCGCCAACAAATCACCCGCCTGCCCCATAGCAACGTTTGTAAGCTCTTGATAGATATCACGGATCTCAGGGTCTAGCTGCTCACCAAGTTTATGAACCAAGCTTTCTCTGATTGCTTTGTCTTTTATTCCATGATGCTCAATAATTTCAGCAAGTTTAGCTGCATCGCAGGGCTTACGGATAAAATCAATAGCGCCGAGTTCTATCACACGTTGGTGCGCATTAGGTTGAATGTCGCCAGAAACAACGACAGTAAGCACAGATAAATCTTGCTCGCTAATAGCCTGTAGTACTTCATAGCCATCCATCTGCGGCATATTTAGATCAAGGAATAGAATCTCAGGAGAGAGTGCTTTGATTTGTTTAATACAGTCGAGTCCATTCTCTGCAAATTCTACTTTAATGTCCCAGTCGTCTGGCAATGAACGCGCCAGCTGCCGACGGGCAAGTTTTGAATCGTCACAAATTAGGACTAGTGTTGACATACAAGCTCTCTTTCTGTTTCCCATGCGTATCGGCACGATGTCGGGAAGTTTTAGTTATAATTATGAGATTAAAGCTTAAAATTGCGACATATGTTAATAAAACGACGCCATCTTGACAATCTAAATGTCACTTAAGCTTGGTTAGTTACTGTCAGTATAATACACTCAAATCAATTAAGTTAACTTCAAAAGGAATACTTTATGCTGAAAGCGTTAGTTTTAGCGAGTGGTCTGTTTAGTGCGATATCATTGGCTTATGATTTACCTGAAAACTCGGTAGATATGGGCAAGGTAAAAGCGCAAGGTAAAGCGGTGGTATTGCTTGGTAATGGTGTAAAGCAAGGTCAGGCTGCACCGGATTTTAAGGTTGCCGATGCTGACTTCAGCCCTGTTACTCTGAAAGATTTTGAAAGTCGTGCAATTTTAATTAGCGTTGTACCAAGCCTAGATACAGGCACTTGCAGCCTTCAAACAAAACATTTTAATGAAAAAGTAGCAAGCCAATTTCCAGATGTTGCCATGTTGACGATTAGTGCGGACTTGCCGTTTGCGCAAAAGCGCTTTTGCAAAGCAGAAAATATCGACAAGGTTAAAACATTATCAGACGCCGTATGGCATTCTTTTGGTGAAAACTATGGTTTGTTGATTAAAGATATGGGCCTGCTCAGTCGTGCGATTTTTGTGCTAGATAAGGAACACAAAATTGTTTACAAGCAGCTGGTAGAAAATTTAGCAAAAGAGCCAAACTACGAAGAAGTCGTTGGCGCACTGAAGAGTCTATAGCCTCACTATATACTCTCATCAATAAACACAAAAAAGCCGGTCACTTAACAATGACCGGCTTTTTCAATTCGTTATACTAATTTATTACTTAATTAATTTTACTTTTGTAGATCTAGCATTAGCTTGTTAAGACGGCTTACAAAGCCCGCTGGATCTTTCAGGCTACCACGCTCTGCAAGCATTGCTTGGTCTAGTAGTACTTCTGCCCATTGTCCAAACTTGTCTTCGTCTTGTTCGTTATTCAAATGCTTAACCAATTGGTGCTCTGGATTAAGTTCAAATACCGGCTTAGACTCAGGCACGGCTTGACCCACCTGCTCCATTAGCTTTTGCATTTGTGAGCTCATATCATGATCATCTGCAACCACACACGCTGGAGAATCTGTTAAGCGGTGCGTAAAGCGTACTTCTTTCACTTTATCGCCAAGTGCTGTTTTCACTCGCTCAACTAGGCCTTCAACTTCCTTCTCACTTTCTTCGTGTGCTTTCTTCGTTTCTTCATCATCCATATCACCCAAGTCAAGATCACCACGCGTGATTGACTGAAGTGGCTTCTCGTTGAATTCAGTGAGGTGGCTCATCATCCACTCATCAACGCGATCTGACAGTAACAGAACTTCAATACCTTTCTTACGGAAGATTTCAAGATGCGGAGAGCTCTTTGCTGCTTCAAAGCTATCAGCCACAACATAGTAAATCTTATCTTGGCCTTCTTTCATGCGCTCAATGTACTGCTCAAGCGATACGTTTTGCGTTTTCTCGTCAGTATGTGTAGAGCTAAAACGCAATAGTTTTGCAATAGCATCTTTGTTTGCGAAATCTTCAGCAGGACCTTCTTTGATCACATTACCAAACTCATTCCAGAATGCTTGGTAATCTTCTGGTTTGTTTTTGCCCATGCGCTCAAGCATTTTAAGAACACGAGATGTACAGCCTTTACGAATAGCTTGAGTGATCTTGTTGTCTTGTAGGATCTCACGAGATACGTTAAGAGGTAAATCGTTAGAATCTAGTAAGCCTTTAACAAAGCGCAGGTAGCTTGGCATAAACTGCTCAGCGTCATCCATGATGAACACGCGTTGTACATAAAGCTTAAGGCCTGCTTGACGCTCACGATTGTATAAATCGAAAGGTGCCTTTTTAGGGATATAAAGTAGGCTGGTGTATTCAGTTTTACCTTCTACTTTATTGTGTGCCCAAGTGAGTGGCTCTTCCCAATCATGACCAACATGCTTATAAAACTCTTTATATTCTTCGTCGCTGATCTCAGATTTATCGCGAGTCCAAAGTGCTGTGGCTTTGTTGATCGCTTCCCACTCGCCAGGTTGCGCTTCAATTTTCTCGCCATCTGGACCTTCAGATTCAGGAACTGGGTCTTTATAAAGTTCAACAGGAATTGAAATGTGATCTGAGTATTTAGTCACAATACCGCGAAGGCGATAAGTTTCAAGGAACTCACTTTCTTCTTCACGAAGATGCAGTGTGATCTCTGTACCACGCTCTGCTTTTTCAATTTCTGCAATCGTGAAGTCGCCTTCACCTTGCGATTCCCATTCCACTGCTTCTGACTCACCCGCTTTACGCGTACGAACCGTTACTTTATCAGCAACAATAAATGCAGAATAGAAACCAACACCGAACTGACCAATCAGCTGCGAGTCTTTTGCTTGGTCGCCTGTTAGATTTTTAAAGAAATCAGCTGTACCAGATTTTGCGATGGTACCTAATGAGCTGATCACTTCGTCACGCGTCATACCAATACCATTGTCAGAAATGGTGATGGTTTTTGCATCTTTGTTTACGCTTAAGCGAACACGTAGCTCCGCGTCACCTTCGTAAAGGTCACCATTTTGCAAAGCTAAATAACGTAGTTTGTCAGCCGCGTCTGAAGCGTTAGATACTAATTCGCGTAAAAAGATCTCTTTGTTTGAGTACAAAGAGTGGATCATTAGGTTTAATAATTGTTTGACTTCTGTTTGAAAGCCTAATGTTTCTTTTTGAGCTGCGGACATTGTTCTCTCCAATATAAGCAATTAATGCAGTGTTCTTTATCAATATGCTAGGTATATGGGGGAGGAGAAAAAACTTTCAAGAGACTGAACAAAATTTTTAACAAATCGCCCTGTTTTTTAGATTCAATTGCTCCAAAAACAGGGCTTTTAGCAAGAAACGTTAAGATTAGAGCTTCTTACGCCCGCTAAACGCATGCATTAACGTCATACCGTCTACAAGGTCAAGCTCACCGCCGACAGGCATACCATGGGCAATACGTGACGCTTCAACCTGATATTTATGACATAACTCAGAAATATAATGTGCCGTTGCCTCGCCTTCTACCGTTGGGTTTGTCGCTAAGATAACTTCGTTAATATTGCCAGCACTTAGCTTACGCTCAAGAACATCAAGGCCGATTTCATTGGGGCCAATTCCATCCAGAGGCGATAAATGCCCCATCAGTACAAAATACAGGCCATTAAATTGGCCCGTTTGTTCTATCGCCAATACATCCGTTGGTGATTCAACCACACAAAGCAGCCCTGTGTCTTGGCGCTTGATACTTTGGCAGATATCACACACCTCAACCTCACTAAATGTTCGGCAGCTTGAGCAATGACCAATGGCTTGCATCGCATGCGTCAGGCTTTGCCCCAGCTGGTTGCCGCCCTCTCTGTCTCGCTCTAATAAATGAAAGGCAATACGCTGCGCGGACTTAGGCCCAATGCCAGGTAAACAACGCAGCGCTTCAATAAGCGCCGTTAAACTTGGTGATAATTGCATAAATTCGTTTCTTGTGGCCCATGCAGTGCAAAAACACTGATAACAATGCCGAAATGATAAGGGATATTGTTGTTGATTTAAAGCTTGATCCTATTTCATACCCTTCTACTTATTTTACAGTTTGAAAATACATTCATCGCGAATTTCCCAACAATTCGACTCAAATGCTTGCAGCAAAAGCGTATTCGCTCGACAATGGCTCCATTCCCGATAGTAAGTACAATAGCACAGCTGTCGGGCCTACTTCTCGAACCAAATAGAGACTACATAATGAAAAAAACGATAATAGCGAGTGCGCTTACAGCCATCATGCTGACGGCTTGCTCTGAGCCACAAGTCACAACAAGTGAAGCCCAAAAAACAGAAAACGCAGCTGTAGCAACTGGTAAGGCTGAACTTGGCAGCTTTGGTGTTGACCTTAGTGCACGCGATGAAAGTGTAAAACCAGGTGATGATTTCTTTATGTACGCCAGCGGCACTTGGTACAAAAACTACGAAATGCCAGCAGACAAAACACGTTTTGGTGCATTCTCTGCGCTTGCTGAACGCAGTGAAGAGCAAGTAAAAACCATTATAGAAGAGATTGCTAACGGTAAAAACCTAAACGCCGAAGAGCAGCTAATTGCCGATTTTTACAATGCTTATATGGATGTTGAAACCCTAAATAAGCTTGGCATTAAACCTATTCAACCACTACTTGCTGACATTGACGCCATTAACAACACTGACGGCCTCACCAAAGCATTTGGACAATCTTGGTTAACTGGCGTCAATGCGCCGATCGGCGGCGGTATGTGGTTTAACCGTCTAGACCCAAATAAATACGAAATGTCGATGGGTGCTGGTGGACTTGGACTACCAGACCGCTCTTACTATTTAGAAGAAGCTGAGCGTTTTGTTAAAACTCGCGAAGCATACGTTGCACATATTGCAGATATGCTTAAATTTGCGGGTAAAGACAAGCCAACTGAGCGCGCAGAAGCCATTCTTGCACTTGAAACTAAAATTGCAGAGGGCCACTGGCCACGTGAAAAACGCAGAAATCGCGACCTGACATTAAATCAAGTTAAACGTGACGAGCTAGCAACACTATACCCAGGCTTTAATTGGGATTTATATTTTGCTGAAACAGGCTACAAAGTGCCTCAGCTAAATATGTCTCAGCCAGAGCCGATCAAAGCAATGATTGCGCTTATCAACTCTGAAGACTTGGCCGTTTGGAAAGACTATCTAACTTATCATGCAGTTAGCGGCAATGCGTCGCTGTTGTCTGAAGATATCTTCAATACTAACTTTGAATTTTATGGCAAACATTTAAGTGGTCAACAAGAACCACGTGCTCGTTGGAAACGCGCTATCAGCGAAATGTCTGGCACTACTTCGCTTGGATTTGCAATTGGTAAAGTTTACGTTGCCCGTTACTTCCCTGAGTCTTCTAAAAAACAAATGTCAGAATTGGTTGAAAACCTACGCACCGCGCTTGGTGAAAGGATTGAAGGCTTAGACTGGATGGGTGAAGAAACGAAAGTAAATGCTCAGGCAAAACTTGCCGCATTTACGCCTAAGATTGGCTACCCTGATAAATGGCAATCATTTGATGGGTTAACCTTAACCCGCGATAACTTAATGGCAAATGTGAAAAACCTACGTGAGTTTTTCCGCAACGACAGCATCGCCAAAGAGCTTGAAAAAACCGATCGTAACCGCTGGGGAATGACTCCACAACGCGTTAACGCCTATTACAACAGCTCGTTTAATGAAATCGTTTTCCCAGCGGCAATTCTACAACCGCCATTCTTCGACCCAAATGCAGATCCTGCAGTAAACTACGGCGGTATTGGCGCGGTGATAGGGCACGAAATGGGCCACGGCTTTGACGACCAAGGTTCTAAATCAGATGCCAACGGTATTCAACGTAACTGGTGGACCGATTCAGATCGCGCTGCTTTCGAAGAAAAAGCAGACAAGCTCGCGGCACAGTACAACCAATATGAGCCTATTGAGGGTAACTTTGTGAATGGTCGTAACAGCCTTGGCGAAAACATCGGTGACGTAGGCGGCCTTGCAATGGCTTATCATGCATATAAACTGAGCCTAAACGGCAAAGAAGCACCGGTGATTGATGGCTTGACTGGCGATCAACGTTTCTTCCTTGCTTGGGCACAAGTATGGAAAGAAAAGCGTACAGAGCAAAGCATGCTAAACCAGCTACGCGCAGGTACACACGCACCGGGTCAATTTAGAGCGCTTGCACCTCGCAACCATGATGCATGGTATAAAGCGTTTGACGTTAAACCGGGTGACAAACTGTACCTAGCACCTGAAGAGCGCGTGCGTATTTGGTAATAAATTAAATCCCAAAGCATAACCTGCCGTCACTGGTAGGTTATGCTGCTTTAACGCCGAGCAATACGCTTTTGCTTGGTTAAGTATGCCCCGCCTAATCCGCTTAAAAACCCAAAAATATGACTTGAACTACTCGTCTGTGCCGAGAAATCAAATAACGTCGCTAAAAAACTAATATTGGCATAATAAGTCAATACCAGCAGAGCTATAAAACTAACAATGCCAAGCACATCGCGATTGAATAGCGCAGCACCCAGCAGTAAGCCAAAGTAACCCATTACAATGCCTGATGCACCAATGTGATTAGCGTGCCCAGCAAACAGCCACACCAACAGCCCTGTAGCAACCACAATAAAAAGTGTTGCTCGCTTAAACCTTGGTAATCTCGCTGCCAAATAGCCGCTAATACTTAAGCCGAGCAAATTACTCAGCAAATGTCCCCAGCTACCATGCACAAAAGGCGCAGTTAACACACCACTCAAATGATGAACATTATGCGGTACAATCCCAAAACGATAGACGGGTAAGCCAAAAATACCACCCAACAACTGTACGAGGCACATCACTGCCATCGCGTACAAAACCAACTTAAAATTGGGCGGAAAAACCAGTGCACGTTTACTCATCTTACTTCCGTATACAGACAAAAATAGCGCCTTATTAAGCGCTATTTCGAATAGATTTGCAAACTCAGCCCACGAGAACTTTACATACTTAGTGTTGTAGTTACGATCCGTCCACTTTCATAAGATTAAGACGCGACCTTTGGGAGAAATGAAATATCCACATGGTATTTGCTCAGGTTTCCTTCTTCAATTAACACCGTTATCTCTTCTCGGTCTATGTGATTGGTTGGATCAAACCATATATTATCACTATTAAAAATATGCAATTGCGATGTTGATGGGTTTCTCCATTGTGCACAAATTTGGTAAGGGTTTTTGCCGTTAAACTCTATTCTACGGTTAACTTCAACACTCTGAAACTTAGCCACCACTGGTGTCCCTTTTTCCTTTAGATACTTCACCTTCTTATTTTTTGACGCGCCAAATAAGATAATTGAAAGTCCAATAAGGAAAAATACAGAGCCTATTCCAGCTAAGATCATAACCCCGCCCCAAAGCGAGAAAGTATCGTTAATTTCAGCTTTTTCGATTGAATCTTCTAGATAAACGACGCTTACAACCTCTCCTATTGAATATCTGTTAGGACCGCCCCCGGTAGAGGACACAAACTCCGCTATTTCGCCATTTTTGGTGTGGAATTTAACGAAAGGAGTATAGGTATCCGAGTCTTCAGACTGGGAATAAATAAGGTCTACCACTGTGCCTTCGGTAATGATTGCACGGTTTAGGAAGTCTTGGGTACTGTTGTACATAAAAAGAGACCCAATTAACAGTGCGGACCCAATCAGAGTGAAAATGTATTTAACTATCACGAGCAACTCCTTTTTGCTGGAATGATTTTATAAATTATATATGCGTAGTATGCATAACGCGTTGTTAGATCAGACTAAACTAGTTCGACCTAGAATGTAGACGTTATTTAAGCGGCGAGAGAAAATTAAGGCGAGCGACTTCACTTGCATTGATTTACAAGCTATATCGTTACAGCGGCGCTCATTCCCTGACCTAACATCGTATCCTTTATAGCCTATTAGACCGTTTTTCATCATCTATTTCAACTTTCTTGATGCTCAGTTCAATCATACTCGTGAACTTCACTTCGATATCTGTAACTGATCCCGCCATGTTATGCAGCTCGCTAGTAAAATTATGCGGTCTCAAGATAACCCAAAATATTTAGGTTAAAGGGAGCCTGCTTAACACCTGTCACTTGTTCAGGGCTTACTTTTGCGGTCTAAATGTAGCTACTCAACATTGCTGTAATAGCGCGTAACTTAGTGTAATTACCACCTTGCAAAATCAACTATAAAATTACATTTAATTTCTGACTGTATGAGAGTGCTAGCCAGAACTTGTAGCTACTTAATAGCGTTATCTAGATAATTTTCAAAGGAAACTTTATGAAAAAGCGTAATATAATCCCATGTTTCGCAGCTGCCCTATTGATTTCGGCGTGCTCGAGTTCAACAAATAACAGCGATGATAAACCACAAGACGATGATGTTAGCGCTAAAGTCAGTCTTTTTTTCGGTGGCAATATTATCACTGTTGCTAGCAAAAAACCCTTCTCTTTAGGAGCAGATGATAATCCTGCGGTGTTGGTCGAAAATGGTGTGATTACATTCGTCGGTTCAGTCGACGACGCAAAGGAGAAGCTAGCAACAATTAGACACCAAGATCCAAAAACCAAGATATCTTACTTCAATTTAAATGGCAGAACCTTAATGCCAGGATTCATAGAACCTCATGCCCATTTACAATCAACGGCGCAAATGAGTGGAGTAAAAAATTTAATGCCTTGTCTGCCAGACAAATATCAAGAAAAGCTCTCTAAAGATTACGGCTGGATTTACTATCCGAATAAGAAGGCTTCAAGTGCGAAAGATGGACAGGGGCACTGCTTTATATACCTAGATGAAGCAATAGCAAAAGTAACAACAAGCCCGCCATTTGTAATCGACCATGTCAATAAAGTTGGATGGTACATTGGAAATGGGCTTGATCCGTCACGAATGGTCCAAGAAGAGTATGCCAAGAGGCCTTTCGATCAGCGTATAAACGAAAATCGAGAATTTTTTGCATACCCAATGAAAGCTATTGACGAAATTAGCAACCAAAAATTAAAAACGGCACAAAGTAACAAAGCTATATTTATGACTGACCAATCAGGGCATTTAGCGTACGCCAATATGTCTGCGTTTGAGCAAGTGGGCTTGTGCAATACAGTGGTCAAAAAAGCACAGATAGACATGATTTCTCAAGCAAAAGTCGATGAGTTTGAAAAAGAGAACCCTGACTTTAAACTCCCCGTCGGGGATTACACATTGACTTGTGAAGGTACAGAACAAGACGTAAAAACCAGTCAGTTTATCGTGAAAACCTTATGCTTCAGCGATGGCGACTTAGATATAGTGAATAATGCTAAGTACAAAGAGATTGACTCGAAAAAGTGGCAGTACTCTGGCCTCATCAAAGAACCAAGTGCGTATATGCTGTTTATTAATTCCATTTTAAGAGCAAAAGGCACTAGTAGCAAAGACATTTCAGCACTCGTACACCATGCACCAAATACGCCCCCTGCAACCAGCTGCCCGCTAGATACAGCGCAACCGGAGCTAGCTAAATATGATAAAGATGAAAATGAAGAGGTTTTGATGAAAATGAAGTACTTGCTCAATACTTCATCGCAACAGGGGGTAACCATGTTAGTAGACGGTGGTTCAACAACAGAAATGAAAGACGATTTCATCAATCTAGTTCTCATGGAGCAACTGCAACCGGCCGCAAGAGTTCGCTCTGTGTACGATTGGCGCAACTATCAAGACGAGGCAACAGCCGCTCGCGCTCAATGTGTGTATGATCCTAAAAACCCCAGTGAATGTGATTATATTCCTTTTGAAAGTAAAGCTTTTAACGGTATGTACTCAGCGCAAGGCATTAAGCTACTCTCAGATGGCTCTACCCAAGGCTGTAGCGCAAATTTAAGTACTGATTACTCTGAAGCAGGACTTTGTGACACGTTTGGCAAGGGTCATGTTGATTATACCAAAAACGAAATTGTCCAAAATCTCTCTAGATTTTTACCCACCTGTGACAGCAGCGTACATCAGCCTTGGTACTTTAATCTTCACGCAAATGGTGATCAAGCTATATCAGATTCACTTAATGCGCTAACTCAAATGGCAGGTGATGCAAAACGTCACACCTCAACATGTAAAGAGAAACAGGTCGCTCAGACGTTTACTGATCTAGCTCACACAATTATTCATTCCACAGTGAATGATATAGATGAAAGTACAAAAGAAAATAAAACAATTTATAAATACCTCAAAGCTCGCGAAACGTTTCCGAATTTGACACCCAGTCATTTAATCGCCCATGTGGCCTACTGGGGAGCATCAATGAGAAATGAATTAGGAGATCTACGAGGCAATAGGATCGACCCTATGGAAGAAGAGCTCGCCGCAGGGATCCCCTTCTCGTTACATAGCGATTTGAGTATCAGCCCGTTATTCCCACTATGGTTTATTGAACAAGCCATGACTCGCCACACTTGGGAATATCCATTCTTAGCATCCAGAGGAAAGTATTTAGGTACAAATACAGATGGAAAAAGTAACTTATCAATACAAGACGCCATAAAGGCCGTCACTATTGTTCCTGCAATGCAACATAACCTCTCCCATAAGCTAGGTTCAATTGAAGTTGGCAAAATAGCTGACTTGATAGTTTTAGATAAAAACTTAATGGATTTTCAAACCACGCCTGAGAGCATCCACTCCATCAATGTGGAATGTGCATTTATAAATGGTGACGAGGTGACATGGGTCGATCTCGAAGATTTAGGCAAAGCTAAAAACCTTACAGACTACACGCCTAAAACCTTAGCTTCTAAATGTCGCAATAGCAGCACATTGAATTAAAAAGGGCTTTACGCTGCCATTCAGTAATCAATAGGGTCAGCCTCACTGACCCTATTCAAAGATTGATATCTGTAAATTTCAAACAAAAAAATAGCGCCTTCAGGCGCTATTTTCGTGGGATTCTAAATTAAAACGGCATTTTAAAGCCTGGAGGCATTTGCATGCCGCCGGTGACTTCTGACATGCGCTTTTGCGTTTCTTCACCTACGCGACGAACTGCATCGTTTACCGCAGCGGCTAGTAGGTCTTCGATCATGTCTTTATCGTCTTCCATTAGGCTTTCGTCGATTTCTACGCGACGTACGTTGTGGCTACCAAGCATAGTTACTTTAACTAAACCTGCTCCTGCTTCACCTGTTACTTCTAGGCTCTTGATCTCTTCTTGGGCTTTTTCCATGCGCTCTTGCATTTGCTGCGCCTGCTTCATGATGTTGCCCATTCCGCCTTTAAACATATTCTGCTCTCTTATACTTCAATTTGGTTTACTGTGATAAAAGATAAGGGCTAACGCCCTTAATTACAATGCCTGAACGCTATTTTCGTCAAGCATTGCGTCAAATTCTTGGACAAATGCGCTGACGAGTGGATCGTCTCGCATCGCCGCTTTAGCTTGGACAAGCCTATGCTCATCTAGTTGTTGCTGTACCAAAAACGGCGTGTTATTTACCGTGTCGATATAGTTAATCTCAAGCTCGATTGGCTGCTCGAATAATGCGCTTAGGCTTTCTGTTAGTTTCTCTCTCAGCACTGCGGAGTCTAAGTGTTGTTGACTCGCATCTACTTGCAATTGTACCTGCGCGCCTTGCTGTGTTATCACGCTGTGTAATGCATACTGGCGAATTCGACCACCTAATTGCATCTTTTCAATCATGTTTGCCCAATCGTCGCTTTGGTGAGCAAACTTAATGTCACTGATTGGACTAACAAAGTTTTCCGGTGCAGGGATCTCCACTTGAATATTTTGTTCGTTATCATCTTGTTTTACCGGTGATAACTGCTCTAGCAATTCTGGTGCTAAATTTTCCGTAATAGGTTTATGGCGCTCTTGAAACGCTGCTTTCTTTTGCTTTTTTGGTGCTAAGCGAGGTGCAGCGGGCTGTGCGCGTTGCGGCTCAGGCTGATACTCAGGTGTGGTTACCGTCGTGGCTGGCGCTTGCTCTATTGGCATTGGCGCACTAGGCGCCTCAGACTTTTTTACCTCACCATTGGCTCCCACCAATCGACCCGCTCCAGAGATATTACGATTTTTTAAAATTCGTGCGATTGCTGACTGGGCTTGGTTTTGCTGCTCGGTAACACTTGCTGTAGCAGCAGGTTCCGAAGCGTTTTGGTTTTGCACCTCAGGTTGAGACCAATCCTCTTGGTTTTGCGATGCCGTTTGCGCGTATGCAGCATCATCAACTGGCGCACTTTCATGATGATGTGCAGGAACTTGTTCTTGGAACCCCTGCTCTACCGCCTGTGACATGATGTTGTCGTATTGATTGGCCATCTCCGCCTCAGATGACACAGAGGCGACTGGTGCTTGGCTTTGCGCAGCAGGCATTGGCGACACCGGCTCATACTGTGTTGTTTGTTGCGCGGTTGATGTCGTTGCTTCTGGTGCATATGTAGGTGTTGCTGTCGGCTGTACCTGAGGTGATGGCGCTACCGTAGCGTTATCTTCCGTTGGCTTTTTTAACAGCGCTCGTAAATCCCCTACTTTGCTTTGCTTTTCAGAAGTCTCTTGGCTCACAGGAGCGGAAGGCACTACGCTATGGCTTTCTTTTTCGAACGCCATTAAGCGCAGCATGACCATCTCAAACCCAAGTTTAGGCTCAGGTGCCCACTTTAGGTCTTTTTTGCCATTTAACAGCAGTTGATACAACAACTGGCCCTGTTGCGGTGCTAATTGCTCGGCAAATAGCTTGATGTCGTTGTTATCAAAATTTGATAATCGCGCAGCACTAGGCACGAGTTGAGTGAGCTGAATAACATGCAATAACGCAATTAAATCGTCCAGCACACTAACAAAATTACCATTTTGTAGTGCTATTTTTTCAATCGTATTGAGTAAGGCTTCACCGTCGTGGCATAAAATTGCAGACAGCAAAATGATCGCATGCGCACTATCCATCAATCCCAGCATAGATTGCACTGCAGGCACAGTTAAATTGCCATTTGTTTGTGCAATAGCCTGATCAGTCAAACTTAGAGCGTCACGCATACTGCCATCAGCGGCTTTCGCTAACGTTTGTAGCGCTACTGGATCAAAGGCAACTTGCTCTAGCGGCAGGATTTTCTCTAGCTGTTCAACTATTTGCCCTTGCGTCATTGCGTTCAGGTTGAACTGTAAACAACGAGACAGAATAGTCACAGGCAACTTTTGTGGATCGGTTGTGGCGAGCAAAAATTTTACATGCTCTGGCGGCTCTTCTAAGGTTTTCAGGAGCGCATTAAAACTGTGCTTCGACAGCATATGCACTTCATCGATGAGATAAACCTTGTAGCGACCACGAGTTGGTGCATATTGTACGTTGTCTAAGATTTCTCGCGTGTCTTCAACTTTTGTACGAGAAGCCGCATCAATTTCGATTAAATCGATAAACTTACCGGTTTCAATCTCAGTACAGGCACTACACTGACCACAAGGCGTTGAAGTAACGCCTTGTTCGCAGTTAAGGCTTTTAGCAAAGATCCTAGCAATGGTTGTTTTGCCCACACCACGTGTTCCGGTGAATAAATAGGCATGGTGTAAACGCTTTTCATTGAGTGCGTTGACCAGAGCTTGTTTAACATGCTCTTGCCCCATTAATTCATGGAAGTTTTGCGGACGCCATTTTCGCGCCAGAACCTGATAGCTCATGCTTATTCGCCTTCAAACTCTACAAGTGAGAGGATTTTGATCCCAAGATCATTGATTTTCTTTTCACCACCAAGCTCAGGCAATGAAATAACAAACGCAGCATCAGTAGCTTCACCGCCTAAGCGCTTAACCAGTTTTGCTGTTGCTTCAATAGTACCACCTGTTGCAAGTAAATCATCAACAAGTAGCACTTTATCACCTGCTTCAATCGCATCTGAGTGTAATTCAAGCGTATCTTCACCATATTCAAGCTGGTAAGACTGGCTGATCACCTCACGCGGTAATTTACCCGGCTTTCTTACTGGAATAAAAGGAATACCTAACTCATACGCCAATGGTGCACCGAAGATAAAACCACGCGATTCAGTACCGATGATTTTAGTGAAGCCGCCATCTTTATAAGCCGCAACGAACGCATCAATTGTTGCCTTAAACGCAGCAGGATTTGCTAGAAGTGAAGTCACGTCACGGAACATAATCCCAGGTTTTGGGTAATTAGGAACCGTCGCGATACTATTTTTGATCAATGACATATTCTCTGTCGTCATAATTGCTTTGCTTTAAGTTTATTACAAAAGAGTGAGATTATAACAATTTTCTATCCGGTTGAAACCGACTGAGTGACTTTGTGTGTCAGGATGGAGGAAAAGCGAACAATTTAGTGAGTATTAATCGGTATTGAATCGAAAAAGGCTGCATATAGCAGCCTCTTGGTAAATACGTTCAGCTTGACTTATGCAAGCGCTGTTGCCCAGCCTAGAATCGCGTTTAAACAGCCAATTCCAGCGAATACAGCAACAAATGCAAGGAAATACTTTGCATTGAACGGATCTTTAAAGTCACCTTTAGACATAGATACTACCTTTAATTTTACAACTCACGCCAACTGCATAGCAGCAGAAAGCATTGACTAGCGCCCTAGTCCGAGTTTAAGCACGACAAAAACAGGCCGTATAATAGTCGATGTTGCCAATAGCTTAAAGGTTTTTTGTTTTGATAATGCCAAGATCCGCGAATTCAGCTAGTGTATGCTGTGCCCCTTGCTGCAGCTGCTCAATAGTAAACTGAGGCACTTGCTGCGCGATAACATCCACAATGTCAGTGAGTTGCATACCATCATTGGCTTCAATCACCGACAACATTAAGGCCGTCATCGGGTTTAGTGCGACAAACTGAACATCGTCCTCTTCGTCTCTATACAATGCAAAGCTAAATGTTTGCCCTGCTGTTTTAGTTGGCCTAAAGGTTTCACTGATCTGATGAACCGGATATTGATAATGTGCAACTCTGGCTGTACTTGCCAAGCTAATTTCAACATCTGCAAGCGCTTGTACTTCAATTGAAAGCTCATGCTCTGCCTCAACGATCGTTGCCACATCTAGCTCTAGCCATTCATAATGAGCAAGCTCTAACAAGAACTCAGGATCAGCTTCAGTGGGCTCGTATTCTGTTTGTAAAAACTGCAAAAACTCTTTGCTAATCTCTAAAAAGTATGGCGAATGACAATCGTGCTTAACAAAAAACAGCCTAATTAACATCAACCAATCTGTGTTGGTATACAAGCTTTTAAGTACAGGAAACGCACTGCTCACGAAGCCTTCAACGTTATTAAAAAACAGCTCTTGATAGATTTTTAAGCGCCGATCTTCTATGCCTTCAGGTGCAGGTTGGTTGTCTGGATCTCTGATATGCGCCATAAACTGCTGCTGAGTTTTTACAAAAGACATAGCTATACCTGCTCCAAGCGCTTGGCGTATTTGGCCTGTATTGCTGAAATTTTTCCCGCTTCTGCCAGTAATTCTGCCATAGGAGGAATATTAAAATCACGCTCTAGTAACGTCGGGAACACCCCATGCAGCTCATAGGCTTTCTCTAACAAGTCCCACACCGGCGAAGATACTTCAGCGCCGTGTGTATCAACGAGTAAGTCTTCGGCTTCCACATAATGGCCTGCGATATGGCCGTATACAATACGCTCGGTTGGCATAGCCGCTAAGAATTGTTCAGCATCGTAGCCATGGTTAATAGCGTTGACATAGATGTTGTTGACATCGAGTAGCAAATCGCAATCGGCTTCGGCTAATACCCCAAGGGTAAATTCCAACTCCGACATTTCTTGTCCAGGAGCGGCATAGTAAGAGACATTTTCTACTGCAATCCGGCGTTCTAGATGCTCTTGGACTGCTCGGATCCGCTTAGCGGTATGATGGATTGCTTCTTCAGTAAATGGGATTGGCATCAGATCGTACATATGACCCTTTCCCGAACAATAACTCAGATGTTCACTATAGGTAGCGATATTATGCTGGTTAAAAAACGTCTTGAGTTGTGATAAAAATTCGCGATCAAGCGGTGCAGGTGAACCTAGCGATAACGATAAGCCATGACAGATAAAGGTATGTTGTTGCGTCAATGCTTGAAATTGCTTTGCAAGCTTACCGCCAAATTTTAGCCAGTTTTCTGGTGCAACCTCATAAAAGTCTACTTGCTTTGGCGGCGTATTGAGCATGTCATCAACCATTTCACGGCGCAAACCGAGTCCTAACTTGCCTAACTGCACTGTCATACTTCTCTCACTTTAGACATTATTTTAAAGATCCCAAAGCTCGCATCACCGAGGCTTTGCTGTATGCATTGCTTCGCTTTGGAATTACCCAATAGCGCTACTATTACCTTAACATAACCAGCAGCGCTATTGGGTCGAACACAATGGTGTTTCTACTTAGTGGTTACCACCACACTTGCCTTCGCCGCATTTACCTTCTTTTTTGCCTTTAGCGTCGCCACCACACTTGCCTTCGCCGCATTTGCCTTCTTTCTTGCCTTTAGCGTCGCCACCACATTTGCCTTCACCGCACTTACCTTCTTTTTTACCTTTAGCGTCGCCGCCACATTTGCCCTCACCGCACTTACCTTCCTTTTTGCCTTTTGCATGGCCACCACATTTGCCTTCGCCGCATTTGCCTTCTTTCTTGCCTTTAGCGTCGCCACCACACTTGCCTTCGCCGCATTTGCCTTCTTTCTTGCCTTTAGCGTCGCCACCACACTTGCCTTCGCCGCACTTACCTTCTTTTTTGTCTTTGGCGTCGCCACCACATTTACCTTCGCCACATTTTCCTTCACCAGCATCTAGTTGATAACCAGCGGTCATTGTTTCAAAACTAAATGGATTAGCACTTGCATCCGTCGCGGTTAACCCAGCAGTACCTGCAACAACTGCGCTTAAAGTAAGGGCAATAGAGTTCTTTTTAACGGTATTCATAATGTTTGCTCTCTCAGAAATAGTAGATTCAATTAGTAGACCCAAACGTCTAAATATTTATTTCGCTAAACGTTTAAAAATTTTAGCTGTGATCACTAAGTTGTGGTTTACATCCAGTTATAGTCCATCTGCTGCCTTTTTGCTATTTGTGGATAACTAGGGCCTATTGGTGACTTGCAGCAAACAATTAGCTAAAATATCGCGCTTTTCGATGGGTCATCAGTGACTCATTTTATTTTTGTTGTATCTAAAGGTTAACACATGAAGCTTGTTCTGGCGCCGATGGAAGGTGTAGTTGATTTTAAAATGCGCGAATTGCTCACAGATCTCGGCGGCTTTGATCTTTGTGTGACTGAGTTTATTCGCGTCGTTGATCTCACCTTTCCACGCAGAGTATTCACTAGATACTGTCCTGAACTATTAAACGGTGGTTATACCAGAGCCGGAACACCGGTAAGAGTACAGCTTCTAGGTCAGGTTCCCCATGCGCTTGCAGCGAATGCACGAAAGGCCGTAAAGCTTGGCTCTCATGGTGTCGATTTGAACTTTGGTTGTCCCGCGAAAACCGTGAATAAAAGCCGCGGCGGCGCGGTTTTGCTGAAAGAGCCTGAGCAAATCTATCAAATCATTAGAGCAGTTAGAGATGCGGTACCAGAAGAACATCAAGTAAGCGCCAAAATACGCCTTGGCTTTGACGATGATGCCAATAGTACTGAAATTGTCGATGCGGTCCAGCAAGGTGGTGCGTCGAGTTTGGCGATACATGCACGCACCAAGCGAGATGGCTACAAACCGCCAGCGTACTGGGAAAAGATCCCACCTTTATTATCAAGGTTAACCATTCCTGTCGTTGCTAACGGTGAAATTTGGCAAGTGGAAGATGCACTGCTCTGCCAAGCACGCAGCCAATGCCAAGATTTGATGCTTGGTCGTGGTGCGCTAGCCACCCCCGATTTGGCAGCAAAAATCAAAGCGCATGTTAACGGAACTCTTTACACTCCACTCAAATGGGAAAACGTGGTCTACCATATCCTCCACTCTTCCATGCATCAGGATGAGAATATGAGTGAAAAGTACTTTTCGGCTAGAACAAAACAGTGGTTAAGTTATTTGAAATGTCAGTATAGCGGCGCACATGTTCTTTTTGATGAAATCAAAACGCTCAAAAGCAAAGATGACGTCATGAAGGTGTTGCAGAAATACGCAATGTCTCCAGACCTTGATTCAAATCATAACAGTGAAGTTTGACTGAAATGATAATGGGGCGTCGGATAGGAGAGCGCCCATGAATGAAAACACACATAACTACGAGCAAAGCTTACAAGCTGAACTTGCTACACTTAGAAGCGACTTTTTAGGAGAGCTAAAAGCTTCACCCAATGAGTTTACTCATAACCTTGCCAATACCTTAGAGCTCAACCCACCCAATAAATGGCTTGATATTGTAATGGAAAAAATAAATCCCGAGCAGTTTCCGCTCTATGATAGGTTGATGAAAGTCGAAGCGGCATTATGCCAAATGGAGATCGGTCAGTTTGGTTATTGCTGTGATTGCGAGCAGACAATAGAGCTTGAGTTGCTAGAACAAGATCCAGCAACCCAACGCTGTCGCAGTTGTAAGACTAAGGCTTTAAAAAATGGGGATATGCAGCAAAAATAGTCGCTGGAAAATAGACTATATTAGCAATCAATTGTTGTGCTTGTTGTTCATTCAGCGCTAGTTTTGAGTTGAGCGCAACAAATGCTTGCTTTTGTGACCACCCTTGATAATGAATTCCCAAATCCACTTCCATTAAGGTCACGATTAGCGCTTTATGCTGCTCTATTACCTTTGTACACTTTGCTACTGTCGAAGGCACATTAATAAATCCATCACGCCAGTTGAGTCCACTAATTCTTTGGCAGTTAGCTGGCAATAACTCTAGTATATAAGGCTGTTGAGTATTAGGCGTTGTATTGAGCACAATTGACTTACTCTTTTTCTCATCTATTTTTGATAATATCGCCAAGACTTTATTAGGCGATTCTTGAATAGCTCCGTAAAAATTTAGTTTTGATTGGTACCACTCTTTCCCATTAGGTAACTGATGCAGCCCAAGCATAGCTCTTGGTTTATAATCATTTAAATAAGTCAGTAGCGTTGAACGTGATGGTGCGTCAATATCTGAATCTTCAAGTTGCTTTATTACGGCTTCCCGCTCAAACCGATTTAGGCGAATATTACTTTCATCGGCCTCTTTTAGTTTTGTTATTACAAATTTAAGCCACAGATCAAGTTCCTCAACACTCACTCTACCTTCTATGCTTTTAAGTACAGGGATATGACTAGGCCAAGGTAAGTAACGCTCTGGATATCGCTCTTGAATTCTTAAGTAGTCAAGCTCCTTATGCGCCATAACATCCGATTCATTCAAACTACTTGATAATAAAGCGTGCCGTAACTGTAAATAGCCCTCTGTGAACGGTAAAACAGTAATCTCATCCGTAGATGAATGACTTAAACTACTGTTAAGAGAAATTAAAGAAGTCCTGAGTTCCTGATAACTTACGACTGGCTTGCGCTCACTACAAGCGGATAGGAATATAAATGCGACCAAAGTAAGGCTGAACAATAAATGCTTTTTCATAATTTCACATTAAAACTTGAAATCAAAAAAGCCCCTTTCGGGGCTTTTTAATTAGAGGCTAACACCCCTGCGTTGTGCTTTTTCTTTGATAAAGCTCGACCAGCTAATCGCAAATCTTCTAGTGCTAGGATCTTCCTTCGCCTTCAAAATTGCTGCATAAGCTTGTTTGAACTTATCTTGATAGTAGTAAGCTTCCGCAAGATCAGCATATGTACTGCCTTTCTTTTTGGTACCAAGCTCTAACGCTTTATTTAGTCTAACTACTGCTGCACTGTACTGCAGATTTTGCAGTAAAAGGCCACCTGCTCTTCCATAAAGTTCTGCGTCATCGTCAAACTTAGCAGCTTCTTCATAGTATTTAGCAGCATCACTGATGTGTTTAGCTTGGTGGTAATAACTTGCAAGCGCAGTCACGTTTTGCTTAGTACGTTCAATTTTGCCATCTTTCATAGCCTTTTCGAACGTTTGAGCAGCACGCCAAGGATCTTCAGTTAGAGAGTATAAGCTTCCAAGAATCTTATAGTCATTCTCTTTTTCAAAGTAACCTTTGCTAAACGCAACCTTCATTACAGTCATACCTTTACTGTAATCTTCGGTTTGCAAATAAAAGCCACCTAGTTGTGTCCAAGCTTTCGGGTCTTCAGGGAAAACACGTACTAACTCTTCACCAACCTCTACAGCCTTTTTGAATTGCTTCAATTCAAAGTAAGCTGCAACTTTCATCAGATAATATTGTTTATTTGGCTCTTCTACACCTGCGATAGCTTTATCAGCTGGAGCAATAACATTAGTATATTGCTTTAACTCATAATAAGCTTGCGCGATACGACCGTGTACTTTAGGGTCATTTTCACCCGTAAAGTCCATCCACGCTTCATAGGCTTTGATACCTTCTGAGTACTTTTCAGTACCTAGCAAAAGGTCACCAAGCAACTTCATTAGATCGCCTTGATCTTTAAAGTTAAGCGCATCAGGAGCAATAGCTAAACGCGTATACTTAATCGCTTCGCCGTAGTTTTCCTTTTGAGCATAAAGCTGACCTAGGTAACGGTTAACCGTTGCTTTATCGAAATCATCTGAAGGGTCAAGCTCGCGAAGCATTGCAATCGCTTCATCGACTTTTTCTTCGTTATATAATTCGAACGCTTTGGCAACCTTTTTACCTACTCGCTCACCCATGATCTTAGTTTTTGCCGCTTTACGCTTCTCTATTTCTTCATAGTTAGGCGCAGCAGAAACTGACTCTGAGTAAATGCCACCAGTCAATGCAATTAGAAGAGCAAGAGCTGTAAATTTGGGTAAACTTTTCATGCCTGCCTCCTTAATTACCTTGGTTTAGTGTGAAATCAAGCTGGACTGTGATGCCAGGTTGCTTCTGTGGCTTACCATCAACAACTTTAGGACGGTATTTCCACTTACGAAGTGCACGCTTCGCTTCACGGTCAAAGATACGCTTTGGTTCAGCATCGATAATTTCAACATCTTCGACTCCACCTAGCTCATTGATCGTGAAAGATAAACGTACCCAACCTTCTTTGCCATCACGAGCGGCTTGAGGTGGATATTTTGGCTCAATTCGAACGATAGGTGTTGCATCACCATCACGGCCAAACTCGCCAGGTCCAGATAAACCACCTGCAGTACCACCTAGGTCAATGCTAGGCATGTTAAAGCCGATGTTACCCGCAGAAGGATCAGCCGTGTCTGGCTGAGGCGGCTGCGGTTTTGGCGGCTGCTTAGGTGGTGGCGGCGGCGGAGGCGGGACACGCTTCCGCTGCTGCACCTTTGATTCAGGCGGATTCGACATAATCTCGACTACGATTTGTTCCTTTTGTACATCTGCCCTATCTGCTCCTCCGGAGATAAGATATGACATGAAAAAGAACAAGCCGAGAGTTACTGCCCCACCTGCTAGAAGTGAAAACAGAAGTCGAATCATTACTGATCTCCAGCTATTGAAATCTTCAAGTTGTCGCCAGTCGCTTTAATTTGGTCCATAACTTGAACTACTACGCCGTGCTTCGCGCCTTTATCGGCTTGAATAATAATCACGTCAGTAGGTTGTTCTGCCATCAGACTTTCAAGGTTTGCACTTACACGCTCAACATCAACTTGACGCTTGTCCATCCAAATCTCACCGTTTTCACGGATTGCGATAAAGATGTTCGCATTCTTAGTCTTTTGTGCTTGTGCCGCTTTTGGCTTGTTAACCTCAATACCAGCTTCTTTAACAAAAGAAGTGGTTACGATGAAGAAGATAAGCATGATGAATACGATGTCTAGCATCGGCGTCATATCTACTGCTGCATCTTCCTCTTCACGAAAACGTTGTTTACGTGCCATAGTTCAATCTCTCTCTAGTGATGAGGCAAGCTATCAACTAGCTTCTCTTTAGCCATTTTTGCACGTGCTTCTAGACGCGTGCTAAAGAAAACACCTGATAGTGCCGCAACCATTCCAGCCATTGTTGGTACCGTAGCCATTGATATGCCTGAAGCCATTAATCGTGCGTTACCCGTACCTTGAGTAGCCATCGTTTCAAATACTGTGATCATACCTGTCACTGTACCTAAAAGACCGATTAATGGACACATCGCAACCAATGTTTTGATAATCAACATGCGCTCATCTAATTTTTCAGACGCTTCAGAAATCCAAGCATCGCGGATTCTGTGTGCGTACCAAGACGTAGTATCTTGGCGGGCGTCCCACTTAGCAACGATATCCTTGTGTAGCTTAGGAAACTCGCCTAGTAGGAACCAATAGCGCTCAATCATTAAAACCCACATTAGAAAGAGTGCTATCGCGACCACGTATAATACATCGCCGCCTGTAGCAACAAAATCCCTGATAGATTCCCATATCTCCATCAGGACTAACATTAGGCTTTCTCCTTCTCCGCGTGAGTAGCAACAATACCTGCGCTTTGCTCATCTAGGATGTGTAGAACCGCTTTGCTACGACCGTGTACAACAGCGTGAAGTAGAATTAGAGGTAGAGCTGCAATAAGACCTAGTGCTGTAGTTACTAGCGCTAGAGAGATGTTACCTGCCATGATTTTCGGATCACCAGTACCGTAAAGTGTGATTGATTCGAATGTCATGATCATACCAACAACCGTACCTAGTAGACCTAGTAGTGGCGCAATAGCCGCTAGGATCTTGATGATGTTTACACCCATCTCAATACGCGGAGTTTCACGTAGGATAGCTTCATCAAGCTTAAGCTCTAGGTTTTCAACGTCTTGATCTTTGTTATCATGATAAACTTTCAAGATACGACCAAGTGGGTTGTTTGTGTTAGGGTTATTCGCGTTTTTGATTTGCGCTTTGATTTTACCGCTAACAATGAATAGGTCTAGCATACGAACGATGGCAATCAATGCACCTAAAATAAGTAGTGCTGTAATGATGTAACCAACCGTGTCACCTTGGTGCCAGCGCTCTTCCATCGTTGCACGTTGAGTATTAAGTTGTAGTAATGAACCACGAGTCGGGTCAACTGCAACCATTACGAATTTATCAGCAGATGCACCGATTAGACGTTCAACACCACCTAGCTCACCGCTTGGCTGCTTACCAAGAGGAACAATTTGCTTGTTCTCAGCATCGTAAATAACGTAGCCGTCTTTAGTAACTAGGTTGAAGTTACCAACACGTGTTACTTCTTTAACGTTTACGTCACCATTTAGCTCAGCAACTTCAGCTTCAAACTTAGAAACTTTAGCTGATTCAGTCATTTCAGTTTGGAAAGCAATCCAAAGGTCTTCTAGTTCACGAGTAGTTGGCAGCTCTTTCGCTTCAGCTAGTGAACGAAGCACTTCAGCACGTCCAGGTTTTTCAGCACTTACTAGTGAAGCTTCGATTGAACCGATAGCGTCAGCAGCTGAACGACGTACAACACCGAACATTTCACCAAGTGTACCTTTGGCATTTTCTAGCTCAACTTCTTTTTCAGCAAGTGTGATTTCATTTTGTTTGAACTGCTCATTTAAACGCTCACCGCGTGCTTTTTCTGCAGCCAATTCACGCTTCGCTTTGTTCAACAATGCTTGTTTGTCAGCACGATCGTTTAAAAACTCTTGCTCACGTTGTTTGTTGATTTTGCCTTCAGAAATACGGTTTTGTTTAACCTGCTCTAGGATTTTGTCCAAAGCTTCAGTGTTTGCGTGTGCATTTAGCGCGGCACCAGCAGAAACTGTTAACGCTGCAGCAACTGCAAAACCTTTAAATAGTTTCTTCATCATTAATTACTCCGCGCCAAAGATAGGTAGATCGATAAGTTCAGGAGCCGCTTGCTTACGTGCAATACGGATCATGCTCTTAACTGGCTTAAGATATTCTTCGCCAAGTTGTTCCCACTGCTTAGTGTTGTTGTTCCAAACCCAAGCGTGTTTTTGGTCGAACGACTGAGCTACGTATGCGATACGGCCAAGGCGTGCGAAGTCAACATTGATGTTTTTGCCGTTTTGTTCAAGAGAACCTTGGCTCGCAACGATAGTTGTACTGTAGTCAGTTTCAATCGTGTAAGCTTCAAGCACTTGACGGAACTTCTCAGATGTTGTTACAGATGAGTTAGTCATGATGCTGCGAAGTTTCTCAACGCGCTCTAGACGTGTTTCTTGATTAAACGGAACGTCCGCTTTGATGAATTGCTCAAGCGTATCGATCATGCGATACATCAAAGGCACAACGTCCTGTTTTGTCTTGTCAATAGTACCAATTTGACGCTCAAGAGACTCAATACCTGCATTTTGATCCGCTACAAGACGTGCAACGTGATCGTTATACACTTTAAGCAGTTCTGCTTCTTCAACCAGACCACGGTATTCCGCGATCATTTCTTGAGACTGACCGTAAAGGTTATCAATCTTTTCTTGAGACTTTTTAGCAGCCGTTTGAGTTTGTTGACCTACTTTTTGTATGTCATTCAAAGGATCTGCAATCACATTGCTGCTTGCAAAAGCTGTCGCGCCTAAAAGCGCCGTAGCTACAAGGCTCTTTCTGATTTTAACAGACATAGTTCCCAACCAATTAAGTAATGTTACTTTTATAATTTTCGCGCTCTCACCAACGTGAGAGCAACCCTGATATCATTTGACAGATATCAACTGTCCAATAATGCTAAATGCAACACGATGTGTCAACTTCACTGTGAAAACATTTTTTGTCAATAAATAAGTAATAATTATATACAAAACAAAAAATTAACATCAAAAACACAGCAAAAGATACACATCCTTTGTAAAACCAACCTTTTGCATACGCTGTTTACAATATTTTACATCAGATTTATTCCAATAAATTGAATAGATATTCCAAATAGAAATTATGAATAACCTATTAAAACAGCAGCATAAGCTAGATTTCTCATTGCACAGAACGCAAATTATTTCATCTTCTGCGAACTAACGCAAAATTTGTTTATCTGTCCCAAATCGCTTGATCTATTTTTTCCTGCAGAATTTGAACGAATTCAGCGACGTGTAGACCATCCATTAAGGCATGATGGACTTCAATACAAAATGGCATCGTACCATCTGCTTTATTGTATTTTCCGAACACAAATTTTGGGATCCCGAAGTCATCTCGACTGTGTCTCGCATGACCAAAACTGGAAAAAGATAACCATGGAAGTATAGATACATGCACGCAATTTGGCACCTGACTTTCCATTAAAAATTGCTCATTGACTAGCGGTCCATTTAGTTGCTCAGTTTTGCTATGAATATTGGCGCTAATAAAGCGGTTGAAATCACTTTCAGGTGCGAGCCTTACAAATCTAAAGGTTTCATCCCCTCGCAGAAAAACACTGCTAATTTCTACAGCATCATATTCAACCACCTCTCCTGCCTCTATACGGTAACGAATAGGGGTATAGCTTTGTAATGCCAGTTGTAGTGCGTATAGGCAACTAAGAGAAAACGGAACGGCATTACGTTTACTCATTTCGTAAACTCTTTCCATTTGTAAGCTGACGGTAACGGTGAAGTAAGGTTGGGCAAAATCATTGAAGAACGAAAAGTGTTCTTGGCGAGGCCAAGTATCAAGAGGTATTTTCTTTTTCATACAAAAAAAGGGGCGCATGCCCCTCTCTGGTAATTAAACGGCGATGTTATTATAGACCGTTTTCAATAATCTCTTGAGCTAATTTATCAGCAATTATATGTGTTGAAACTTTCTCATCTTCAGAACGCTTAAAGATTTCGGTTAGCGTGTCGTAGATACCTTCAACGTGTTTAGTTGCTGCTGCCTCATCATAACCTTCAGGTTTTGTTTCATAGTAAACATTGATGATCCCACCAGCATTAATCACATAGTCTGGTGCATATAAAATGCCTTTTTCACGAATGATCTCACCATGACGCGACTCTGCAAGCTGGTTGTTTGCACACCCTGCAATAATCGTGGCTTTGATACGTGGAATAGTGTCGTCATTTACCGTAGCACCTAGTGCACACGGCGCATACACATCAACATCTAAATCATAGATTTCGTCAATACCAACAGCAGTCGCATTGAAATCATTGACCACTCGTTGCACTGACTCTTCGTTGATGTCTGTAACAAATAGCTCTGCACCCGCTTCATGAAGATGCTTACATAAAGTGTAAGCAACTGCACCCAAGCCCTGTACGGCAACTTTGATACCAGCCAAGTCTTGGTGACCATACTTGTGTTGGTAAGCTGCTTTAATTCCAAGGAACGTGCCTAACGCAGTAAATGGAGAAGGGTTACCGCTTTTACCTTCGAGGCCCATTACGTAGTTAGTTTCTTTATGCATTACCATTACATCACCGGTTGTGATGTTTACATCTTCAGCTGAGTAGTAACTGCCACCTAGGCGGTCTAGGTGTTTACCAAATGCTCTGAATAGCGCTTCTGACTTGATAGTCTTAGCATCGCCAATAATGACAGATTTGCCACCACCAAATGGTAAACGTGCAACCGCATTCTTATATGTCATCCCTTTAGACAGACGCAGTACATCATATACTGCATCTTCATCAGAGGCATAATTCCATAGGCGACAACCGCCTACCGCTGGACCTAGTTTAGTGTTATGTACCGCGATAATCGCTTTTAGGCCTGATGCTTCGTCTGAACAAAATACGACTTGCTCATGGTTATCAAATTCAACTTGGTTAAATACAGCCACTTTCTTCTTCTCCAAAAATTATCTATCCCATACGGGTAAGCTCTTAAGTGTGACTTTGCGTTCAATACCACACTAAGGGCAAATAGCGCTGAAATTGGCAAGACTCTATCACTAACTCTAGCACCATTCCACAAATTGAGATGATATAAACCCAATTCAAAGCAAATACAAATATTTAATTCAAAATAAAAACAAATACAGAAAAATCAAACCAAAAATAAAAACATTAAAGGAATTTTAATTTAACTTATTGAGCTTTTCTGAAGTTACTGTTTACGTAAACGGAAGGTAACTAGTTGTTGTAAACTTATCCATACAAGAAAGGAGGCGTATAGCCTCCTAAGTAGTACTTCGGCTCCCAACTTAACACTGAAACCGAATGTTTGAAGTGGAAAGTACCTATTTTGTACTCTCCATCAATGTATAGCTGATTAACTAAGTTTGCTATCTAACTCTTCAATTCGTGCTTTCCAAATTGCTGGGCCTTGGGTATGCGCATTCTCACCATTGCTATCAACAGCAACCGTCACCGGCATGTCCTCTACTTCAAACTCGTAAATAGCTTCCATACCTAAGTCTTCAAACGCTACAACACGTGATTTCTTAATTGCCTTAGCCACCAAGTACGCTGCGCCGCCTACAGCCATAAGATACACGGCTTTATTTTGTTTGATTGACTCGACAGTTGCTGGACCGCGCTCGGCTTTACCGATCATGCCGATAAGACCCGTTTTCTCTAACATCAGATCAGTAAACTTATCCATACGTGTAGATGTGGTAGGGCCTGCAGGACCCACGACTTCATCGCCAACAGCATCCACTGGACCCACGTAATAGATGAACTTATTAGTGAAATCGACACCTTCTGGCAAGCCTTGACCAGAATTCATCATTTCTTGCAGACGTTTATGCGCTGCATCTCGACCAGTTAAGATCTTGCCTGAAAGCAACACCGTTTCACCCATTTTCCATTCTTGGATATCTGCTTTGGTCAAAGTATCTAAATTGACGCGACGCGTATCTTCACCCACTTCCCAAGTCACTTCTGGCCAATCTTCGAGCTTTGGTGCTTTTAGATCTGCAGGACCTGAACCATCTAGTGTGAAATGTACGTGGCGTGTAGCGGCACAGTTAGGGATCATTACCACTGGCTTAGACGCTGCGTGTGTTGGTGCTGTTTTGATTTTAACGTCAACAACGGTTGTTAAACCACCAAGACCTTGTGCCCCAATACCAAGCTTGTTTGCACGTTCAAAAATTTCTAGACGCAGCTTTTCTTCTGCAGTTTCGGCGCCACGTTCCATTAGCTCATGGATATCAACCGGATCCATTAAAGATTCTTTTGCCAATACAGCCGCTTTTTCTGCTGTACCACCGATACCTATACCTAGCATACCCGGAGGACACCAACCAGCGCCCATTGTCGGTAATGTTTTTTCTACCCATTCAGCAACATCATCTGATGGGTTTAGCATCACCATTTTAGTTTTGTTTTCAGAGCCGCCCCCCTTCGCTGCAATCATCACTTCAACTTCAGCACCAGGTACTAAGTCAATGTGTACTACCGAAGGCGTATTGTCTTTGGTGTTTTTACGGCTACCAGCCGGATCGGCAACGATTGATGCACGTAGTGGGTTATCTGGATTCATGTAGGCACGACGAGTTCCCTCATCTACCATTTGTTGTACCGTCAAGTCTGTTTTATCCCACTTAACGTCCATACCGACTTTAACAAAGCAGGTTACTATCCCCGTGTCTTGACACAGCGGACGCTTACCTTCTGCTGACATACGCGAGTTAATTAAGATCTGTGCAATTGCATCTTTCGCGGCCTTACTTTCTTCTTTTTCGTAGGCTTTTTCTAATGCTTGGACAAAATCAAGTGGGTGGTAAAATGAGATATATTGAAGCGCATCTTCAATGCTATCAATAAAGTCTTGCTGACGGATTGTACTCATGACGGTTCCTCAATTTTCGACGGTATTTTTTGGTATTGAAACTTCGCTGGCAATTGTTGTTATTCAGCGTTAGAAAGTCAATTTCAATACCTTAAACTATGGAATAGCAGGTAACTATGATAACCTCCCCGCCCGTTTGGGGCTAGCTTTGCAGGTCAAGTAAATGATAAACGAGCGAATAAACTGTACGAAATTAGACATTAGGCACAATGCACTAGAATTATTTGAACACTTTGCAAACGAATCTCAGGCTATCCTGTTAGATTCCAGCGATTCTAATCACATCAATAGCCGCTACGATATCATTGCGCTTGCACCAATTAATTTACTTGAAGCTAAAGACGGAAATGTATTTTTAGACGGCCAGCTGCAGAGTAGTTCTATTTTCACTATGATGAAAGATAAGCTTGCCCAGTTTAGTAATTGCAGTGCTCCCCATGATTTACCTTTTAATGGCGGTTGGCTTGGTTATTTTGGCTATGATCTCGGCCGTTATATTGAACACATACCACATTGTGCAGAACATGATATTAAGCTACCCGACGCCTGTGTTGGCTTGTATCCAGACGCGTTAATTCATGACAAAGTACTCAAAGCTTGGTTTTATGTGTCACAACCTAATACACAAAGGCTAGAAATGTATTTGCAGCGGCTCAAAGACGCCTCAGCGTTCGAGCCATTTAGACTGACGTCACAGTGGCAGTCAAACATGAGTAGAACACAATACGAGCAAAATTTTGAGCGCATTCAATCTTATTTGCTAAGTGGCGACTGCTATCAAATAAACCTAGCACAACGATTCAGTGCGAGCTTTTCCGGCGCGCCGTGGTTAGCGTATAAAAAGCTTCGAAACCACAACCAAGCACCTTTCTCAGCATTTTTTAACTTGGGCGATAGTGCCATTGTTTCCGTGTCACCAGAGCGCTTCATCCAAGTTAAAGACAATATTGTAGAAACTAAGCCGATTAAGGGCACCTTGCCAAGGTTACCAAATACTGACGCCGATAAAGCGCAAGCTGAAAAACTGCGAAACAGCAGCAAAGACCGAGCCGAGAATGTCATGATAGTAGACCTACTACGTAATGACTTGGGTAAGGTAGCGGAGCCAGGTTCCGTCGCAGTTCCATCACTCTTCGCAATCGAGAGCTTTCCTGCTGTTCACCATCTAGTCAGCACGGTAACGTCTAAACTAGCAGAGGGTAAATGTGCTGTTGATCAACTCGAAGCCGCCTTCCCTGGTGGCTCCATAACAGGTGCACCTAAGATCCGCGCCATGGAGATCATCGAAGAGCTAGAGCCACACAGACGCAGCGTTTATTGCGGCTCAGTCGGTTACCTCAGCGCCTGTGGTAATATGGATACCTCTATCACTATCAGAACCCTAGTTTGTCATCAAAATAAGATACATTGCTGGGCAGGTGGTGGTATAGTCAAAGACTCTCAAGTGCAGTTGGAATTTGAAGAGACTTACCACAAAGTGAATAAAATCCTCCCGGTATTAAATGAAGATTGATCAGGTTATATCGCAATTTATGTTGGCACCCATCATGGCGCAAACACCAACCGCACTGCATACTCTAAAGCAAAGTGCGGTGCTTATTCCTATTGTTGATGTAAATGCTCGTGCGCACCTGTTGTTTTGCAAACGCAGCAGCGAGTTACCGAGCCACCCTAGTCAAATTTGCTTTCCTGGCGGCAAAGTCGAACAACAAGATAGTAATATCATCAACACAGCACTGCGTGAAACCGAAGAAGAGATAGGTCTGACAATCTCTGAGTCTCAAGTACTGGGCATATTACCATTTATGCAAACGCTCACCGGATACCAAATCACCCCCGTTGTTGCTTCTGTACAACAAGATGCAACTTGGGTGAATCAAAGCGACGAAGTGCAACACACATTTACGGTGTCATTAAAGCAATTAAGCACGGCCAAGAATTGGCGAACCTTCCATTTTACCCATAAAGGCAAACCAGTTTCACTCGACGGATTTATGACACCGCACGGTTTACTGTGGGGTGCAACGGCAAAAATCGTCAAACAGTTCACCGCCCTATTTTAGCCCTTAACTGGTAAGACCTTTTTTAAAATCCACCTCCACCTTGCAGATCAGAGACCTTTCTATCATGCTTACTGCAAAATCTGGCATATACTTTTGCCGATTATGGGTTACTTCCCTAAGTAGACACGTTATGATGGCGTCCGTTTTAAAGGCAATGTGAGTAAAATTTATGATCAGTGCATTCGATATGTTTAGTATCGGTATTGGCCCTTCTTCCTCTCATACAGTGGGACCAATGCGTGCTTCTAGGTTATTCGTACAAGACCTTCAGGCACAAGGCATCGTTGATGATATCACTTCGGTGAAAGTGGAACTGTTCGGTTCTTTAGGCCAAACAGGTATTGGCCACGGCTCTGGCAAAGCTGTTATTTTGGGACTTGCGGGTTACGACCCTGAGACCATAGATGCAGATCTAGTACCAGAGATCTTAGAAACCATAGAAAATGAACAGGTTATCTATCTCGACAAGCAACACAAAGTAAAATTTCCTAAGCAAGGCGCGATTGTTTTTCACCGTCGCAAAACGCTGCCTAAGCACTCCAATGCAATGGAAATAAAAGCGTACAAAGGCGAAGAGCTTGCTCATAGCCAAATTTACTATTCGATTGGTGGTGGCTTTATCGTTACCGATCAGAATTTTGAAGCTGAAAAGCAAGCAGCGCTAGATATCAGAACAGAAAACCCGGCACCTTATCCATTCAATTCAGCCGCTGAGCTACTGGAAATGTGTAAAGAGTCTGGTCTCAGTGTGTCTTCATTAATGATGGCCAACGAGAAGACTCTACGTAAAGAATCTGAAATAAAAGAAACGCTGTTCCACATCTGGCAAGTAATGAAAGCTTGTATTGAACGTGGTATGAAAACCGAAGGTATTTTACCGGGCGGTTTAAAAGTTCGTCGTCGTGCATCTAGCCTGTATTTAAAACTCAGTGTAGAGACGCACCAAGATCCGCTACGCGCAATGGATTGGGTGGATTTGTTTGCACTGGCAGTCAACGAAGAAAATGCAGCGGGCGGCCGCGTAGTGACCGCACCAACCAATGGTGCAGCTGGTATTCTTCCAGCGGTGTTAATGTACTATCACACTTTTATCAAAGAAGTGGATATAGAGATTGCCACACGTTATCTACTTACCGCAGCGGCAATTGGGATCTTATATAAAAAGAATGCCTCAATTTCTGGTGCTGAAGTAGGATGTCAAGGTGAAGTAGGTGTTGCGTGCTCAATGGCTGCTGGCGCGCTAACCGAAATAATGGGTGGTAACGTTATACACGTCGAGAATGCCGCCGAGATTGGTATGGAGCATAATCTGGGTCTTACCTGCGACCCTGTCGGTGGGCTTGTGCAAGTTCCGTGTATTGAGCGTAATGCGATGGGCTCTATTAAAGCTATTAACGCATCTCGCCTTGCTTTACGCGGTACGGGCGATCAAAAAGTATCACTAGATAAAGTGATTAAAACGATGCTTGATACCGGTAACGACATGAAAACCAAGTACAAAGAAACCGCACGCGGTGGATTGGCAGTAAATATTATTGAGTGCTAACTGACAATTGTCAGTTCACTTTATAGATGACTTAATGGCATCATGATGGCAAATCATGATGCCATTTTTTATGGTGTATACAGATTAAATTACTGATTTTAGTTTACTCTTTATAAGCATGAATAATTAACTTTAGACCAGAGTAAGCGGTAAAATAGCGCATTGTGGTCAAAACCTTTATATAGCAACTGCCTGTTACAACAATAGAGTTTTTATGGTGACAGCACTTAATCACCTTGCAAACGCAAAAGTATCTATTGTCATTTAGTCAAGGCAATATGTAGTAACCATGGAATAATTTCTACAAGATCCATGATAAATAAGCATTATCAGAAATTCAGGCTATTTACATCCATACGGTAATAGATGGATAAAATACGACTAAGCTAAATATCAACATCAATTATCAACAAAAAGGAGTAAATTGATTATGTCCGGCACTACGATGGTTTTTTTAATTGTACTTATTAGCGTTGGTGGAGGCATACTTAGCGAAATGTATAAACGCCGTTTAGAATACAAAAAGTTAGATTCGCAAAGCCAAAAAGAACGAGACCAGTTGCACACAGAGCTTAATGCTTTGAAATCAAGAGTTGCCATTCTTGAGCAGATTGTGACCGACGAAGGTTATCAAGTTAAAAAGGATATCAACAATCTATAATAGCTTCCCGCCAATGATTACAAGCAAACAGGTTAAATACTCCTCTAACCTGTTTGTTTTTTCATCTTTCTCAGCTACCATTTACATTCGTTTTCAATGCCATTAACTACTTGAAAGTATGAATAAAAAATAATTTTTATTCACATCGTTATTACAAACAAATAAATTATAAAATTGCTAACATAAATTTACTTGAGTACATTTGTTGCCGTAAAGAGTACAAAGGTAAATAACATGAATAACAATAAATTTAAATACACGGCGCTATCGACAGCGATAGTTTTAGCCCTATCAGCCTGTGGTGGCAGTGATAAAGATAATGGCAACACTGCGCAACAAATTGACCGTTCACCTCAAGCTGGTGTGACTCAGCTAGAGAATGTGAAACACTGGCAGACCATTTCAGGTACAATTCAGGCTTCAGATCCAGATAGTGATAACCTTTCAATCGCAATATTTGATGGCGAAACTGAGATAACACCGGTAGACAATGTTTATACATTGCCACACGGTGTTTTAACACTAAAGAGCATCTCTACGTTTGATTACTTGCCGCTCACAGGCGAAGCAGCAACAATTAAATATACCGTTACAGCCAAAGGTAAATCTGCAAATGGTAGCATTGAGATCCCAGCATCAATTACAGATCCGCTTGCAAACCAACAGTGGCATTTAAGAAACACTGAACAGTCAGCATTCTCACAAAGCGAAGTGCTCGTAGAACAAATGGCCAAACGTAGACTGGGTAGTTCTGCATCTGAAGATGAGCTCAAAGCCGAAGAACAAAAACTTAGAGATTCATTCGTAGGTAGCAAAATAGCAGGTAACGACCTAAATGTCGCAGAAGCACATGCGTTAGGGATCACAGGTAAAGGCATCATTTCCGTAGTTGTTGACCACGGCACAAATATCGGCCATGAAGATTTGAGCGATAATGTACTTTCAGGTCGTTCAATTAACCTTCTTCCGAATGCAAGCGATCCTACCGATCCGACTATGACAGGATATTGGACTGAGCAAGAAGACAAAGACGGTAATATCGAAGAAGTATACGAAAAAAATGATATTGAAGCGCACGGCACCGCTGTTTCAGGGTTAATCGCAGCTAAGGGGTGGAATGGACTCGGCGGGCGAGGTGTAGCTCCGGACTCAAGCCTTATTAGTATTAACTACTTAGATTATCAACGCGGTGGCCTAATAGATTTAGCCATTATTCACGGCATGGATGGTAGCGGTATCCGTAAAGATGAAAATGTCTTATTTAACAGAAGCTATGGCTATAGCCCTGCCCATTTTTTACCAGAAAACGAAGTTAGAGAATCACTCTTCGCCTATGCACCTTCAACTCTAAGAGACGGTAAAGGAGCCTTAAGTATCGTCGCTGCTGGGAACGAGTTTGTTAATGGTTCACATAATGGTGACTACTGTAAAAGAACGAATGTCGCCAGTATCGGATTAGGCTGTATTGATGTAAACGTTTCTCAAGCCAGCCGCTCGCCGCATAGCTTAACAGTTGCAGCTGTTGCTGCAAATGGTAAGAAGTCGAGTTACTCTTCTGCTGGTAGTGCTCTATTTATTTCAGCTCCAGGTGGTGAATACGGGGCATTTGCTCCTGCGATGGTCACAACAGACGAGATGACATGCTTGGAAGGCTATTCAAGCTTTGCAGGAGTAGAAGAGCTGTACCAGTATGGCTCGCAAGCATTTGTTGAGGCCTTTGCCAACTTCAATTACCCTGGCCATCCACAGAATGCAAACTGCAATTATACAAATACAATGAATGGTACTTCTTCAGCCGCTCCTAACACCTCTGGTGTGATTGCTTTGATACTTGAGGCCAATCCAGATCTGAGTGCAAGAGACATTCGTCATATTTTAGCTACGACAGCGGTCAAGAATGACCCAGAAAATAGTCAAGTTAAATTAACAACACCAACCGGCGAATTCATTGCACATTTAGGTTGGGTGAAAAATGCTGCAGGTTACCATTTTAATAACTACTATGGGTTTGGCCTTGCGAATGCAGGCAAAGCAGTCAAAATGGCGATGAACTACAAGACCGACTTAGGCACACAAATTTCCTCTGAGTGGATCGATGCTGGTAGTCAAATATTGGAAACCAAAATCGATGCTAATGGGTTCCCTGAACTTGTCGCACCAACAACCCCAAGTTTGAACCTTACGATTCCAGATAACGATGCACAAGGTGTTACACATAATATCGTATTAGATGATGAAATGACGGTAGAGTCGATGCAGTTCCGCTTTACGATTTCAAACCCAGAAATGGCACTATATAATAATCCAAGTATTCCTGGTGATACCGCGAGCTCTGCTGGTACTGATCTAGCACTTGAAGTAACTTCTCCATCGGGTACCAAGGCAATTGTACTTGCGTCTAAACATGCCCACTTAATGCCCGCAATCCTAGATGGTTACTATCGTTCAGGCTATGTGCAACTACCTTCAGTACACTTTTTGAGCAATGCATTTTATGGTGAGCAGGCAAAGGGGACTTGGACTGTAAGAGCCGTGGACACTGATAAGCCGGACCAAGTAAACTATTTAAATAGGGCTAATAAAGCGAGTATTGTATTTGCAAACTCAGAACCTTCGACTCTTGAGGGTTGGGGTTTAAGAGTTATCGGGCGTAAGTAAGAGGTAATTAAAATGAATGTAAAAAAACTATTTTTGGCTTCTGTCTCAGTAATTTCAATGAACACACTAGCAAACGTCATGACCTCTGAGCTTAAGCCATTAGAACTAAAAGCCGTTGATGTAGCAACGTTGAAAAAAGTAAAAGATACCGCTGAAACCGCAGTTTTAACTAAAGAAGCAAGACTAAAGGCTCTACCAGCTGCGATTGCAGCACCCGAAAAGACAGTTAGAGTGCATCATGATATTGCCTATGTAAAATCAGCCTCGATACGCAAAGTTGGTTATTATAAAGGAGATGTACTTTCCGACAAGCAAGGAAACAAGCGGGTAGTTTCTGGCAATCTGGAAATTAAGTATAATGGTGACCTGCAAAGTATTGCAAACAAGTTCGATCTCATTATTTTACGAGACTTCGAAAATAAGATTGCTCTAGTTAAACCAAGATCAAATAATATTGAACTGAATAAGCTTGCACTGGAACTAAGCAAGTTAGAACAAGTTGCAGTTGCTGAGGTTGAGTTACTTGGCAGCTTAGAGCGAGCGTTCTAAGTAAGACTGTTGCCACACTAAAAGAAGGCCAGCTCTACAATAATTCAGAGCTGGCCTTGTTGTCTTTGACTACCACTAAATAAACGTAGCGCTAGTATGGTTTGTTGATAGTCAAATTAAGGTTGATATCTTGTATACGTGTATAAAAAGCACGCGATAAATTCCCAACCTTTGTTAAGACCAACTTCCCAGATCCACAACCATCTGGTACCGCTATTGATCTAGTATTGATATATGGCGTCGCCGAATAGCTAACCTGCTGATATCGAACACCAAACGCCCTATCTTCAGCAACTAAGGTATTTTCACAATACAACTGAAAGTCCATTGCAAAGTTAGACGAATACCACGCACTATATACTGAACCGCTGAGGTTAAAGTCCAATATACTGTTTTGGCCGATAATGAGTGTCTCAAAGGGAAACTCATATCCAGTTTCAGCATACTGGGGTTCGCCATCTTTAACACTATATCGCTCTTTGATAACGGCAAAGTCGGATTTAGTCAAATTAATGGTTTCACCAGTAATAACAGTTGGTAGTGCAACACAGTGAGTGCTCACCGCGATACTGCCAAATAATACAAGTGAACAATATAACTTGCTCATTAGCCACCTACCACTTCGATGACTTTAACTCGCAGCTTCATATCGGTATAAATCGTGTAAAACTGACGGCTTAAATTACCCTCTTTATTAATTCGGATTTTCATCTTTTTACACTGACCCGCTGTATTACGGATCTCACTGACTCTTGGCTTTGCGGTATAGGATACTTGGTCATACCTCACTCCAAAGGCAAAAGTCGCCCCAATTATTTGCTCAGAACTAGGATCATTGGTTGCATCACTGCAACTGACAAACATTGAAGCAAGCATATTGCCGGCAAACCATTTGGTCTTAATCTCGCCATCAACTTCATAGAGCAGAGACTGACCATAATCGCCCTCAACAAACAGCTCTTTCTCATAGCCTACCACTGCTGTAGTACTACCATATGGTTTAGTGATGGGCGTAAAGTCAGAGAAGTCCAATTGGTATATAACACCACCAACATGTACTGGGTTTGCATTAGTAATTGCACTAATGCAGCAAAAAGCAACGCCAGAAAGCAATTTTCTAACCATCATATACACCTTTCCTTAGTTTGAGGTTGAATCAGACACTGTATAGCTTCCAAGTACAGTGCTAACACGGTCGCCTTTAGCTAAATTCACATTGAGTGTTAAAGACTCACAGCTTGACAGATTTTCTCTAAAAACAGACTGCTCAACGCGAATATTTGCGATGTCTGCAACCACATTTTCGTTGGTAAATTCACTGTCGTGGCTTGTGATGTCAAACAAAACGTTGTCATCGCAACGCAGTGCAACCTGCGCCTCAAATTCGGCCTCAGTATGGTTCACCTCACGAGTTGCACCTGTACACACATCAGCTTGCAGATAGGTGCACACAGAGATACTTTGACGACTTATCGTTTTAACTCCACTTACTTCAAGTTCAATAGATAAGTGTCGATTACCCTCAAATTGTAGCGGCGCAATGGACAACGTGTATCCCTTGTCGCTTACCGTCATCTCTGCATCACTAAAAGGTACTGAGTTAGCTTGAGCATTGGCAGACACACCTGAAAATAGCATCGCCGCAATTATAATTGACTTAGAGGTCATCACTTTGCTCCTTTGATACTTTCAATACTCAAATCAAAATCTATACTTTCTATCTGAGTGAAAAATTGACGACTGAGTGACCCTCGCTTAGAGATGTTAATTTTAATTTGCTTGCAGTCACTTACTCCTTTTCTTAACTCAGATATCTGTACCTGACCGGGAATAGAATAGCGATGTGCTCGATAACCTTGGGCAAGGTCATAACCCACAGGTATACCACTACAAGTGATCTTAATATCCGCAATGAAATTTGCAGCAAACCAAGTGGCAGAGAGTTCAGCTGTTGCATTAAATAACAAACTATCGGCGCCGCTACTGTTATCTACATCCAATAAGGCTTCATAGCCAGTAATCACATTTCTGCCAGCCCAACTCGATGTGACTGGTGTAAAATCTGCAATTTGCAGCTGCTTTATACCATCATCAATAATTACCGCAGTAGCTGAGCTTTCTGTATTCGCTGCAGCCGCCAAAGGTAAAGCAAGTAGCCATAGTGGCCACTTCTTTATTTTTATCATGTTCTTTTCCTTAGTGCTCAGTCGAGGTTTTCTGAAATGATAACGGTAAAGTTCATCGAATCCATTTCAGCGCTTGCTGGCGGTGCGTCCGAAATACGACAAGGTTCTCTATCTGCCGAGACTGTGATTGTCATAATGTCACAGCTTCCGCCTGTACGCTGCTGCTTATTCACTTGTATACTACGTGTTCCGGATGCTGACGCACGGAAATCACCACATGAAACCGTAATATTACCTTTCTCACTCAAACTACCTGATATATCAAAATTCAGTAACTGCCCGAAATCGCCATCAACAATAAATTGCGCCTTATATGAACTGATATATTGCATTTCTTGGTTGAATATTCTGTCGTAATACACATCATAAACAGGTGCAAAATCTTGAATATCAAAGCTGTAGCGCTGTCCACCAATATAAACGCCATGTGGAGTAATATTCGCGGCAACATCTAACATATCTTGTTTTGTATAGAGCGGAGCAGGAGTCAATGGTTCTACTGCACCAACTGACCTAGGACATAGTCGTATATCAGGGGGGGCAATGCCAGATGCCATCACAGATGAAGACAATACTGTGCACAAAGAAGCAAATAGAATTTTATTTTTCATTATAATATCCTTATTGAAGTGGAGTATAAACAGCAACAGTGAGATCTAGGCTAGTCAATGCACCTCTAGCTGCTTTTGCCTTGATGTGCATTTTGCTGCATGTTCCACCCGTATTTAGACGTTTTGAAATAATCAGTTTTGTTCCACTATCGCTTAATGTAAACGCCGAACTCCCCGTTCCACAACTTACTGACATAGACACAGAGGTACTGGCTCTGCCTGTTACCTCATAAATCAGATCTTGACCAAAATCACCATCAACCGGTAGCTCAACTTCATACCCTTTAAGCACTCTAATATATTCTGGCGGGTTACCAGGACACGGACCATATATAGGTTCAAACGAATATATCGGTTTCATGTCACTTTTGGTTAATTGATAGCGAGCGCCGCCGACATAAATAGGCTCAGCAGACAGTAGATTAAAGCTCTCAGCAACCTCTGCTTCAGTTAATACTTTTTGATCAGACAAAGGCTCAAGGCAAGGTCGTGACGGATATCTATAATCACAGCAGCCGCTATCAATCGGGCGCGCAGGAGTATTGATTAAACCTGATTGGAGATCCGCACCAACGACCCCGTCGTTTGTTTCTTCGATCTGGCTTGCTGATACGCCCATAGACATTACTATGCCAATTGAAGCGCAAAGATAAGATTTTTTAAACATGTGTTTTCCTTATTATTCCTTTAGTTATTAGAATTACTGTGCATCAGATAAGATGAGTGCATCGAAGCGGATAGATTTTATTATCGCGTCCAAATCAATAAGTTCGCCGGTATGCGGGACAATGTCGATTCGAAGCTGCTTACAGGCACCATTTGTTTTTACACGATTAAAAACATTCATTCTTGCAGGCAGCACGAAATTATACTTTTCAATTAAAATGCTTTGACTAAAGCCAAGTGCCTCTGAATATCCAGAGTCGTTTTGGCAACTAGCAACTAACGAAAGTGGTATCGGGTATGGCACTGCATCGGCCATAATTTCAGCGCTCAAATCAAAAGTAAGTACAGGGTAATCACCGATAAAGTCGTCATATTCATCAAGCAACATTTCTATATTTGACGTATACGTATAAATATTACCGTTAACCACCGTTTCTGGTTCAAAGTCGCTTTTGTTATAGCTGTACTTAGTTCCCCAAACTAAGATGGGCTCGGCAGCATGCACCACTGACGAAGACGCAAGTAAAAGAGCAAATAGATATTTCATTATTTTCCTTATTTGTAATTGCAAATGTTATAAACTATCGGTTGCTGGTAGCCTTCAAGTAGCGTTACCTCAAGGCGATTAGTCGTGGAACTCACATAGTAAGTGTCGCTTTCAGCAGGCGTGATGCGGTAAGTAGCTGTTGCGGGAAAAGACATTTCTTGCCTCTTGTTCAGCGGTACGCTTATCGTTTTGTTGTAGTCAAATACAAAAGGGCTGCTTGCAGGAAAGCTATCAACCAGCTCATATTTAATATTAATTTGGCTCTGACCTTGATAACCGAAACAGCTCCAAACATGCTGTCTTACAGGTTGCATCACCGGCACAAATGCCTCACCCAGCGAAATTTGGAAACCATCGTTGAGTTGTGATACTGATTGATAAGTGGCATTGATTACTTTATCGTCGGCCGTTTTTATTATCACTCTCTCACCACGAGCCAACTGTACGCTGGTAGAAAACCCGCCGAGATTGTCCGTTACGACGGACATACCGTTGATAGCTAAATTAACATCGGCTATGCCTCGTAACTGGCTATTGACTAGTCGACCTTTAACTGAACCATAGATTAGCTGTGGAGAATCTAATACGGTAAATTCGAAGTTGCGATTAGCACTCGCACCGTCTGTGTCATTAACGACCAACTCAACTCTGTAAACCCCAGCCAAATCAGGTGTAAACGAAAATAGGCTAGTGTTTTCATTACCGGTCAATACGTCATTGTTTGGACCTATCAGCTTCCAACTGTAACTTAGTGCTTGTCCTTCTGGGTCATAACTTTGTGAAGCATCAATGCTGACCAACTGGCCAACTTGAACTTCCGTCTCTAATGGTTCTTTAATTTGAATAATCGGCGATTGGTTATCCGTTACATTAAACGTCACCGATGTCGCCTCTGAATATAGAGCACCATCAAAAGTCTTCAGTTCAATTTGATAACTACCTAAAGCAGAAGGCGTAAACTCTATTTTAGCGTCTTGCAGCGCTGGCAAAGTATCAGAGCCAGGCTGTTTGGCGATGCGCCAAATATAGGACAAAGGCATCCCTTCTGGATCACGACTTTGTGAACCGTCGAGTACGATACTTTCACCCAAGGTAATGTCTGAGATTGGAGCAATAAACGCTGAAGGTTTACTCTCACCGCTTGAGCTGACATTGATAAGTTGTGTATTCGACCAAGATTGCGATACGCCATCTGATACTAACGCCTTGATACCGTATATTCCCGCTAAATCAGGCGTTAATGTTGCTCCGAGTAGCTGCTCTTTACCAATAATATTTGCAGAACTCCCAGAAGGTCTAATCGTCAGTTTCCACTGCCCACTAAGCTCTGCTTGTTCAGGATCAATACATGCATCGCAGGACAAATTAACCACCTCTCCTTGAGTCGCTGAAATATCAGCACCCAACATAGCAATTGGTGGTTGATCAGCATTACTCACCGTAAAGTGATATAACGCGTCGCTGGATAGGCCGCCAAGATCTTTAACATTCAGTTGGACAGTATAGTCACCAACTTTTGTCGCGCTGACAGCTACTTGCTCATCGAACGGTGAACTCAGTCGAACAAAGCTTCCACTAGGCTTTTCGATTATTTTCCATGAATATATCAATAAGTCGGTAACATCAGGGTCATAACTATTTGACCCATCTAGCAACAGCATCTCGTTAGGTTTTACTTGCGTACGTAGACCAAAAATGTCGGCTTGTGGTGCTGCATTTTGCATTCGGTCAGAAACTTTAACGGACACAGTATCAGTCACAATATTGTTATCTTCATCCGTCACCTGTACCCCTATCTCATAATGACCAACTTCATCAAAAATAAAGGTGCTTTCCAGTTCAGATAAGGGACTAGCTTGGTTTGCAGTCGAGTTTTGTGGTGCAGCCGTAATTGACCATACGGCATGTTCAATGACTCCTGCTTGTGAAACTGATTCTCTGGCGCTCAGCGTAATACTGTTCCCTTTCTTAGAATCAAAATCAGGGCCCAAGTCCAAAGCAATCACTGACTCTTCACTCACCACAAAATCAACTTTTGCAGTATCGCTATTACCAGCACTATCAGTGACTGTGACCACGCCACTAAAATTGCCAGCGGTGGTAGGACGATATTGGATAACAGAATCGACCGCTTCTACCCTCTCAACTATGCCACCTTGGCTATCTGCGATATGCCAAGAAAAAGTTAACTCACTTTGCGTGTCGGTACTTGAGGAAGCATCAAGCGTAATATTCTGATATAAAAACAAATTTTCAGCTGAAGCATGTAAATACGCTTGAGGTTGCGTGATGTCTGTCATTTGCCCAGCTTCGACTGCATTGATAGTGGCGGCATCGCTTCCACCACAAGCGAGTAGGTTTGCTGTTACAACAGCGATGTAAACTTTTTTAAAATTCAAAATGTAATTCCTTTTATAACTACAACTTTTAGTTATATCTTGCAGCGGCTAATCTAATCGACTCATTGAGCTCTTGCGCTTTTTTCCCCAGTACGTTTGCACTCAGGAGTAACTCATCTCGTTCTGCTTTGAGCATGCTATCTAATGAAGCCGAAGTACTACCATACTGAGAGATTTGTTGATTGCGGTTGGCAATTTTCTCTTTGTAACCCAGCACTTTTTCTCTTTGCTCACCAACACTCTGGCGATACTCACTAATTTCTTGCTTTAATTCGGGAAAGTTTTCGAGTAAAAAGCTGTAATATTCCTCTTCCTTACTCATATCAACTTCTAGTAGTTGTTGAGCACTCAGCGTTGGCTCTACTTGTTTTACTGCTTCTATTTTTGTTTCTTCTGACTTACCGTTCGCGGTAATGTCTTTGTGTTCCAGCTCCTTTGCTGGACTATCTGCGCGTTTTGGTACGCTTACCTTGAGGGTTTCAATAGGCGTGTCTTGTAATTTAAAATGAACAGCAGCACCGATGAGTGCAGCGCTGATTAACCCACCTGTCAAAATTAGTTTCACTTTCACTTTAGGTACTCCTTTTAAACTTGTGGGAGAAGTGGAACCCTCTCCCACATTTTTTATTAACTACAGCTTGCTTTATCTACACAAACTTTTGCTGTAACTAATGCGCTGCCTTCCTTAACAGTCCAAGTACGTTTATTAAATCGTTTCCAGATTTTTCCGTAATTGGTTGATACATGCGAAGTAGTACCTTGTGCTTTAGAGCCACCAATAGTGTCTAATGTTCTCAACACAACATTCGCAAAACCACAGACTGCCGATTTACAGAACTTAGTGATACCGTCACCAAGTTGCGCGCCAACTTGGCTTTTACCTGCGTCATCAACAACAGGCTCATCAGAAACTACGTCGTAAGACTCAGCGTAAACAGACAGGAACATTGTCCACATGTCGTTGTACATCTCAGCTTCTAAGTTAGCAGCAATCTCTGCAGCTAATGCCGGATCATTTGATTGTGGTTTCAGATCTAGCGAACATTCCATGCCAAGCTCTTCTCTTGCTTCCTCACGAATGTGATCCCATGAACGAGTCTTGCTTCTGAACCAGCTCCATCCCTTAGATTTACCCGCATTTCTCCAGTAGCTATTCATGCGGTCGACATCAATCGAACACTCACCTTTGATTTCGCCAGGGAATGCGTAGTAGTTGTAGGCTAAGCCTAGGTTTGCAACGAATACACTACGGTTTGGTTGTGGTTCATAAAGCTTACGCTTTACACTCCAAGATGCAGAAACCCCATTTTCATTACCCGTATACTCTTCTTCGATTTGTTCAGAGTATTCACCACAACGAGCGTCACGGGTTACAAAGAAGTTAATACCACCAGATGCAAAAGAATGAGCATCCATCGTGTCGAAGTGAATTGTGTCGCCTTCCAACTCTCGCTCAAATGGCATTGCCCAATCACGCAATACATCTTTGTTTACCAAAGTATTGGCAGGGAAAGTCCAAACATTCTTATAGAACAGCGGAGAGTTATTCGCCTCAACGGTTGGGTTGGCCTGAGTCACACCTGAGTTTAACCGCACGTTAAATACATCCAGCTGTTTGACGCTATAGTCACCATGCCCTGCTTGGTAAAGTGTGCTTGCTAATAAGTCGCGTTCATTTTCCCAAAGGTTGTAGCCCGCACTAGCAAGACCCGTGATCTTGGCACCACTCGTTTCAACGACATCAGTTTGTACTTCCCAAGCTGATTTCACGATTGCACTTTGCGCTGCGAGTAATCGAGTTTGAAAATCAAGCGAACTATCTAAGCGTGTGATTTTATCTTCATACGCGTCATAAAGGCCCTTTGCTTCGTAGTATTCATCACGAATTGCCGCTCTATCTTGTTTCACTCGGTCAATTTCTGCAGTTACGGCAGCCTTTGGTGCTTGATATTTGGTGATAACACCCACTATGCACTGACTCAGCATCGTAGGGTTAGTAGAGTAAGAGACGATACAGGTATTTGTCTCAGTAGCTTGCGCCTTATCTAGCGTATCAAACTCATCTTCTAAAGCACCAAGCTCAATGGCAATACCTTTCCACTTTGCATCTACTGCTTTAAATCGCTCAATAGTACCCGCATTTTGAAACGCTAATTCGTCCATTTCAGCGCGGCTATCGCTGATCTTTCTTATAGTTTCAACCGATGAGCGCGGCAATGCATAAGTAAACTGATACCAGTTACTGACAAACTCTCTGTTACGATAAGCTTGCTCTTGTTGTGCTGGTGTTGATTTCTGACGGTAAGCGTCAGCTTTTATCTTGCTATAATCAGAACACTGAGGTCCCGACGAACCAAGCTCCGCATAATCGCCAATAATAACTTTGCTGCTTGCTGGGCCAACATGTAGTGTTTTTGGGTTCTCGTGGTCAACTGTGATGTCACCAACACCGGCTGGCGTTGGAATACCAAGTGAATCAAGAGGGTTTCCTTTTGTTGCATCTGGCATAGCATATGCTACTGAACTACTAAGTAGCACAGCTAAAACTGATGTAACAGACTTTTTTAAGTACATACCATTTTCCTTACGGGTTATAAAAATCATTGAATCCTTGCTAGCTTGTTCTTAACTAGACTTAGCATGCTGTAATCACGACCAATCGACTTATCTGCAAGCCAATTGACTTGACTATTGATGTAACGATATAAATCTTGTGCTTTCATTTCGTTTAGCAAAATACTGCTATTTGCATAGCTGCGAATATTGGCAAGTTCAGCCGTGCATAGCTGAGCAGATGTGCCTGCTCGACAATTTTGTTCGAGGATTTGTTTTGACGCGCGTAGTTGAGATATATCGGAATTAAGTTGTTCAATCGTGATTGGGTCTTCAACCTCAAATAGCACAAACTCCAGAGTATCTAAGGTATTATCAATGCTATTGAGCAAAGTTAAATACCCTGTAGATGGTGTAGAGATATTGATCATTGTGCTCAAGGTACTGTTCCAAGAACTTAAGCTTGAAGCAACTTGATTAAAATAAGTGGGTTCCGGATAAGTTACGACTTTGCTAACAACGAGCTTACAACCAGGCTTGATAGCTTGAAACCCCGTGATACCACTCATCGCTTCAAAGCTGATATATGAATTTGAAAATCCATGAGTTAATGGGATCGTATTCAATTCACTTGAAGCAGCGCCAGAAATCCGGTTAGAGATACTCGCAACACCATCTGACTCAACACTATACCGAAGTGATAGCGGTCGAATAGACTCACATTGAAAGGTGTACTCTATCGCAGTTTTGAATAATCCATTTCTTACTATACTTGGGCTTGAATAGCTTAATTCTTGCTCTGCATACACTTGTGTTGGCGAATAAGCACAAGGCGGGAAGTATCTTGTTCCTTCCGTTGTTTGCTTTGCCGTACACATGGTATTGGCATCGAATATAGTTTGTTCCGTGGCATTTGCGTGCACACTCATTCCGCCAGACAATAGCAGTCCAGCAAGCAAATATTTGCTCATCAGATTTTCCTTCTGTGTAGTTATCGTTTCTTAGAGTTGCTCTAGAGTAGCTCTGAGAATGTGCCGCTTAACCTGACCATTTGGTGATTCCGCTTTTATAATGAGCTGTAGTTCATTATTGTTCTCAGAACAGGCACTAAAGGGATTTTGCTTTATTAACATTTGAAGTACATTCATCGAACCTGCCGATGCGCTGCCGGTGGGGAATAACGTACTTTCAGGCGTGGAGATATTGACTATGGATGGCATTATCTCTGGGATTGATGGCAACATATTTGGTGTCCAATAAAGTCCATCGTATTCCAAGTATTCTATTTCGATGTTGCCATTATTTGTGAAGAAATTGTCTGCTTGGTCCAACTTCCATACTACCGATTGATACCTATCAACTTCGGTGATATTGAGGTTCGCAATTTGAATTGATTGAGCCGCCAAGACATTTAATCGTGTAATGATCCACTCTAATCGAGCGAGCTGTTCACTGTCTAAACCAAAATCAATCAATGTAGCAATTAGCTCATTAGCTTCATGACCAAGAGTGAAACTCTCTTGCTGAAACTGGCTTAGTTGCGGGTTTATTCGTGTGTACTCTTTACACAACAATGTGTGCTGCTCATTAAATGGCGCTATTGAACTGAAGCCATCAATCGTACTATCAGCCGTCTGTGCAAGTTTTTGAGACAGTCTTCGGCCATCAACATTTTTAGCTAAATAAGCAACATTAATCGCAGTCGCTAGCTTTTTCAAAGAGAGTTCTGTGCCCTGCGCTCGCATATCCTGATAGTGCTCAGTTACAAACCCTGCGAAAGTCGGCATTCGAACAAAAGCAGGATCAACAGGGTGATAATCACTCGAATAAGCATTGCTCAGCAAAGAGGCTTCATTGTTTAACTGCTCCAAATATAACTCAAAATACGTTAGTTTTTTGTCATAATCGGTATCAATAACCACGGCGCTAGCATCAAGTGCGTTAAAGCAAGTCGTTGTCTCGCATTGTCTGAAGCTGACATCAAAATAGGCATTTAATACCTGAGTCTTGTTGATAAATGCTTGTTGTTGAACAAATGGAATGAGGATTAGTGAATCATTCAATGCAGTAAGTCTGCGATTAATAATTCGCACCCTGCTTGATAAAATTGTACTTGCATCATATTTTTTGAGAATTTTCCAAAGCCGGGTCTGGCTATCAACCAGTTGATTTATCTCCACCTTTAGATTTTCTTTCTCAAAAGCACTCATTAAGTCAAATTGATTGATATTTGCATTCACTTTCGCTAAATGCGCATTTAACTTTTCTTCGAGTAGCAAGCCATACTCATATCTTCTGTAGAGCGCAGCATGTGACAAACCCGCTGCAACGCTTCGAGTTGAGCTAATAGTATTCAGTCTAAAATTAACTTTTCGAAGGCTATCACTTGCAGGACTAAATCCTGCAACATCTGCAGGGTTAACAAAATCTTTATATAGTTCACCGTAAAGCGATTGCTGCAATACATAATATTGCTCAATCAAGGCGGTATGATTCATTAAGTCGGTGACATGAAACCATTCATGACCATTTCTGTTTTGGTACCCTAATGCCGATGCTTTAAGCTCTTGCTTTATCCCACAAGGCAGCTCTATCTTCCTAAAACACGATGGTTCCATAGAAGGTTCTGCGGCAACGCAAATATCATTACAACTAGATTCAGAATACTCGGAATAACAAGTACGAGGCATAAAATCTCTAACTTGTACTGATACTTGACATGAGTTTTCAGTTCCCGATGCATAACTTTTACTAGCTATGAAAAAAAATGCGGCAAAACGTAATACGCCGAATCCTTTTACTTCGTACATAAATCAGCTTCCTTAAGCTATGTTTTCCTTAAGCAGGAACATACTAGCGTTGCAAGCCCCGCATGTAAACCCAAAAAGTTACATTTAATAAACAATAAAACCCAAAATAAAAACAAAAAGAAACAAAGCAGGAAAAAACAAATTATTATAATCAAGTAGTTATAACCCACCCTAAGCCACAGCTGAACATCCCGTAAAAAACAAAAATAAATAGTTAACAAGGTTAATTTTATAGGGTTTAAGTTCTTAAAGGTAACGGGGTTTATCCACACATGCTACTTAAGAAGCTTTGGAACGAATCGGAGCTTGCTTGGAGAATGATCTAGGCTGTTATACTTTCGGCTAGCTATACGGTTACAATAGGCTATTGATTTACCATACTTGAGCAAAGTCTCTAATAGAATCGGTAATGTGCTAAACCTGTCAATAGGGCCTGTTAGATTTACAGACGAGGGAATGACTTTGAAGTTACTTTGATGAAGCGGAGTAGTGATAAGGAAAATATTCTCTTTAGAAGAATTAGCTAAAAGTTTAGCTATTCAAATAAAACCCCCTCGCATAGTAGGGGGTTTTTTATTTTAGCCGACTAACCATTTCGCCATAAAGACGATAACAGGCAAGGTAATAAGTGTTCTTAAAATAAAGATTAGGAATAGCTCCCACAAATTCACTGGGATTTTGCTACCAAGCAGTAATGCCCCAACTTCAGACATGTAAATTAACTGGGTAACACTCATTGCGGCAACGATAAACCTGGTAGTATCACTTTCAATAGAACCTGCAGCAAGGATTGACGGAATAAACATATCAGCAAAGCCGACAACGATTGTCTGTGCTGCTTTTTCGGCTTCTGCCACATTGAGTAGCTCGAGGTAAGGAACGAAAGGTGTGCCTAAATATTGAAATACAGGGGTGTATTCTGCGATGATCAGGGCAAAAGTACCAACTGCCATAACCACGGGAAGTACAGCAAATACCATATCTAAGGCATTGTGCAGGCCTTCTTCTAATGTTCCTTTAAGCCCTGGTGCCGTTTTTGCCTTAGCAAGTGCAATATCCAAAGAATGACCTAATAGGCCTTTTCCTTCTGGCACCGCTTCTGAATCCTGGTTGTGATCGCTACCATCTACATAGATATCCTTTTTAAACCTTAGCGGTGGTAAGCGCGGCACTATGATTGCTGCAACAAAGCCAGCCGCACATACGGTGAGGTAAAAAGGAGCAAACAGGTGTTCGAGTTTAACTTGACCAATCACAACTAAACAGAAAGTAATGGAAACCGCAGAGAATGTGGTGCCGATGATAGCCGCTTCTCGTTGTGTATAGTGTTTATCCTCATATTGTCGAGCAGTCATCAAGATACCTACGCTGCCGTCGCCAAGCCAAGAAGCAACACAGTTTACCGCGCTACGACCTGGCACACCGAATAGCGGGCGCATCACTTTGGTCAAGAGCGTGCCAACCATCTCAAGTAGACCAAAGTTAAGTAGTAATGGCAGTAACAAGCCAGCAAGAATAAAGACAGAAAAGAGTACAGGTAACAAGTCATTTAGCACTAATGCTCCTGTGTTTTCTGAATGGATCGCTTCTGGACCAACACCATTGAAGGTAAGCACAATAAACACCATGCCAATTAGTCGGGTTATCAACCAAACCCAGCTAACGTCAAATAAGTGCTTTATTATGGTTATTTTTAATAGCGCTTGGGGTCTTAGGAGCTTTATCACCAAACTCATGATCCCGGTAATACATACTATTGCGACAATCATGTCTTTAATAAAAGGAGCGACTTGCGCTTGTAACCACTTCGCCATAACAGCAATTGGGATAGTCATTGCTTCCCCCACCGCCACTGGCGTCATAAATAAAAAGATACCAATCAATGACGGTACGATAAACGCAAACCACGTTTGTAAGGTGGAGCGTGGTGTTATAGTGCTCTCTGTCATTTTTTACTTCCACAAAAACAAAGAAAAGAGCCGAAGCTCTTTTCGTTTTTAAATTATTATATTTATTAGATTGTTAGACCTTTTTGCCTAAGCAAAGTGATCAAGGCTTGATGCAGGTTATTCATGGTGTTTGCATCAAGTACGTTACCTTCGCTATCCTTCCAGGTAATTGAAGTACGCGTATCCTGCGCTTGAGCGATCTTTATCGTGTAATCACCATTTTCAATTGGCAACACAACCGCTTCTTCACCCCAAATAGAATCCCAAACGCTGCTTTCAGGCGCTTCGTAACGGACCAAAACTTCCTGCTTTTCTCTATCGACACGGACAACCGTGAAGTTACTTCGTTCTAGGAAGTTTGAGAAGCGATCAAGCACCGCTTCTTGACCTTTTTCAGTCAGAAGCGCGGAATCACCATTCTTGTCAAACCCAAGTTCAAGTGCCAGTACACCCTGACGCTTACGCATTTCAACTTGCAGTAGACGATATTGATAGTCAAATTCTGAAACGACTTCGTTCAGTGCCCGAACTTCGAGGTGATTTTTCTGAAGCGCAGTTAACTCACCATCGCCTTGATAATCTACTAATTCCGCTCGAATTGACGCCGTACGCTGATGTTCTTTTTGCTCGACAGTAAACTTAAACTTTTGCTTAGATGGCTCTGTTGCTTCTTCCCAAAACCAGCCGTCTTTTGGCTTGATCAGTGAATACCAGGTTGTGGTTACCGAGCCTTGCGCCTTGTTATCGCTTTCAAGTCCGGCATTGTGCATCGCCACAACGCCATCCACAGCACGCCAAATAAATGCCGGTAAATCTTCTATACCGTCATTCTTATCAAAAAAGATCCTTGCAGCTTCTTCGCCCTGCTCTACCCAACTGCCTTGCGCAACTGTTAGTACCTGTTGCGGTGCACGGTAACTTACCGGTTCAGCTGTATTTTCATATTGGCCGACTGGCATTGCAAATTCAGGGTCTCGATAAGGCTGAGCTAAGCCCTCAGGGGCTTTCACCGGTGCATTTGCACGATAATTTCTTTCATGATGTGCATCATTTGTGAAAATACTACAGCCGCTTAGACTCACGGCAATTCCAAGAACCAGTGATTTTGGGATCCAATACTGCACTCATTTACTCCTTAGCAAACCCTATTATTATTCGAATCAAAGTTATGATTTAGGATTGCCGAATTGGTTCACACAAAGTTGCCAAAAATTGACAATCTTTGAATTGATAACGCTATGGTATCAAGTATTCCAAGTACTATGCTGGGAACACACATCCCATAGCCAAAATTTTGCCTTATGTTACTTGTCATACATTAGAAAAACAAGCAACCATGCCACGCAACCCTAATTCTATTTTTTATTACAACGCGCTAGCGCTAAAACTCAGATATGGTAGTATTTCGCGTTAACTATTAACCTTGAGCGCATTACGTGAAATCAGAGGTTCCAAAATGACCATGCATGCAAACCATCAACTTGTCTTAACCGCAATAGGAGAAGACAGATCTGGTATTGTTGGCGAATTGACCCAGCTTGTGAGTGACTGCAACTGTAATATTATCGACAGTCGTATCGCAATATTGGGAAATGAATTTACCTTTATTATGTTACTCGCCGGTGACATGGCGTCTATTAGTCGTGTAGAACATACCTTACCAGCAAAAGGGATGGAACTCGGTCTCTTAACCATGATGAAACGCACGTCGAGCCATCAGCAAGGCGAATACAGTGCAGGTTATACTTTGGAATATGAAGGACTAGATACTCCCGGTACACTAAGCAAAGTAACGCGCTATTTTGCAGCACAAGGAGTGAATATTTGTTCACTGAAGTCAGATACCTTTGAGCAAGAAGACGAGCTACATATGCGCTGCGAGCTTGAGTTTAATATTCCAGTGGATGTGGATATTGATAACTTTAAAGTTCAGTTCGAAGATCTTTCTCACTCCTTAAACGTAGACTATATATTTAGACGCATTCGCTAAGGATTTACTATGAATACTTTAAAAGTTGGTGATCAAGCGCCACTATTTTCACTGCAAAACCAAAACGACGAGACCGTTGAACTTGCTACTTTATTAAAGTCTCACCAAGTTTTAGTCTATTTTTATCCTAAAGCATTGACCCCGGGCTGTACGGTTCAGGCCGAAAATCTACGCGACCACAAAGCTGAACTGGCTGAATTAAACACCGTAGCCGTTGGCATTAGTCCAGATCCTGTGAAAAAGTTAAAGAACTTTGAAAACAAAAAAGAACTCAACTTTGACTTACTTTCGGATGAAGACCACGCGGTAGCCGATGAGTTTGGTGTGTGGGGACTAAAGAAGTTTATGGGCAAAGAATATGATGGTATTCATCGCCTATCTTTCTTAGTCGGTCAAGACGGTACCATCAAGCACGTGTTCAATAAGTTTAAAACCAAAGATCACCATGAAGTCGTGATTAACCACTTAAAAGAGCAAGCTTAAAGTGACTCCTTAAACCGTATTTACGTATATTTAAGAAATAAAAAACGGAGCCGAATGCTCCGTTTTTTATTCACTTCAACCGCCTTTAATCAAGCGCTTTTTCTACTTTATCAAATAGCGTCGTAATCTCTTTACTTGGCTCCTTGGTCAGTAAGCTGACAGCAAAGATAGCGATTGTCGCAACAATGAATCCAGGAACAATTTCATATAATGTCGCGCTAAGCGGCTCACCATTATAAGTAAACGGACCATAGATCCATACCAACACAGTCACCGCGCCAGATACCATACCAGCAAGCGCGCCAGCAAAGTTCATGCGAGACCAGAATAAGCTTATCAGCACCAGTGGGCCAAATGCGGCACCAAAACCAGCCCAAGCATTACTTACAAGATCTAGAATCGAGCTATCTCTGTCGTACGCAAGATAAATGGCAGCAAGCGCTACAACTAGTACACTAGTACGACCAACAAGCACCAGTTCTTTATCCGAAGCATTCTTATTCAAAAATATCTTATAAAAGTCTTCAGTTAACGAACTTGAACTCACTAACAATTGCGAAGAAATAGTACTCATAATTGCGGCAAGAATAGCTGCCAGTAAAAAACCTGCAATCAACGGGTGGAACAATAGCTGAGATAAAATCAAGAAAATGGTCTCGGCATCATCCACAACAATCCCATGTTCATGTGCGTAAGCTGCACCAAACAAACCTGTGCCCACAGCACCGAGAGCTGCAACTATCATCCAGCTCATCCCTATACGACGCGCTGTCGGCATGTCTTTCACACTTCGAACAGACATAAAGCGCACGATAATATGAGGTTGACCAAAGTAGCCAAGACCCCAAGACATTGCCGAGATAATACCTATTGCACCGGCCGAGCCAACCCACGTTAACATCGTTGGGTTTAACTCATTTAGTGTTTGAGATAGCGGATTATCGAGCAGTGAGAAGGTAACTAAAGGCACTAAAATCAAAGCGATAAACATAATACAACCTTGCACAAAGTCGGTCAGGCTCACCGCTAAAAAGCCGCCAAATAAAGTATAAAGCACAACAACGCCGGTGGTGATGTATAAACCACTCTCATAGCTCATACCAAATGAACTTTCAAACAGCTTACCACCCGCAACCACACCAGAGGAGGTGTATAAGGTGAAGAAAACAATGATCACCAACGCTGAAACTATTCTTAACGCGTTTCCTTTATCTTCAAAACGATTTGCAAAATAGTCAGGAATGGTTATCGCGTCATTTGCATACTCTGTGTAAACACGCAGGCGTGGTGCAACCAATAAATAGTTAAGCCAAGCACCAATCACAAGACCTATTGCAATCCATGTACTGCTAAAACCATACAGGAACATAGCGCCCGGCAGGCCCATTAAGATCCAACCACTCATGTCGGATGCGCCCGCTGAAAGCGCCGCTACACTTGGTGGTAAGCTACGACCGCCCAACATGTAGCCTGACACATCACTGGTCGACTTTTTATATGCGTATAACCCAATTCCCAACATCGCAATAAAATACAGTGCGAGAGAGATTATCGTACCTATCTCCAAATTAGCCTCCTAATTGTTAGTTGGGCTCTTCTCCAAATGTGAGCTTTTTCTATCACTTAATTATTCGATTTCTAACTCACTTTGAATAAAAGCCAAAAACATAAAGAACCCACTATAACATGCACAAACCATACACCCAACCACCTGCGACCATTGATCAAAACAGTATTTTATTCGTACCTAATTCAATTGGTTAATTATCATTCGCCCTATGTTCTGTATTTACCCATATTCTATAAACTCAATTTCCCAGCGTGACCTGTTCGCACTTTTACCTTATATTAAAGCCAATAGCATTTTGTTTGGACGGTAGTATCTATGTACTTTTACGCGGCTCGTCAGCCAATTTTTGATGTCCAAAGGGAATTGATTGGCTACGAACTTTTATTTCGTGATGGCCTAAATAATGTATTTCCCGAAATTGACGGTGATGAAGCAACAAGTCGCTTGGTTGAAGGCAGCCAGTTTACCTTTGGTCTTGATGACCTCACAAATCAACGCCCTGCTTACATTAACTTCACTCTAGAGACGCTGGCAAAAGGCTATGTGCAAATGTTGGCGCCTGAACAAGTCGTCGTAGAAATATTAGAAACGGTACAACCGGGGAAACGACTCTTAGCGTGTGTAAAAGAGCTTAAAGAGCAAGGCTATACGCTTGCACTTGACGATTACCATCACCAAAATGTGTGGCGCCATTTTTTTCCCTATATTGACCAGATAAAAGTCGATTTGTTGGCAACTAACCTAGAGCAAATCCATGCCATTAAAGCCGCGATACAGGATTTCCCAAACATTGATTTAGTGGCAGAAAAAGTAGAAACCTACGAACAGTTTGAGCTCGCCAAGTCGCTTGGATTCAAATATTTTCAAGGCTTCTTTTTTGCCAAACCCGAAATGGTCAAAACCAAAGCGTTGGCTCCTTCGGAATTAGCCATGGCTGAATTGCTTTATGAGACTTCAAGCGTTGAGCCCGATCTTGCTAGGATCACACAGGTCTTTGAGCGTGATGTAAACCTAAGCTACAAACTTCTTCGTTATGCAAATAGTGCTGTATTTAAACGCCGAGCAGAAATATCAACGATTAAACAAGCCTTGGTCGTACTCGGTAGTGAAGAGCTTAAGCGTCTGATCTCATTATTATTTGCTTCACAGCTTAATACTGAAAAGCCCAAAGAGCTACTTTCACTCTCTTTATTGCGCGCACATTTTATGGAAGCAATAGCAACCAAGGCCAATAAGATCTCCGATACTGGGAGCACATTTTTGGTTGGCATGATGTCACTGATGGACGCCATTCTCGATGACGATATGGCAAGCTTATTGACGAAATTACCCTTATCTCAAGAAATTAAATCAACCTTACTGAAGAAACCGAGTGCTTTTGGTATTTATCTAGATCTTGCGGAATCGATGGAAAAGGGTGACTGGGATAGCGTTGACACCATGTCAAAATCTCTTGGCGTAACCAGCCAAAATATCGCCGAACTATATCAAAAGTCGCAAGTTTGGAGTGACACTCAAATAAAAGCGATAGAGTAACCTGTCAAAGGATGCGACAATCTGTCGCATCCCGCTAAGCACCTGATAGCGATAAAATAAGTGCACTAAAACAACTTCAAAGTGAACTTATGAAACGCACCCTACTCTCTCTTGCTATTGTTTCCTTATCTCCCATCACCCATGCTGATGAAATTGAAAAAATTGTTGTTATTGCACCGATGCAAACACCAATTACGCTAACAACGGATACCAAAGCAGTACGCCAACCACTACCAGCACAAGATGGCGCGGATTTACTCTCTTCAATTGCGGGATTCTCACTCATTAAAAAAGGCGGCGCAAGTGCTGACCCTGTGTTTCGTGGCATGGCAGGCTCTAGAATTGCCATTATCGCCAATAATGGTCAAACGCTTGGTGGTTGCGGTAGCCGCATGGACCCGCCTACGGCATATATTACGCCACAATCCTACGACACCTTAAAAGTCATCAAAGGCCCACAAACTGTGTTGTATGGTCCAGGCAACAGTGCTGCGACTGTGGTGTTTGAACGTGAAAATGAACGCCTAGCTAAATCTGAAGTGATTGGCTTTACCAATGCGGTGCTTTCGAGCCAAGGCCGCCACAGTGTTAACAGCGATATCAAGGCTGGTAATGAACGCGGATACGCTCGGATAGCAGCAAATTACAGTGATGCAGATGATTATGAAGATGGTAATGGCACCAAAGTTCACTCAGCGTATGAGCGCTGGAATATTGACACAGAGTTTGCCTATACCCCAAGCGATGACGCTTTTTACTCTATCACTTACGGGGTAAGCGATGGTGAAGTTGCCTATGCCGACCGCATGATGGATGGCAGCCTCTTCGACCGAGAAAATATTGGCCTGAATATCAAATTATCTTCCCTTTCATCTCTGATTGAAGAGTTAACATTCAACGCATACTATAACTACGTTGACCACATCATGGACAATCATAGCTTACGTCCTTTTGTCTCTAACATGATGATGAAAACCCCAACCTCTTCCAACCCAGACCGTAAAACTTATGGCGCAAAGCTTACGTTGACTTCAGAAATCAATACCCAACATACTTTTATTTACGGTGTCGATTATCAAGCAAATGAGCACCGCAATCGAGTCAGCCGAGATCAATTCAACAATCCGGTAGAAACGATGCCACGCCAAATAGATGCTGAATTTAGACAGCTCGGTGTATTTGCCGAGTTCGAATATCAATTGAGTCAAACTAGCCAATGGGTTAGCGGATTGCGCATTGATGATTGGCAAAATGAAGATCATCGCACCATGATAAGCGCAATGATGTCGATGAAACCAAACCCAACCGCCCTACAAACAAGAGACGATACGTTATTCAGCGGATTTAGCCGCTATCAAGCACAATCTGAAAACAGTAGCTATTTTGTCGGTTTCGGCGTTACAGAGCGTTTTCCCGATTACTGGGAAGTAGTCGGTGGTAGCCGAGGAAGTGAAACGTCTATTTCTGCCTTTAATGTCGATACTGAAAAAACCGTGCAATTAGATGCTGGATTGGTAAAGCAGTTCAAAGACATTAACGTCAACTTCTCAGTGTTCTATAACCAAATTGACGACTATTTATTAATCGACAATATGTTTGAAAAGATGAATATGATGTCAAAAGTGACCAGAAATATTGACGCGGAAACCTTCGGTTTTGAGGGTGAAGTAATGTGGCAAGCGAGCAAAGCGCTGCAACTCACCAGTAGTATCAACTACGTAAAGGGTAATAACCTTACCGACAATCTCGCATTAGCTCAGCAACCGCCTCTGCAACTGCGTATTGCGAGCAATTACCAACTAAGCGATAAGTGGCAACTAGGCGGATTGGTAAGATTAGTACAACATCAGCATAGAGTGGCGATTGGACAAGGGAATATTGCAGGGCAGGACATCACTGCAACGGCAGGCTTTGGCACACTTTCACTCAATACCAATTATCAATATAGCAATGCATTACAGCTCAGTGCTGGCGTAGATAATGTACTCGATAAAACCTATGCCGAACATTTAAGTCGTTCAGGCGCCGCGGTAAGTGGCTTTGACCAAATTGATCGAGTCAATGAGCCGGGACGGACGCTCTGGGCAAATCTCAACTGGCGCTTCTAACCGTATACTAAGATAGCCAAAAGGTCGGCGATTGCCGACCTTGTTTTTACAAGTTCTCTAAAAAGTTCTCATCAAAATCATCCGGCTCTTCTTCCATTGGCGGATTGCCATCGAATAGCTCGTACAACTGGCGTTGATAATAGACATCTTTCAAGAAAGTGTATGGATCAAGCGACTCATTTAGCAGCTTTTCTTGTGACATCAAAGCCGCTCTTGCTTCAACCGCACGCAGCGCAAACACTAATACCGTCTGAGGCGTTGTGAGTGCGATTTCTGGCAACACAAAGTTATCGACTACATCACCCGTTAAGTTTCTCGCGGTCGTCGGTCCCATACCAGGGATCATAATGTACGCACCATCGCCAACCCCCCACACACCCAAGGTTTGGCCAAAGTCTTCGTCTTTAAGCTCAAGACCAAGTGTTTTCGCAACATCAAACAAGCCAAAAATACCGACCGTAGAATTAACTAAAAAGCGAGCAACATTGATTGCCATATGATCAGGCTTACCCTGCAATGCCGCGTTTACTGCATCGGTCGGTGCGGCGATGTTGGTGGTGAAATTGACGACACTACTGCGTACAGGAGCGGGAGTCACCGCGACATATCCTTTAGCAACAGGACGCAAAATATAGGCATCCAACACATCCATGTTAAAGTCATAGAGTGGGCGGTTAAGTGATTGAAATGGATCTCGTGGATCCTTTTTCTCTTCGGGTACTTGCGCACAACCGACAATGGTCAACGCAAGTAAGCCTGTGAGCACGGCTTTAAGCATTTATTTCCCTGTATTTGTTAAGACACGACTAATCTCGACATTGAGCTGATTTTCGCCTTGTTGAAGTTCAATTACGCTTGAAACACCCTCAAGTTCTCCATCTGAAGGCATTACTGAACCATCATTAGAAATACGTGCGGTGACCGTAACTTGAGAAAATTTCGACAAGGTTAATTCAGGCATCATTGCCATACTATCATCTAGGTTTACCGTCATTGGCAAGTTAAAGTTTGTAATTTTGGCCACCGCCAATGGCATGGCAGGACCTTCAGCTGCTTTTGCAAAAACGAACAAGGTGCTGTCCTTTGGAATGTTATTCTGTAACTCAGCTGAAATGGTTACAGTAGCGACAATACCAGCTTTTACAGCCACTGGTTCGTCTTTTTGTTGACCCAACTTTTGTTCGATTTCAGCAATGCGCCCTGCAATCATCTCATAACGCGGATCATCTTTGGTTAATTGTGACAACAAGACTTCAAAGGCGGCTTTTGACTCTTTCCAATCTTGACGTTCATAGGCAATTAACGCCAGCAAGCTTATCGCATCAATATTCGTTGGATCATTCTTGAGCACTTTTGACAACATTTTTGCCGCGCGATTCATACTTGGCTCTGAGCCCTCTATCAATAATGCTTGGCTATAATTCACCAGAACATTATTGTTATTAGGTTGCATCACGAGTGCTTTATCAAATGCCTGCATCGCCATCTCAAAGTCACTAAGTGACATTGCAACACGACCAAGTAACATCCATGCAACTGCATCATCGCCAGCTGTTGCTAGTTTAGTTCTTAGCCCCAGCGCAAATGCTTGTAGCTCGTTGGCATTAAGCGGCTCTCCAGATTGCATTACTGCACGCTCACCATACTCAGGTAACTTTTCAACGGCTTCATGCCAGCTCGCTATTTGCCTGTGGCTACCTGTGTAGTAATAAAAGACACCAGTGACCAGCACCATAAATGCAATACCCGTCAGCGCCAACACACGGTTGTCTCCGCGACTCGTCAATGATTGTTCAGGCGATAACTCATTCAATAAGCGACGCTTGAGTTCAACCACGGATTCACTATAACTGTCTTTTTCAATACGCTGATTAGCAAGCTCTTCTTTTAATTCCTCCAAACGTTGATGGAAAATATCGATACGCTCAGCATTCGCATCGTGATCAACCGTGATGCGCTTTTCCTTTTTAATAAACGGAAAAACCACAAAGAGACCGGCAAATACGCCCAGCAGAAGAAACAAAAACCACATTTGGGTTAAATCTGTCGAGAATTCGCTCACTGCTCACGCTCCTGACGTTGATATTGATTAATGAGCTCTGTCAGCTTTTGTTCGTCCGCTGCATTCCAATCTTGCTTTTTCGCAGCGCGCTTTTGACGAAATACGATAAAGCCGAAGCCTAAAATAATGATTGCCACTGGCAGTACCCAAAGTACAATCGTTGCAGGCGTAACCGGTGGTTGATAATGAACGAAATAGCCATAGCGGTCGATCATATAATCAATGACCTCTTGCTTAGACTGACCTTCATTAACCAAAGCGATAACTTTGTCACGTAGATCTTTGGCTACGACAGCATCTGAATCGGCAATGTTTTGGTTCTGGCATTTCGGGCAGCGTAGCTCATGAGTCAGCTCTCGGAAAGTTTGCTCACGTTCAGCTGTAGCAAAGTTATATTTGTCTTCCGTTGCTTGCGCCGCTGCGGCAATCATCATTAAAAGCAAAACAATTACATATTTCATTGTGTTAGCTCCTGATAGATTGCTGCAAATTTAGTACGCCACACACGTTCATTGATGTCGCCAGTATGATGCAACAAAATCTTACCTTGCTTATCTACCAAAAAAGTCTCTGGCGCGCCTGAAACACCTAGATCCAGTGCTAATGTACGCTCCAAATCAAGAATGTTAAATTGGTATGGGTTACCAGCACGACTCAACATGTTATTGACATCTTGTCTTAGAGCATTGATATCAAACTGGTCGCCAAAATCAGGGTCATAAGCCTGCTCGTAATACAGACCTATTATTTTCACGCCACGCTCTCTAAGCTCAGTTAAATAACCCAGCTCAGCGATACACGTTGGGCACCAAGTGCCCCATACGTTCATCAAGTAGACTTCACCCTTAAGCGAGTCGGCTGTCCAGGTTTTATCACTATCCATTAGATCGGGTAATGAAAACTCAGGCATAGTGTGTCCTAAACGGCCGGTCTGGATCTCTCTAGGATTACCAAATAGTCCTTGGTACAAAAACACACACAGGAAAATAAATATCAAAAAAGGCACTAAACCTAATAACTTGCGGTTCATGTTAAGCCTCCACTTGGGATGATTTTTTCACGCGGCTGCGGTAGCGTTTATCCGCAAGCACAATGAAGCCGGCAAAAGAGATAAGTAGCCCACCTAGCCACATCCAGCGTACGTATGGTTTGTGATAGATCCTAAGCGACCACGCGCCTGCAGAAAGCGGCTCGCCGAGTGCTAGATATAAATCACGGAAGAAACCATCATCAATAGCGGCTTCGGTCATAAACTGCATCCCTACATCATAACGGCGTTTTTCTGCATGCAGCTCGGTGACTTTTTTACCATTTTTGAATACCGTCACTACGCCAGCATGACCACCGTAGTTCGGGCCTCGAATTTCTTTTACCCCATCAAAGCGATATTCGTACTCGTTTAGCATCGCCGTTTCACCGGGTTTCATGCTCACGGAGCGCTCAACTGAGTATGCTGAAGTTAACGTCACCGACGCGATAACAAAGGCAATACCAACGTGCCCGAGTACCATTGCCCAATAGCTCAATCCTAGCTTTTTAAAGCCGATCGCAACACTTGGGTGAACAGTCACTTTATTAAATAAGTCAGCAGCAGTAGCCACACTTATCCACACAGCTAAAGCGGTCGCAACAAACGTAAGTGGCGCCACCACTTCGTAGCTCGAGTACAACCACGTCGCCGTGAGCACTAAACTCACCGCAATCAATACAGCCCATTTTTTCACTAGTGGCGGCATTTTATTTTGTTTCCAGCGCAGCATAGGTGCTAAACCCAGCAAAATCGCGAACGGCACGATTAATATCGCAAACATTTGGTTAAAGAAAGGTACGCCAATAGAAATAGAGCCTAAGCCCAACTCTTTATGGATCATAGGCAATAGCGTACCCAATAATACAATCAAGGTCGCAACCACTAAGAAGATATTGTTGATCCACAGCGCTACTTCACGCGAAATGAATTGATAACGCCCTTCGCTATATACTTGAGCTACGCGCAGTGCGTAAAGCGCTAAGCTACCACCCACAACCACAGCCAAGAATGACAGGATATATAAACCACGGTCTGGATCGGTTGCAAACGCATGCACCGAAACGATGATCCCAGAACGAACGATAAAGGTACCAAGTAAACATAAACTAAACGCGGTGATAGCAAGTAGTACTGTCCAAGACTTAAACACACCACGCTTTTCTGTTACTGCGAGTGAATGCAATAAAGCGGTTGCAACAAGCCAAGGCATCAGTGAAGCGTTTTCCACCGGATCCCAGAACCACCAACCGCCCCAGCCTAGCTCTGAGTACGCCCACCAACTACCAATAGTAATGCCTAGAGTAAGAAAGCCCCATGCGGCCATTGTCCAAGGACGTGACCATTTAGCCCAAGTGTTATCAAGTTTACCGGTTAAAAGCGCAGCAATTGCAAAAGAGAAAGACACAGATAAGCCAACATAACCCATATAAAGGAGTGGCGGGTGAATGATCATTCCAGGGTCTTGCAATAATGGATTTAAATCACGCCCTTCAACAGGGAAGTAAGGAAGCAAACGCTCAAACGGGCTCGACATCCACAGGGTATAGAGCATAAAGCCCACACCTAAAAAGCCAAGTACGCCTAACACACGCGCTCGCAATACCCACGGTAGCGACTTTGACATCACTGCAACCAGCATGGTCCACATGGATTGCATCACTAACCACAGTAAAATTGCGCCTTCATGTCCACCCCACGTTGAGGTGATTTTATAATACCAAGGCAAAGTACTGCTCGAATGATGTGCCACATACGCAACCGTAAAGTCATCCATTAATGTGATGTAGATCAGTACCACAAATGAGAACACCACAAGAATACACTGACCAACGGCCAGTGAAGGAGCGGCTTTCATCAGCCTCAAATTACCCGTATAAGCACCCCACAATGGGAAAATACACAGTAATAAGCTCAATGCCATCGCCAGAACTAAAGCGAAGTAACCTATTTCTGGGACCATCTTAGTTCTCGCTGTTTAAATTATATTTTGGCTTTTCGTGCTTAATGCCTTTCACGGCTTCCGCCACTTCTGATGGCATATACTCTTCATCATGCTTGGCAAGTACTTCAAACGCTTCAACTACATTAGACTCAACTAACGTCCCTTGCGCTACGATACCTTGGCCTTCACGGAATAGATCAGGAAGAATGCCTTTATAACGAATAGTAACCATAGGGCCGGTGTCGATAAGTTTAAATGACACATCTAAGGACGTTTCATCACGCACTACTGACCCTGGTACAACCATACCGCCAATACGCAGCTTCTGGCCAATTTGCGGTATTTCTTTTAACTCACCTTTACCTTCAACAAGCTCGCTCGGCGTGTAAAACAAATTAATATTTTCTTGTAGTGCGTAAAGCGTAAGCCCAACCGCTGCGCCAATACCAAAGATAACGGCAACAACGGTGAATAATCTCTTTTTGCGTCTAGGATTCATGCTTGCGACTCCTCTTTTGCTTTTTTAATGCGTGCTTCTCTTGCCATTTGCGCTTTAACTGCTTGCTTTAGCGCCTTACCATCCAAGATAGAGCCGACTATAATACCAGCCAGTATTAATGCACATGAGCCAAATGAGAGCCAAACATAAAAGCCATAACCACCCATGGCTAAAAATTCACTGAAGGATTCAAACTGCATGATTAACCCCTATTCACTAATTCGCGGACCCAAGGACGGTGTTGCTCACTTCGTAAAATTTCATTTTTCAAACGAATTAGCGTAACCACGCCAAGCACACCAGCAAACGCCACTATGTTGATCAACAAAGGCCACAACATAGAAGGATCAATCGCTGAAGTATCAAATTTGGTGATAGTTGACCCCTGATGCAACGTGTTCCACCACTCTACCGAGAAATGAATAATAGGCAGATTAACGACCCCGACAATGGCAAGAATACAGGCAGCTCTACCACCTGATTTTTTATCTTCAAAGGCGTGATATAGAGACAAAACACCAAAATACAAAAACAATAGGATAAGCTCTGACGTCAATCTTGCATCCCAGACCCACCAAGCACCCCACATAGGTTTACCCCAAGCAGCACCAGTGATTAACGCAATCGCGGTCATTGCCGCACCAATGGGAGCAATGGCTATAACCGCCAATTCAGCATTACGAATTTGCCATACCAAGGCAACAATAGCCGCAATAGCCATAGACGAGTATGCGCCCATTGACCAGATAGCCGACGGCACATGAATAAAGATAATACGATAGCTGTCTTTTTGTTGGTAGTCGGCTGGCGCATAGGCTAACCCCCAAACCCATCCAACAATTAAGCCCACTACCGCAATCACGGCAAAGTAAGGAAGCAAGGTGTTACACAGTTGGTAAGCACGCTCCGCTTTGGCATAAGGATGTAACCACTTCCACATTTTAACTTACACTCACTCTTAAAGCTGACGATATGGCAATTGGTGCGGCAACAATTGCGACGGCAAGCATCGCACCAAGGATTGCAAGCTGACCACCATACGCTAAAGACATGCTACTGGTATCTATGGCAGACGTTGCAAAAATCAATACGGGGATATAAAGCGGTAGGACAAGTAAACTCATTAAAATGCCACCCTTTTGCAATGCAACGGTGAGTCCTGCGCCAATGGCCCCAATAAAACTTAATAACGGTGTACCTATCAGTAAGGTCAATACAGTCGCATTGAGAGACTGCGACTCGAGATTCATTAACAGCGCGAACAAGGGCGCAAGCACCACCATTGGCAAACCACTGACTGTCCAATGCGCAGCTACTTTTGCTAATACTGATAGCGATAAAGGATAAGGTGAAGCAATCAATTGCTCTAATGAGCCGTCGTTGTAATCGTCCCTAAATAATTTATCTAGACCTAACATAGTCGATAAAAGCGCCGCTACCCAAATAATACCCGGTGCCATTCTGGTAAGCAGCGCAGGTTCGGGCCCAATTGCTAACGGAAATAGGGTGATCACGATTAAGAAAAACAACAGCGGGTTGACTATCTCAGCGCGTTGTCTAAAGGCCAAGGTCACATCTTTGGCGTAAACCGATTTAAAAGCTAACCAGTAAGAATGTTGAGTCTGCATTACAAACGGTACTCCAACGCCAAGGTTTGTAACTGTGCAAAATGTGCGGTGAGATCTTGGTGGGTCGTCAATAAAATGGCGCCCCCCTTGTCAAGATGAGACTGAAATTGGGTTTGCAACATGGCGACCCCTTTTTTATCCAGTGCAGTAAATGGTTCATCTAGCACCCAAAGCTTGGCCTGATTCAGCCACAAACGTACTAACGCAACACGGCGCTGTTGGCCTGCCGACAATGTCCGCACAGGTACATCTTCAAGCCCTATTAAGCCGAGCTTAGCAAGCAGTGTATAGACTTCTTCTTCATCGGCCTGAGCGCCATGAACCATAAGCCAATGTTGGACATTTTCGTAGGCGCTAAGTTGTTGATTGACACCTGTCTTATGACCAATAAATAATAAATCGGCAGCGAATGAATCATAATCATCGCTGATATCAGTGCTGTTGTAGCGGATCTGCCCTTCGTCCGCTCTGGCGAACCCAGCAATGATCCTCAACAAAGAGGTTTTTCCGGCACCATTTGGGCCTTCAATTTGCATGATCTGCCCCGCATGGAGAGTGAAACTTAATGAGTCAAACAAGCATCTATCTTGTTTGGTACAAGTGACGGCGTCTATCTCTAGCAAACTTGGGCTTCTCTTTACCTAAAATTGGGCGTTAGTCTAACATAATGGTATGGTAATACGAATAATCCGATGCGACCGATTAGCGAAAATTTGATTTAAAATAATGAATAAGCTGCCAATTACAACAAATACGACGACAGCATCTGTGATAAGCACAGATAATAGCGAAGTATCGAGATTAGACTTAGCCAAAAACCAACCGTTTGCAGCGAAGAATATCCAAATTAGTAACGATAAACTAAAAATGGATGTGGCAATTGATGGCCGCTGGCAAACTATCCAACTAGCGCTTAAGCCTCCAACCCAGCCCAATCAGCTTCCAGAAGCACAGGTTAGTATCGATGAAACTGGCAAGGTGATCACCTTTCAAACGCCCAAATTACAAGCGCAAGTAACGCTAACAAAACAGCTTTTTGATATTTTAACGACGCTAAAGACACATACGCCAAGCCCTGTAGTACAGTCTTCAGCTACCACGTTGCCAGACGCCACACTACACATCAAGGCGCTTGATTTAAAAGTACCGCTTCCGCAAGCCGTGGCACAATTGCTCGCAAGTGAAAACAAACTCATTGCCCATCTTAGTGCCCAACAAAGTAATGTTTCCTTGCAAGTCGTCAATCAATTTAAAGACTTGCTGTTTAGTACAGCTTTACCTAAGTCAATGATTGCAAAACTTATCTCAAGTCAACTTAGCAGTGTTGAGGTAAAGCCGCAGCCAAGCGGAATAACACTTAACATTCATGACCGTTCAGTCACCTTATCGCCAATAAGCAGTAACTGGCCAGCAGCAACCACATGGCAAAAGGGCGAAGTAAAAACGGCTTTCAATGGAATTGATATCACAAAATCGACACAACAAGTAAAAGTAGAAACCATAAAGCCGCTTAGCGCTTTGCTGCAACAGGTAAGCGTAGTCAATAAGGATGCACCTTCACCGCTTGAGTCACGCTTAGCGTCAGTACATACGCTGGCGTATGACAAACCGTTACTTGAAGTCAATCTGCAACAAATTAAGTCAACGGTAGTAAAAGCGTTGCAAGTACTGATCGGAAGACCTTTTGGTAAACCACTCACAAATCAGGTAGATCAGCCCGCGAACTCCCCAGTCAAGAAAGGTAAAAATGATGTTTTGAGTCGCTCGGTCTCAACTCTGCTTGCGCCAAACGAGAAAGTAAGTGCTCACAATGAAAATAAATCAAGCACGCCACTGCAACAACTCTCAAACCAAATAAAGCTTAATCTTACAGAGCTGATGGCAAAGCAACCATTACCATTGCAAAAAAGTCACACACCTTTGCAAAACGAAAAGTTAGCCAGCTCCATTTCTCGTTACTTACAACACCAGCTAGCAGAGACACCAAAATATCAAGCGCCACCGGTTGATTTTGAGGTGAAACAAAAAGCCCTGTCCTTATTATTGGACACCCTCACAGGTAAACTGTCGCTTAGCAACAAGCAAGTTGAACAGCTGACACAAGTCTTAGAGCGGCCGCTTTATCGTAAAGCGAGTTCTGTGCCTGTAGATCCTGCTAAAACGCTCCAGTTGCAATTTACACATTCACAAAGCACAAAAGTAACCGCTTCGCCTCCTCAAGTACCTCAGCCTACCAGCAATCAAATTAAAGGGGTAATTGAAGCCCTGCTTACTCTGCCCATGGCTAAGCCCGAACAAAAAGAAAACACACCAAACATGTTACGCCAAGCTTCTGCAACCATCGAAAAGCTCGCAAAAGCAGATACATTCAAACAAACGCCTGAATTACAGAAATTAGTCAACCAAGCATTTTCGCGCTTGCTTGATGACCGCTCAGTCAACGCGCTCACCGTTAAAAACCAGTTAGAAAGCCAACTGGGCGTGGCAACCTTTGCTAACACGCCAACAAGTTTAGCTCAATCGAGCTTTACACAAATGTTGGACCGTTTAATTGTGTCGCTATTAGGTAGTCAGGTGGCAAACCAAGCTCAGAGCAATGAACAAGCAACACAAAAAATACAAGCCTTGCTGGATGCGCTGCTACCACAGCTGAAGCTGCTCTCCCCCAAGCAAACAGCAGACGCGCTTCAACAACCACAAGCAAAAGAGCTGTTAAACGAATTGGGGCAATTGCATAACCAATTACAACCGCAACAATCACACACTACAGCGACCAACTCTGCAAAACAAGACAGCGAAGCACAGTTGATTGTTAACCTGCTCTTCCCCACTAAAGTAGGACAAGAGCAACAGCAAACACAATTACAAATAGGTGAATATAAAAAATCGCCCAAACCTGGTATGCCAGAGAAATCCGTGTGGTTTATTCGTCTTTGTTTTGATTTTGCTGAAAAAGGTCAGATCCATGCCCAAGCCGAGCTGATGGATAAAGCTCTAGAATGTGCATTAGTAGCCACCTCTAATCAGGTCAAACAGCTCGCAGAGCCACATTTGGCAATGCTCAGACATAAGTTAGCATCTCATGAGCTACAAGTCGCTGAGATAGGCCTTAGGGAAGAAGCCAGCTTTCAAGATAAGTTCTTTAATGAACACGCAATTATCAACATTAAGGTGTAAAAGAGATGACACAAAAATCTGCAATCGGGTTGTTATATGAAGCCGGAAGCGCACCTCAGGTCACCTTTAAAGGATATGGCGAGCTGGCAGAGGAAATTATTGCGCTGGCAAAAGAGAAAAACATCATGATCCATGAAGATGAATCATTAGTACAAACGCTCAGTGCGCTTGAGTTACATCAAGAGATCCCAAAGGAGCTCTACTATGTGATTGCCGAACTCATCGCTTTTTCTTACATTATGCGTGGTAAGTTTCCACCTGGCTGGGAAGGTTTTCGTGGCAAGCTAGATATTAAGGCATAGCCAAAATTTCCTACTTTCTAGGGCCTGTTGACCTTTGCTGTTTGATTTTTGTTCTCCTGAGTGTGTTTTGATCGCGACGCTCGACTTGCCGCCTAGTAATCTAGGCAAAAGTTGAGCAACAAAGAACAAAGCGCACTCAGGGGAACCCAAAGGGCAGCGCTTGATTGGAATTTCTTCTGTGTTATCGCCTAACTTACATAGAATAACTATGCTACGCAGGCTCTGCCTTGTATAAATACCAATCAAACTGCTGCAAAAACAAACTTGAAAGGTCAACAGGCCCTAGACAATCATTTTGATTTGTTATGTAAAGACATCAGCAGCTCCGCCTCAGCTCTTGGCAACTCACACTCGCGCATCACCTCTTCAATATCAGCGCCAAGTTCCACCATTTTCACGGCGCGAGAATACATTTTTGCGTCGGGGTCATCATATTTCTGTGCCGCTTGCTGATTCGCAACATCATTTAATTCTTGCTCGGTTGCGACCACTCGCTTGCCAATACTCATGATACTGGCACGTAACTCTGCAACTTCGCTGCGTAATATTGCTATTTGTTGCTCAGATCCTTGTAGTGAGCTCGAAAGTTGCGCTGTTTGGCCCTGCGCATTCTGTAATTTTTTACTCAGCACAAAAACAAACCTCAAGCATGCTAACGCAAGTATGCTTGAGGTTATTGATATGACGAGTAAAACGGTTTGTGCGTTTACTACTTCAGACATCTAGATATGACTCAGCTCATCCCATTCATCATCGCTTAATAGCTTATTAAGATCGACTAAGATCAACAGCTCGCCTTCTCGATTTGATACGCCTTGGATAAACTTAGCGCTTTCTTCGGTGCCAATGTTTGGCGCGCTGTCAATTTCCGAGCTACGTAAGTAAACCACCTCAGCAACGCTATCGACTAAGATACCAATAACTTGCTTCTCGGCTTCGATAATCACAATTCTTGAATTATCCGTTACTTCTGCACTTTGCAGGCCAAACCTAGCTCGCGTGTCTATAACCGTTACAACGTTACCACGCAGATTAATGATCCCGAGTACGTAGCTTGGCGCACCTGGGACTGGTGCAATTTCGGTATAACGCAATACTTCTTGCACTTGCATTACATTGATACCGTAAGTTTCCTCTTCAAGCTTGTAAGTAACCCATTGCAATACTTCATCATTACTATCAGCATTTTTGTCTGCAGAAAGTAGTCTATCTTGGCTCATGGTTTCACTCCATCAATATACTAGTTACTGCTCTCGACTATCGAGGCCTTGTTCTAGCAAACGGTTTAAATTCTCTACATCAATCAGCGCGCACATTTTCTCTTTAATCACACCAGCCAACCAAGGCCGTTTACCATCCGCTGTGCGCCACTTTATGTCTTCAGGCTTGAGTGTTAAGTTGTTGACTAGCTTCTCTGCTAACAGTCCCCAGTTACTATCCCCAAGCGTAATCAAATACTGGTAATCCAGAGCATCTTCTAATTCTGGTGTAAACTTCTCAGGCATTACCCATCGCGCAGTATCAATAACATTAAGCTTTTCTTCACGATTTAGCATCACGCCTTTAAACCATTTAGGTTTACCAAAGAGTTGATTGACTTCACCCAGTTGGTGTATTCCCCCAAGTGATTTAAGCGGAACCGCCAGTGTTAAGCCTGCAACTTCAAAAAACAATGCCTGAAATTCACCTTCTTGATAGGCTTCCCTTGCAGAAACGGATTCTATCGTTGTCTGTTCTTTGATAATAGATGTATTTTCAGTGACTTCAAGATCTTGAGCTAATTTACTCGGTTGTTCTTCAATAACTTCACTCACCGACTCCTGAGGCTCTGTTGCAACGACAACTGGAAGGCCTGTGTCTTCAAGTTCGGATTCCGGCTCTTTTACTTGTTCAAGTAGCTTTGCAACTGGTGATAACTCGCATTGCTCAATCTCTGGCTCCTCTTGTAATAGGGCGCCAAGATACTGCTTCATCACCTTTTCATTTGCAAATAAATGCTTACTCATTATGCTCTCTAGCTTAACTGCTTCAAATAGTCCAATAGTGCACGATAAGCGAACACGCCTCGTGATTTAGGACAAAATTGTACTGGGACTTGCTGTGCAAGACTCGCATCCCTAAACTTGGTATCTACGGGAACCACACCTGGCCAAACGGCCTCTTTGTATGTTGCTAGCAACGTTTTATACGCCTCCAACGACGCTTTGGTCCGTTTATCATACATAGTTGGAATGATAGTATATTGATACTGTTTCTGCTGTGAAGACTGCATCAGCTCCATCGTGCGCATCATTCTATCTAGTCCCTTCAACGCCAAAAATTCAGTTTGGACAGGTACTAAAATTCGCTCACTCGCTGCTAATGCGTTAACCATTAGTACCCCAAGCACTGGTGGACAGTCTAAAATAGCATAGTCATATTGATCCGCTATTTTTTCGAGCGATTTCTTTAAGATAAGCCCCATGCCCGTTTTATTACCCATACTACGATCAAGCGTAGCAATAGCCATAGTGGCAGGCAAAATATCAAGATTCTCTATAGTTGAGGGGCAAAGCGACTGTAAAATTTCTTCACTCGTCATACTGCTGCCGCGTGCAAAAATATCATACACACTGACTTCTAACTCTTCAGAATCAATACCAAAGTAATATGTCAGTGAAGCATGTGGATCAGTATCAATAAGCAAAACTCGGTGACCCTGCTCAGCAAGAATGCCTCCTAAGCTCACCGTCGTCGTGGTTTTACCCACGCCACCTTTTTGATTTGCTACTGTCCAAATTTTCACTCTATATTCCTTCGCTTATCACTATTGATTTCGTTCAATAGATACTATACCAACTCAATGTTATTCATTCTTTTTAGACGTTTGATATTTACAAGCTTCAAGCAAAGCAACCAAGTAATGACTTGGTCTATTGGTTACCCGCTTCTTTATTAATTCTCGCAGCAAAGTCTTGTAGGGCGATACTATCCGACGAAAGTCCAGCGCCAGCGACAGCTTGAGGCATACCATACACAACACAAGTCGCTTCATCTTGCGCCCAAATAGTGGCCCCCACCTGTTTTAGCATACGAGCACCATCTCGGCCATCTGCGCCCATTCCCGTTAGGACAATCGCTAACGTGTCGCCACCATAAGCTTTTGCAACACTTGCAAATGTCACATCAACGCTGGGTTTATAGGTGATCCTTGGACTATCATCTTCAAACACTTTTAGTGTCTTACTGCCACCGCGATTTTCAACCAGCATTTGCTTACCACCAGGGGCTAAATAGGCCACACCAGGCATTAATCTATCACCTTGCTCAGCTTCTTTAACTTTAATCTGGCATAAACTATTCAATCTTGCTGCAAACGCAGGTGTAAATGCGGCCGGCATATGCTGGATAAGTAAAATTGGATGAGGAAAGTTTGCTGGCAGCTGGGTCAATATTGTTTGCAGTGCAACGGGTCCGCCTGTTGATGTGCCAATTGCAACCAGTCCATATTTTTTACCCGATGCTCTTGCTCCTGCAGCACTAGACGTACCACCAGATACCGGTCTTTGAAAACTTCTATCCGGTTGAGGGATCGTTGTTCTTCCTGTGTCAGAACGAGTTGCTCTAGGTTCGACGCGCTTTGGCGGAGTCGTAATGCTAGGGCGAGTAAAACGGCTAACGCGACGGCGGCCAATTTCCTTTACCTTATTTTGTAATGATTTAATTGCTTCTTCGCTATTACGAGCGATGTCTTCAAACTTTTTCGGTAAAAAATCTACAGCGCCCGCATCCAGTGCATCTAACGTAGCACTAGCGCCTTCACGAGTTAACGAAGAAAACATTAAGATTGGGGTCGGAGTGGCCTGCATGATCTGCTTCACCGCACTGATCCCATCAAGCACGGGCATTTCTACGTCCATCGTAATTACGTCTGGACGTAATGAAGCGGCCTTTTCAACCGCCTCCTTTCCATTAACTGCGAAATCTATAACTTTGATTTCACTGTCTTTTTCTAAAATTTCACTGACTCGACGACGAAAAAAACTAGAATCGTCTACGACTAACACTTTAACTGCCATTGGCAACGCTCTTTAATTTGCTCTACAGCAGAGCAGCAAATGCTGCTCTAGAATTCGAACTACGCCTAATAAAATTAGGCGTAGTGTTTTAATAAGTTAGGGACATCAAGGATTAGCGCAATACCACCATCAGATGTGATGGTAGCACCAGCCATACCTGGTGTACCTTGTAATAACGCATCTAGTGGTTTGATGACGACTTCCTCTTGGCCTATCAGAGAATCAACCACAAAACCGACTTGTTTAGTGCCAATTTGCGCAATGACAACATGGCCTTCAGCCTTTCTCATGCTCCTGTTCGCACCTTTTACCAACCAATGTTCAAGATAAAATAACGGAATTGCTTTTTCTCTCACTATGATAGTCAACTGACCATCAACCACATTCGTTTTAGTCAAATCTAAATGGAAGATCTCGTTCACGCCAGCAAGTGGTAACGCAAACGTTTGCTCTCCAACTACCACCATCAAGGTAGGCAAAATAGCCAGTGTAAGCGGTACCTTAATCTCTAATACGGTACCAACCCCCAATTCTGATTGGATATTTACCGAGCCATTCAATTGAGTGATCTTCGTTTTAACAACGTCCATCCCAACACCACGACCAGAAATGTCTGAGATTTGTTCTTTTGTTGAAAACCCTGGTGCGAAGATCAAATTATAGGCTTCGGTATCGGACAGTCGGCTTGCTTGATCGGAGTCAATCACGCCTTTATTTATAGCAATTTTTTTGAGCTTTTCAGGATCCATACCGGCGCCATCATCTCGAATCGTGAGAAGAATATGATCTCCCTCTTGAGATGCTGATAATGTGACCGTACCCATTCTTGGTTTGCCCGACGCTTCACGTACGTCAGGCATTTCAATGCCGTGATCTACTGAGTTTCTCACTAAGTGGACCAATGGATCTGCAAGCGCTTCAACCAAGTTTTTATCTAAATCCGTTTCTTCGCCTTGTAAAACTAGGTTGATTTCTTTTTTCAAGCTGCGAGCAAGGTCTCTCACTACTCGAGGAAAGCGACCAAATACCTTTTTGATTGGCTGCATCCGTGTTTTCATCACGGCGCCTTGCAAATCAGCAGTGACTACATCAAGGTTCGAAATAGCTTTACCCATGCTTTCGCTGTTGGTGTTATTCGCTAAGCTAACCAAACGGTTACGAACCAATACTAATTCGCCAACCATATTCATGATTTCATCGAGACGTTTAGTATCAACTCGGACCGTGGTCTCAGCTTGTGCCGCAGGTTTCTTCGCAGCGGCTGGTGTGGAAGCTTTTGCAGCCTCTGGCTCTTTTTGCGGTGCAGGAGTCGCAGGCTTAGCTTCAACTTTAGGCGCAGGCTTCGGAGCGGGTTTCGGCGCAGGTGCGGCTTTAACAGGCTCAGGTTGAGCAGGTTTAGTCTCTGAAACCTCTACTGGCAATTCACCTACCGCTTTAGGTGCACTGCCTTTACCATGAAGCTCGTCCAGCAAAGCTTCAAACTCATCGTCGGTAATTTCTTCGTCGCCAGTAGACCCACTTGGGGCTGCTGGTGAGGTTGATTTAGCCTTAGGTTCACTCGCTTCTGGGACAACAGCATCTTCCGCATTTGGTGCTCCACCGAATTTACCAACACCATGAAGTTCATCTAAGAGGTTATCGAATTCGTCATCGGTGATATCACCATCATCTGCGGTTGATACAGCTTCAGGTTTAGTTGCAGGAGCAACAGCAGGCGCATTACCTGAACCGTGCAATTCATCTAAAAGATTTTCAAATTCTTCTTCTGTTATCTCATCGATGCTAGAACCGCTATCATCGCCTGAACCAACATCGGCGTCGAATAAAATATCATCCGCACTTAAATCTGGCACCACAGGTTCTGGCTCAGAAGCAGGTTCGTCAATCACTTCACTGACTTCGTCTTCAGATGCAGGCTGGCTAAGTTTGTGGAGTGTTTCAAGCAACACAGGATCGGCCGCTTCTGGTTCCTCACGGTTTTGAATACAAGCGAACATTTCGTTGATCGTATCCAAAGATTGCAAAATAACATCCATCAGTTCGGAAGTTACTTTTCGTTGCCCTTGTCGTAGTACATCAAACACGTTCTCCGCACCGTGACAGGCATCGACCAGTTCGGTCATACCTAGGAAGCCAGCTCCACCTTTTACGGTATGGAAGCCACGGAAAATCGCATTGAGAAGTTCTTTATCTTCGGGATTATTTTCTAGTTCAACAAGCTGTTCAGATAACAGTTCTAATATTTCGCCTGCTTCAACAAGAAAGTCCTGCAAGATATCTTCATCGACTTCAAAGCTCATACACACTCTCCAACTAGAAGCCTAAACTAGATAGCAAGTCATCGACTTCGTCTTGACCAGAAACCACGTCATCTCGCGATTCAGCGTCAATAATTGGACCTTCAGGTCCAGACAATTCATCACTGATAGTCTCAGTTGTTTTTATTTCGTTTTCATTCGCTTTCACAGCAGTTGAAGGCGCTTCATCTGAAGTACCAAAAACAGTCAGGAGGTGAATGAGACTATCTTCTACTTCTCTCACAAGCTCAATGACGCGCCGAATAACCTGCCCAGTCAAATCCTGATAGTCCTGAGCCATCAGCACATTAGTCATTAAACCTTGTAATTCGTCTGTACGTGTCTTTGAAGTCTGCATAAAGCTGTCGAGATCATGACACAGAGATTTAAACTCACCGAGTTGAATGTCTCTGCTCATCAATCGATCCCAAGTGGGCTTTATTTGCGCTAACTCATCCGCTAGATTCTGCGCAAGAGGTAAGCTTTCTTCGACCGCGTCCATCGTTTTATTAGCAGCGCTTTCTGTCATTTCCATAACATAATTAAGACGCTGCTTGGCGTCAGGTATAGCCTCTGTCGTGAGATCTGAGAGTCGAGTATCGAGCTCAAAGTTCTTCAAGGACTCGTGTAATTGGCGAGTTAGCTTTCCAACTTCTGCAAATAACTCCGATTGCTCTTTGTTAGCAGCTTCTAAAATCAGCTGGTCAGCTTTTTCTTGTTCACCTTGTTCTAGAAGCTCAACAAGTTGCTTAGCTTGTTCAAGTGTAATTTGAGGCGCAGCATTTACAGACATAGGCCATATCCCCTTGCTGTTAGCCTAGTCGCTCAAATACTTTTTCAAGCTTAGTTTTGAGCGTACCCGCAGTAAACGGCTTAACAATATATCCGTTCACCCCTGCTTGCGCTGCTGCAACAATTTGTTCTTTTTTCGCTTCTGCGGTAACCATCAACACTGGAATGTGCTTAAGCTTTTCATCTGCGCGTATTGCACGAAGCAAATCAATACCTTGCATGCCCGGCATATTCCAATCAGTTACTACAAAGTCAAACTCCTGATTTTGTAGCATCGGAAGTGCTGTACTACCATCATCAGCTTCTTGAACATTGGTAAAGCCTAAATCTCTTAATAGGTTTTTGATTATTCTTCTCATAGTAGAGAAATCATCAACCACGAGAATCTTCATGTTCTTATCCAAAACTTCCTCCAGTGAGGTTCGAACCCAACTATTTTATGTACTCTAATTTATCCAGTCATTGATTTTAGCTTTAAGCTTTATCATTGCCTGACCGTGAATTTGGCTTACTCGAGATTCACTGACATCAAGGATGGCACCAATCTCTTTTAAATTCATTTCGTCGTTATAGTAAAGTGATAAAACCAGAGCATCCCTTTCGGGTAACGCTTTGATAGCATTTACTAAAGACTCGTTAAAACGTTCATTTTTAACGTTATTAAACGGTTTGTCTAGCGCAAAATCGCTGTTTGCTGGGGTTATCACGTCTTCATCAACCCCAAGATCCTCAATCCCGATGACTTTACTTGCATTTACATCATGTAAAATATGATGGTACTCATCTAGAGATATATCAAGTTTTTCAGCGATTTCAGTGTCTTTTGGTTCTCGACCAAGGAGAGATTCGAGCTCAGATATAGCTTCTGCAACCATTCTGCTATTTTTGTGAACAGAACGAGGCGCCCAATCACCACGACGGATTTCATCCAGCATTGCGCCTCGAATACGGATCCCGGCAAAGGTCTCGAAACTAGCGCCTTTAGTTGCATCGAAATTTTTAGATGCTTCAATCAACCCAATCATACCTGACTGGATCAGATCGTCGAGTTGCACACTTGCCGGAAGTCGAGCAATCAGGTGGCACGCCACTTTTTTGACAAGTGGAGCATGCCGTTCAACCACCTTATGAATGTGGTCTGAAGTTTGATATCCCGCAGCTCTATTGACCGGAGAAGCCATAATCACCCGTTTACAAGTTGTTCAATGAAAAATTCTAGATGACCGGAAGGTTGATGCGGAATTGGCCATTTCACTGCCTTAGCGGCAAGTCCCTTAATCGCAATCGCCGCAGGAGAACTCGGAAATAAATCCACGATAGCTCTTTGTCTGCGAGAAGATTTACGCATGTTTTCGTCAAACGGTACGGTGGCCACTAATTCCAGTGCTACATCAAGAAAACGGTCTGTAACTTTTGAAAGTTTAGCAAATAATTCTTGCCCTTCACGCATACTGCGGACCATATTGGCAACAATTTTAAAACGATAGACACCATGCTCTCTGCTCAAAACTTTGATCAACGCGTAAGCATCTGTAATAGAAGTCGGTTCATCACACACCACAACCATCACATCTTGTGCAGCTCGAGAGAAGCTCAGAACCATATCTGAGATACCAGCTGCGGTATCAACAATTAATACATCAAATTGCGTGTTAAGCTCGCTAAATGCACGAATAAGTCCTGCATGCTCTGCGGGAGTCAGCTCTACCATACTTTGAGAGCCTGAAGTCGCCGGTACAATTTTAATTCCAGCGGGACCTTCTACGAGAATCTCATCTAGTTCACATTCACCCGACAACACGTGTGACAGATTCTTTTCTACCCTTAGACCTAACATCACATCACAGTTTGCCAAGCCCAAGTCCGCATCTAAAACGAGAACTCGCTGTCCTTGTTGGCCCATAGCGATGGCAGTATTGAGCGAGACGTTGGTTTTACCCACCCCACCTTTTCCACCGGTCACGGCTATTACTTTTACACCCTGGTTGCTATTTTGACTCATTCTACGCAGGCCACTTGCTTGATCTAAAACTGTGTTAATCATACATTCCTACTGACTCTGACGCTACAGGTACACGTCGAGAGTGCTGTGCTTTTATTCTTTTTAAATACAATTGCTCAGCCTTTTTTACTAGCTTTTGAGCATTTGCTACGCGAATGTCTTCTGGCACTCGCTGACCGTTGGTAAGATACCCTATTGGCAAGCGATTTTGAATCGCTATGCTAATTATCTCACCTAAACTTAGACTTTCATCAAGTTTTGTGAAAATACAGCCACTTAAATTTACTTTTTTGAAGTGTCTTACTGTTTCTTGTAACACATTCATTTGTGCTGTCGCACTCAATACTAAATAGCTGCGAATATCTACTCTCGCGCTACGCATAAGTGTATTTAACTGTTCAGTTAAGCGCAAATCTCTTTGACTCATTCCCGCTGTATCTATTAATACTAGACGCTTATTGCGTAAATGATAAAGCACTTCTGCAAGTTCATTTGCATCTTTAACTTGCTTAACCGGACAACCAATGATTCTACCATAGGTAGCTAACTGCTCGTAAGCGCCAATTCTGTAGGTATCTGTCGTTATTAACGCCACTTTATCTGCACCGTATTTTTGTGCACCTAATGCCGCTAATTTTGCAACCGTTGTGGTTTTACCAACACCAGTTGGACCCACCATCGCAAATACGCCACCTTGACGAAGAATATCATTGTTAGTGGTGTGCATTTGGTTGATCACCATGTTTAACAATGCATTCCAGGCTTCTTTACGAGACACATCATCAGGGATAAAGCATGCCATTTGCTCAGCGACATCTTTGTCTATGCCCATTCCTTCCAAACGGTCAACAAGACACGCACGGGTTGGATCGCGACGAGCCATTTCTTGTTTCATTAGACCAGATACTTGATGTTCAAGTAATTGACGAATAGCGTTCATTTCTTCGCGCATTGCACTCATTTCGTCAGGCTTGGCATTTAACTCAGGTAAATCATCACCAAAACCGTTGTCTAACTCATCCGACTCGCCCCAATGCTGTGGCTGCTCAAATGCATCATCATCAAAGTCAAAAGATTGGCGACGAGCTTGCTGTGGCTTCGCTTGGTGCGCCGGCGCAGCAGTTTGTGTTTTACGTTGGCTGCTTAACATTTGCTCTGTATCAATCCCCGATTGGGAGAACATAGAAGCAAGTTCTGGTGAGCGTGGGCGCGGTGCCTGACGCTCTAGCAATGCCGCTAAGCTATCGGCAACTTGCGCTTGTTTTGCTGGCTGTGCTTGGCGAGGCTCTGGACGGACAAAGCGGGTCGGAGCCTCGTTTGAGGCAGTCGCACGGGCAGCTGGAGCTTGCTTAACAGGTGCAGCAGCACGGTCATTATCAACTGCTGCGACGATTTCAACACCATCTGCTAACTTTTTGTTAGACATAATGACAGCATCTGCACCAAGCTCTTCTTTTACTTCATTTAAAGCCGTACGCATATCTTTTGCGAAGAAACGTTTAATTTTCATGTTACAGCCCCTTTATCCTCTATTGTCCAACCGAGCTCACTATCTTAATTTGTCTTTCTTCCGGCACTTCTTGATATGACATCACTCTAAGACCTGGAATCGTATGTTTAACAAATCGAGACAGCACACTTCTTAACATACCTGAGGTTAATAAGATGGAAGGTTCCCCTAGCATTTCTTGGTTGTGATGTGCTTCTCTTAATGATTCTTGAAGCCTCTCAGCCAAGCCAGGTTCAATACCCGCCCCCTCATCACCTGCGTTCTGAAGTGACTGATGCAACATCTGTTCCAACTCAGGCGCCAATGTTATGACAGGAATTTCTTCTTCGCTTCCAACGGCATCTTGAACAATCAATCTGCGTAATGAAATTCTTACCGCAGCCGTTAACACATCAGGGTCTTGGCTCCGTGGGCCGTACTCAACTAAGGTTTGTACAATCGAGCGCATATCTCGAATCGCAACGCCCTCATTAAGCAGATTTTGAAGCACTTTTACCACGGTAGTGAGTGGTAAAATATCAGGCACTAAGCCTTCAACTAATCTAGGGTGACTTTTCGCAAGCATATCTAATAGGTTTTGTACTTCTTCATGGCCAAGCAATAGTGATGCATTATTCGTCAATAATTGACTGATATGTGTTGCCACCACAGTTGCAGCATCTACTACTGTATAGCCAAGCGAATGCGCCTCATCTTTTTGGTCTGGCTTAATCCATACCGCATCTAGGCCAAATGCAGGATCTTTAGTCTCTATGCCTTTAATCGGCCCAAACACCTGCCCTGGATTAATTGCAAGTTCGTCGCCATGCTTCAACTCACCGGTTCCTGAGCCAACTCCCATTAAAGTAATATTGTATGCATTTGGATCTAGTTCTAGGTTATCGCGAATATGTACCGGCGGTACTAAAAAGCCCAGTTCCTGAGATAGCTTTTTACGCACCCCTTTAATACGACTGAGAAGCTCCCCGCCTTGGGCTTGGTCAACTAGAGGAATTAGGCGATAACCAACCTCTAAACCAATCACATCAACAGGTTGTACATCATCCCAACCAAGCTCTTTTTGATCTTGTTGATGGCCTCCTTTGGCAGCAGGTCCTTTGGCAGCTTGTTCTGCCTTTTCGATTTCCGCCTTTTTCTTTTGCTGGCTTGTGTAATAGGCTATATACCCAAGTAATACGCCTAAACCTAGGAAGGCAACATGTGGCATGCCTGGAACAAGTCCCATGGTGATCAAAATACCTGAAGCAATAGCTAGCGATTTTTCATTACCCAGTTGGCTTTTAAACTGATCGCCCATGTTGTGCGATTCATTTTGACGCGTTACGACAATTGCAGTGCCAATTGAGAGTAAAAGAGATGGAATTTGCGCGACCAGACCGTCACCGATTGTCAGCATGGTATATACTTCCATCGCGTGGCCAAAGCTTAAATCATGCTGGATCATCCCAACGAAAAGGCCACCTATTATATTAATGGCGAGGATCACGATACCTGCAATAGCATCACCTTTAACGAATTTACTTGCACCGTCCATTGACCCATAAAAGTCGGCTTCTCGAGTCACTTCTTCACGACGAGCCCGGGCGTCATCTGCAGAGATAAAACCGGCATTTAAGTCCGCATCAATGGCCATTTGCTTACCCGGCATAGCATCAAGGGTGAAACGCGCAGACACCTCTGAAATACGACCCGCACCTTTGGTAATTACGACAAAGTTAATAATAATAAGGATAAGGAATACAACTAAACCGACGGCGTAGTTGCCACCAATAACAACACTACCAAAGGCTTCGATCACCTTACCTGCCGCATCACCACCATTATGACCTTCAAGTAATACGACGCGAGTACTCGCTACGTTTAATGCCAATCGCATGATAGTCGCGATCAGTAGTACCGCCGGAAACATACCAAATTCGAGTGGCTTCAAGGTATAAACAGTCACCAATAGCACCACTAGTGCCAATGCAATGTTGAAGGAAAATAGAATATCAAGCAAAAAAGGAGGTAACGGTAGAATAACCATGCCAAGTGCTGCAAGCACCAACAATGGAGTACCCACACCTTTAGCATATTCTTTTTTATCTCGATTGAGTTGTTGTAAAACTGCTTTAAATTCCATAACTTAACACAAGCAAAAAATTGACACATAGCAACAAATGCAATATGCGTTCCAATTAATAGCTTATTCTTATGAGGGCAATTTTAATGCTTCAAATCGTCTGGGATTGGTAAATCTCGAGTAAGTGCAACGGGTCTTTTCCCTTTGCCTTTTTGGAAACGATTCAACTGAAATACATAAGCAAGTACCTGTGCAACCGCGGTAAACAATTGTTCAGGGATTTGATCACCCACTTCAGTGGTGTGGTAAAGCGAACGAGTCAATACAGGTGATTCCACTATCGGCACTTCATTCCCTTTGGCTATTTTTCTAATTTGCATCGCAAGTTCATCAACCCCTTTTGCGATAACAATAGGCGCCCCCGCCCTTTCAGTGTCATATTTAAGCGCAACCGAATAGTGAGTAGGGTTGGTCACAACAACATCGGCATCTGGTACATCTTGCATCATACGTCTTTGCGACATTTCTCTTTGTGTTCGGCGGATCCGCGCTTTTATTTGAGGATCACCTTCTGAGTTTTTATATTCATCCTTGACTTCTTGTAGCGTCATTTTAAGCTGTTTATGATGATTATAGCTTTGATAGGGTGCATCAATTGCGGAGATCACAATCATAGTGCAACTAAGCGCTAAAAACATCCACGCAATGATTTCTAACGCATGTTCTATACTCGAAGGGATTTGTTCAATACTCAAGTGTAATATTTCGTTAAAATACATATTGATAAGCAAGATTGCAAAGCCTGCAACTAATACAAACTTAAGAACTGACTTCAATAACTCAATGGCCGCTTGTGGGCCCAACATTCGCTTCAGTCCCTTCATAGGTGACATTTTACTTGCTTTAGGTGCGGCCGCTTGCCAAGAAAAGTTAAAGCCACCGAGTAACGTATTCCCCACTATTCCGGCAATTGCGATAATAAAAACGAACATAGCCATTGGGAATAACAGCTCAGCGCCAATATCCCCCCACACAGCAAACATTTTGGTTGTATCGTAGGTTTCATTGCGATTAAGCGACAACATTCGTCCCATCACGTTGTAAAGCGCTTTCCCTATACCAGGACCATACATTAGTAAAGCGATAGCAGAAAACAATAACACAAACGTAGTCCCCAACTCCTTTGAACGGGCTACCTGGCCTTTACTCCTCGCATCACTTATCTTCTTGGAGGTGGGTTCTTCGGTGCGTTCTTGACCTGAATCTTCTGCCATTTCAAACTCCTATACCGTGCAACCAATTAAGTCGCACATCAGCTCCGTCATTTTGAGCCATTGAAACTCAAATTGTGCTAAGAAGTTACCCAGTGTCGCCCAAATAATGGTAAGCCCTGCAACTAAGGTAAAAGCAAACCCTACAGAGAAAATATTCATCTGAGGTGCAGCTCTGGTCATGATCCCAAACGAGATATTGATAACCAACATTGCCGTTAACGGAGCTAACGCAAGAGCCAGTGCCGTAGAAAACATCCAGCCCCCCCAATTAACTATTCGCCAAAAATTGTCTACCGCCCACCAATTACCTGCAATGGGAAAGCTTTCGAAGCTATACACTACCATTTGTATCATCATCAGGTGACCGTTATAAACAAAAAACAGTAATGTCGCTAATATTAAATAGAACTGACCAACTGCTGGGACACTTAATCCATTGGCAGGGTCAACAACAGATGCGAAACCAAGACCTGTTTGCATAGCAAGGATTTGACCCGCAATGATAAAAGTATTTAAAAGCAATAGAGAGCCAAAACCAATTGCGACTCCGGTCATCATTTCTTGAATAACAACCAAAATCATCGAAAAGGAGAACAAATCGGTAAACTCTGATTTGGGCAAAACGGGCACCACGGCGAAGGTAACGACCACAGCAAGTGCAAACTTAATTCGGGCAGGTACACTCTGTGCCCCAAGCCCCGCCATTACCATCATCATTGAACTTATCCGCACCAGTGGAAGTAAAAAATCACTTAGCCACTGCATGATTACCGCAAAGGTGAACTCCATGATTAGCCTGCAATTTCAGGGATGCGCATAACCACGAGGTTAAAATAGTCCATCAGTTCTTGAGTTAACCAATGGCCACCAAAAATGAGGGCTAGAATCGTGATAATTAAACGCGGTAAAAAGCTTAATGTTTGTTCATTAATCGATGTTGCTGCTTGAAACACAGCAACAACTAAGCCAACTAGAAGCCCAGGTACTACAATCGCCGCCACCAGCTTGATGACTAAAAACAATGCATCACTTAAGATATCGACAAAGACTTCTGGTTCCACATTACACCCCCAATCCGAAGCTTCTGGCCAGTGTACCCATGACCAAACTCCAACCATCGACGAGCACAAAAAGCATAATCTTAAACGGCAAGGAAACTATCATTGGAGATAACATCATCATACCCATGGCCATCAAGACACTGGCTACGACTAAGTCGACTATCAGAAATGGAATAAAGAACATAAAGCCGATAATAAAAGCCGTTTGCAGCTCAGATGTAACGAAAGCCGGAATAATAACGATAAACGGCGTGTCTTCAGGGCTATCAAGCTTGTCGTAACCCGCTATCTTGGCAAAGGTTTCCAGGTCTTTAATTCGGGTTTGTGACAGCATAAAGGCTTTCATTGGTTCTTTGGCACGTTCAAGTGCTTGGATTGATGTGATTTCTTCTTTTATATATGGCTGCACCGCTTCATCATTTATCTGCGAAAATATGGGTGCCATTATAAACAACGTCAAAAACAACGATAAACCGAGTAAAATTTGATTCGATGGCGACTGCTGCAGACCAATCGCCTGTCTCAAAATCGCAAGCACAACAATTATTCGAGTAAACGAAGTCATCATGATAACAGCTGCTGGAATAAAACTCAGCGCTGTCATAATGGCGAGTACTTGAAGTGTCACTGAGTACTCTTGAGAGCCATCAGGGTTTGTTGTAACGTTTATTGCTTCTATCCCTTCTGCAGAAGCTACCCCAGAAAACAGTAATAAACAGAGTATCAGCAATCTAATCATGACTTTTCTTATTATGGTTATTGGCTACTTGCCCTTTGCCCGCTAAAAACTTTTGTAACTCATTTGCAAATGGCGTTCGGCTAACATCATCTAACGGTGTTTCCAACTGGTATAAGTAGTTGATATTATTTGGTGTTACTCCAAGCAAGTGCTGCTTTTCATCCAACTCGATAACCAGCAAACGTTCTTTAGTACCGAGCGATATACTTCGGATCACCTTAAAGTCTTTCTGGTTTACAATATTGGGATTTAAACGTTTTAAAACGAACGCTAAGCCTAAAATAAGTAGGATCACCAACATCAGAGACAATCCCATGGAAAGTAGCTCTGAGCTTAACCCCGCGGTACCAGCCCCTACAGAAGATTTAGGTACTGTCTCTGAGGTTGTTGCAGTGACAGCCCGTGTATAAAAAGCGATGCCAAACACTGCTAAAGACCAACCCCAGCGCATTAACGTAGCTTTTTAATACGCTCAACCTGACTAATGACGTCCGTTAAGCGAATACCAAACTTGTCGTTTACTACAACCACTTCACCGTGTGCGATCAATGTACCGTTAACAAGTACATCCAGCGGTTCACCGGCCACGCGATCCAGCTCAACAACAGAGCCCTGATTTAGCTGTAATAAGTTACGAATATTAATTTTAGAGCGGCCAACTTCCATAGAAATGGTAACTGGAATGTCTAAAATGGTATCGAGTTTTCGTTTTTCATCTGACGATAATGCAGGCGCTGAATCTTTGAGTTCATCTAACTCTGCAACTTCTGGCTCACTGCCACCTTCGGCACCTTCGGCTTCAGCGAGTGCTGCTGCCCATTCGTCCATAGTATCTTGATCATCGCTCATTGGATTACTACCTGATTAAGTTAATTTGTTGTCCATAATTAGTCTCACGATTTTGCGTATACAAGTCCGCGACTACCAATCTAAATCTACACCTTCAGAAAGATGTAGATCTTCTTCTAATTCTGCCAGTTCAGCATCAGAGTCGAGCTTTTTACCACCTTTGGTAAATACATGAAGCTCAGACTTAACTGATTCTGGACGTTTAATTTTTTCACTGATCTGCAACGCGACATTGTCACGAGAACGGCCCATTTTTGCTCTAAACGTTGGCAATTCTTCAATAAAAACCGTTACATGCTCTGGCATTTCCACAGGAATAACATCACCAGCTTGAAGCTTCATTATTTGCTCAAGCGATAAGTCAACTTCCAGTAACTGGGAAGAAATCTCAACTTCTACATCCATAATCTCATCACGAAGCGCCTTACTCCAACGTAGATCGGTATCTTCAGTATCTGATTGAACACCGGCATCGAGCAATTCTCGAATAGGTTCTAACATAGAGTAAGGCAGTGAAATATGGAAATCGCCCCCTCCACCGTCTAACTCGATGTGAAAAGAGCTAATCACCACCACTTCTGTAGGTGACACAATATTAGCCATCGCTGGGTTCACCTCTGAGTCGAGGTATTCAAACGACACATCCATCACCGGCGCCCAGGCTTCTTTGTAATCTTCAAAGATGATCTTAAGGAGCATCTGCACGATACGACGTTCCGTTGGTGTAAACTCACGCCCCTCGATCTTGGCATGATAACGACCATCCCCACCAAAAAAGTTGTCTACAAGAATAAAGACCAGACGCGCTTCCATGGTTATCAGGCCAGTACCTTTTAGCGGTCTAAAGCGCACCATATTCAAGCTGGTAGGAACGAATAGAGTATGGATATATTCGCCAAATTTCAGCATTTGTACGCCGTTGATAGAGACCTCAGCGGTGCGGCGCATCATGTTGAAAAGGCTGATCCGCATATGGCGGGCAAATCGTTCATTTACGATTTCAAGCGTCGGCATTCGCCCACGCACAATTCTATCTTGAGACGAAAAGTCATACTGTAAGGCACCAGCACCTTCGCCGTCACCACCATCACCGATTTCGTCTTCTTCGACTTCATCTACACCATGGAGTAGCGCATCAATTTCGTCTTGGGATAATAAATCGCTCACAAATACTACCTTATTGCATCACAAAGCCAGTAAACAACACACGCTCGATTACTTTGCTACCTTCAACCCCTTCCATCGCAGCTTGGACTTTATCTAGCGCCGTTAAGCGCAACGTTTCTTTACCTGCACTTGTGCTTAACTCATCAGCAGTAGTCGTTGAAAACACGCTCAGTAAAGTACCTTCAATCAAGGGAATATGCTTCTTTGCTACTTCTTCATTAACATCACCGCGAACCAGCAGCTGAACTTTAATTTGCACAATTCTATCGCGACTAGCACCTGGTACATTAAAAACAAACGGGCGAGGCATAGCAACGTACAGTGCGCTCCCCATTTGCGCAGCGCTACCTTGCTCCGCTTTAACTTCGCTTGCTGTCGTCTCTTCTGCTAAGGATTCTTCTGGTGCGTCTGAGCCTGAAAATAAGAAAAACCCTGCGACACCGCCGAGTATCAATACCGCAGCGGCAATAATGATAATCAGCTTTTTCTTAGAACCACCCGTTTCTTCTATTTCTAAGTCGGTTTCTTCAGCCATAGCAAGCCCTTATGATCTTTATTAATTATAATAATAGCAGGTGTTAGGCATAGTAATCTATTGCAGAATCAGTATTTCTCTTTTGCGGCGATTGCGAATTATCAGAAATCCCCGATTCATCACCTAGAGTTTGCTGTCCACTCGTATTGCCACCAGCAGTTTGCGACTCTGATTCAGTATTTCCACCTTGCTGATGTGATATTTGGCTGTCACCCAGCTCAATACCCTGCTCAGCTAACATTTCTCTTAGTCTTGGAAGTGATTGCTCTAACAATTCTTTAGCTTGCTGATTTTGCACCACAATATTCACTTGGGCCTGCTCTGCATCGCTTTTTATCCGAATTTGCATCGCCCCAAGCTCTGGCGGGTCTAAGCGAATCTCAGCTTCCTTATTGTTAAGGTTTAGCATCAGTCCTACCCGTTGATGCAACTCTTTAGCGGCATCCTGACGAGCTATGTTAATCGCCTGTTGAAGATTAGCATCTGTTGCTTGCTTTGTCTGTGTTGTGCTTTGGTTTGTTGGCTGAGACTGTTGAATTTGCTGAACTTCTTTCAATGTTTGGTTTAGTGAGCTAGTGTCTTGCGATGCGCTTAAAGGACTTGCTTCAGGCTTGACTGGAGTTGGTATCGCTGTTGCAGCATTAGCCGATTGACGCTCATTTTTAACCGTCTCTTTCGCAATGCTTGCTTCCGCTTGCATCAGCTTACTATTTTCTTTATCAACTATCTTTTCACTTATTTGTTTTTCTAAGTTCTGTTTTTCTGAACTTTGCTTCTCTGCTGCCAACTTTTCATCGCTAGTCAATTTATTTACAGCTATATTTTTTTCAGCACGTTCATCCTCTTTAACTGCCACAGCCTGCTGCTCACTATTGTTAGACTTTTCTTGCGCGCTATTTACATTAAAAGACGCTTGGGTAGTGTTTTTAACATCCGTAGCAGCTTCTTGCGGCGTGTTTGTTGTAGTTTGTGTTACGACAGAGGATGGCACAAATGCTTTAAATTGCTGTGCATTTGCGATATCAACACCTTTACCAATTAATTGAGCTACGGCTTTTTGTACACTTGGTGATGCATCATAAATATCCAGCTTACCAGCTATCACGGCTTTTAATTCTTGTTGTTGCTGTACGGTCAACTTTTCTACCATAGTTTGCACATCTGTAGTGCTTTTAGTACTTACTGCGTTTTTGTCTTTTGCAGTTTGTGCACTAGCCTCAGAGACGGTTTGCTTTGCCTCTGATTGCTTAGCTTCAGATGAGGAAACCGATTGAGCAAGTTCTGATTTCTTAGCAGCTAAGAGTTCTTTCAGTTGCGCGGTTTCAGACTCACTTTCAACTTGAGACCCGATTGACTTATTAGCGCTTGTCTCCAGTTTTTCTATGTTTGTATTGGTAACCAAGGCTTGAGTGCTAGTATCCTTTTGTAACTTAGGCTGTAATATTTGCTCTTCAGTTTCTGAACTGTCATTCAATAACGAAGGTTTAGCAACCTCACCTTCTGAGTCTTGGCTGTCCAAAAAAGCTGCCTGCTGTAATAACGAGGTTGGCTTAGTACCGGCGTTTTCAGTTTGGCCTTTCCCCCCTCGACTGAGTTGACTTGCTTCGTCTTGTAGTTGCTCCTGAGACAGTGCACTATCGCTAGCTACAACCTCTTCATCAGCCGAAGAGGCATTGCCCAATGCTTCTTTGACTGATTGCGCAATTGCTGTTGGGATTTGACTTAATGAAGTGCTCTGCTGTTTTGCAGCGTTGATCTGAGCATACAAGTCATTATCAGGGGAATCTGGGAGTGGTTTGTCCACAACTACCTGACCTTTGTCAGTGTAGCTAACAGTAGAAGTTGGTACTTCCCCTTGCTGCTTAGAAGAAGAGGCTTGTGCTTTACTATCAGACTGCGGAGCATCATCTAATGCTACTTCGCTATCTATTGGCGCATCCAGATCTGAGGTTACAGGATCTGCAGACTCTTTTACCTGCTTGTTTGCACTCTCTTGTTCAGCTAACTCAGCCATTAAAGCACTAAACCCAGAGCCGCCCTCAGAACCCTCAGCATCCATATCTTGGGATTTTTCTTTAATATCAACCTCGTTACTGCCTCGTTGCAGCATGGATGCAAGCATTAGATTCATCTTAAAGCTACCTCATAAAGTGGCAATGTCCTGCCGTTGTAATACACCGTTAAAAACCAACACTATGAATATTAGTGACTTTTACGAGTGAACTACCTAAATAATAAAACGCTGATTATTACGAAGCATATTTCGAGCCAACTTACCAAGCACGCGCTTTTCGTACAAACTGATTCGTTGCAAACTCATCCAGCATCTTTTGCTCTGCTTTGGCAAGACGAGTTTGCTTCGCGAGGGCTTGCTTCTCGATAAGCTTTTCAATTGCCTTCGTTTTAGCCTGCTGTGCTAGCCATAGCTTGCGGCGTTGTTCAACCACCTGCTTCGCGGTGTTGACCGTTTTTGCTTGCTGATCAATAGCCTGCTCAATCTTATTAATAAAGTTATGGTATTGATTGAAACCGCCACTAGACAGACCTACTTGTGCTTTACTATGAAGCTGCATGCTGTATTCCAGACGGAAATCGTTTAGTCCCGATAACCGTTGTTGGTTTGTTGCGAGGTGCTGCTGTGCTTGAACAAAATTCGCTCGAAGGTTATCTTCTTTGTCTTTTTCTAGCTTAAGCAATAAAGTCAGTTTGTTATTTGCCATTATGCTTGTCCTAGTAGCTTAGCGAGGCCTTGTAAACACTCGTCGTAATTGATCACATCTTTCATGCCTTGCTGAAGGAAGTTATTCACCGCAGGCATCATATTTATCGCCTGATCTAGCATCTGATCACTGCCACGTTGATAAGCACCTAAGGTGATCATGTCTTTATTTTGCTGGTACATTGAATAGACTTGTTTGAGCACTCTGGCTTGTTGCATGTGTGCCTCTGATACCACTTGAGGCATCACTCGACTAATGGACTTTTCAATATCTATCGCTGGATAATGACCACTATCGGCAAGCTCTCGTGATAATACAATATGACCATCCAAAATAGCTCGGGCAGCATCGGCGATAGGGTCTTGCATATCATCACCTTCACTCAATACCGTAAAAAATGCGGTAATTGAGCCTTGTCCTTCACCACCATTACCAGCGCGCTCAACCAGTGCTGGGAGCTTTGCAAACACGGAAGGCGGATATCCTTTTGTGGCTGGCGGCTCGCCAACCGCAAGCGCTATCTCACGCTGTGCCATGGCATAACGCGTCACCGAATCCAGTAACAACAGTACATTTAACCCTTGATCGCGAAAATACTCCGCAATAGTCACAGCACTCTCACAGCCTTTTAAGCGCATCAGCGGTGAGGCATCGGCGGGAGCGGCAACCACTACGGAGCGGCGTCTACCCTCAACGCCCAAAATCTCATCGATAAATTCTTTCACCTCACGACCACGTTCACCGACCAAGCCTACGACAATAACATCCGCTTCACTGCCTCGAGTCATCATGCCAAGCAGTACCGATTTACCCACACCACTCCCTGCAAACAGACCCATACGTTGGCCTTGACCTACTGTTACGATCGAATTTATCGCGCGTACACCTACATCCATTGGTGAGTCGATTGGACGCCTTGCAAGCGGGTTAATAGGCGCTGCGGCAAATTTAAGATGTTTCTCAGCGTCAATGGCACCAAGGCCATCTAGTGGCCTACCAAGTCCGTCAACTACGCGGCCAAGTAGACCCATTCCGACAGGCAATCCAGCATCCTTGACTTTTGGGATCACTCGCGCTCCAGGAAGGACGCCTGTAATATGATCGTTTGGCATAAGGTAAAGCGTTTCTTGATTGAAACCGATGACTTCTGCATCAATAAAACCGCCCAGCGTCTCGATTTTACATTGACTGCCGACGGGAGCACTTAGCCCCCTAGCTTCAAGGGTGAGGCCAACCACACGGGTGAGGCTGCCTGCAACCGCAACCCCGTATGGTTTGATAAATTTCTGATACTTACTGATGCGCTCGCTCATAGCAGCAGATGTCGACATGTTCGCAATTACCTTAGGAAGGCATCGTTATCCTGATTTGATTGCTTCGCTTATCAAGATAACAGTGCAGTATTATTGGTTTATACCGCTATCTTGCAAAAATGATTCCAACACTTCGCTAATACGGTTCTTAAGCGTCATATCAATGGATGACTGTAGCGTTTTCACCTCGCAGCCACCTCTGTCCAACGTCGGCTCTGGAAGTAACTGCCAATGCTGTGATTGTATATGTTCTTCGCCGTACATGGCTTGCACTAAGGCTAAATCTTCTGGATGCAGATGGATGCGTACTGTTTGATCTTTTACAGGCAGCGCGTCCATTGCTTTTTTCAACGCGTTTAAAATGAGTTCAGGCGAGGTTTTGAGTTCTTTAAAAATAACCTGCTCTGCCAATAAATTGACGAGTACTACCAGCTGCTTTTCACACTCATCATCAACCTTATTCAGTGGCGTTTGCATGCTATCTAGAATAGCGGATAGCGCTTTCATCCTTTCTTCAATAAGCGGTTGTGCTTCCTCAAGTCCCTTTTCTTTACCTATTTCTACCCCTTCTTTATAACCGGCTTCTTTACCTTCAGAAACCCCTTTGTCAAAGCCTTCAATATAGCCCTGTTCATGGCCTTGCTTTATTCCTTCGTCGTAGGCGTCCTGACGGATCTGCTCTAATTCTTCAATGGTCAAAGTAGGAAATTCAGGCTCTTGTGGCTCAGGTTCGGAGTGTGCCTGCTTTTTCGTATACAGCTCTTCAAGCGGTGTACCGAATGCGGTCGAACGACCGCGGAATTTTTCGGGCTTATCCGTAACATCTGGAATGGGCCAGTTTTCTAATAACTCATCCAGCGCTTCGGTGCTGACTGGGCGGCCTTTATACAACTTTTTATCGACCATGGTTTATAGGAACTCCTCACCACCACCGCCACCAAGCATAATTTCGCCTGAGTCAGCCAAACGTCTAGCCGTTGCCAAAATTTCTTTTTGTGCTGCTTCCACTTCACTGATCCGTACTGGAGGCATAGCCTCAAGGTCATCTTGCATCATCTCAGCAGCACGCTTGGACATATTCTTCATAATCTTTTCTTTCAAAGATTCGTCTGCACCTTTTATTGCTTTCATCAGTACGTCTTGCTGTACTTCACGCAGAATAGCCTGAATACCTCTGTCTTCTACATCCATCAAGTTTTCAAACACGAACATGAGGTCTTGAATTTGTTGCGACATTTCTTCGTCATGTTCTCGGATTGAATCCATCAACTGACCTTCAATATTGGTATCCAAGTAATTCATGATATCTGCAGCGGCTTTTAAGCCACCCATTTTCGCTGCTTGTGCACCAGCTTGACCAGCGAACTGCTTCTCCATGATCTCGTTTAGTTCTTGTAGTGCCGCAGGTTGCACTTCTTCTAAGTTTGCAATACGCATTGTTAAATCTAAGCGTACTTTCTCAGGAAACTGAGACAAAATCTCGGCGGATTGCTCAGGCTCTAAATAAGACAATACAATCGTTTGGATCTGCGGGTGCTCGTTGCGGATAATATTGGCAACCTGCTTCGAGTCCATCCACTTCAACGAATCCAACCCTTTTGCACCAGAGCCCATAACTATTTGGTCAATAAGACTTGCCGCTTTGTCTTCACCAAGTGCTGCGGTTAGCGCCTTCTTAATGAAATCTTCCGATTGGAAACCTATCGTACTAAAACTTTGAATTTGTTCGATAAACAAATTGTGCACAGCTGCTATTTTAGCCTGAGATAGGTCATCCATGGAGGCCATTGCCATACCGACCTTTTGCACTTGCTTCGGCTCTAAGTGTTTCAAAATCTGAGCCGCATCTTCTTCAGTCAAACTAAGCAGTAAGATGGCAGCCTTGTCGACGCCATCTAGCTTGTCAACGTCAAAGGCTGCGGGCAATTGTTTTTGTTCTTGATCAGTCATCTTCTGTCAACCACGCTTTCACAACTTGTGATGAGAGTTCTGGTTCGTTAGCAACTAGGGCACGTACTGCTTTGAGTAAGTCCTCGTCGCCATGTAAGTCTGGCAATTGTAATCTACCGTCAGAAGAGAAGCCAACCGCAGACTCATCGAATTCGTTATTTAGCATATCGAGTGTACTGTCACCTAAATCTACACCACTGGTCAACGCATCTTCATCAAAATCTTCAAGCGTATCATCTGGGTAAATTAGACGCTTAAGCATAGGTCTTACTACCGCTAAGATTAGCACAATGATCACTAAGGTACCTGCTGCAAGACGGATTGTCTTTTGGAACCAATCTTGCTCCCAAAGTGGTATCTCTTGCATTTCAGTGAGGTCTTCACGCACGAATGGCACAGTCACTACCTCTAGTGCATCACCTCGCTGCATATCAAAGCCCACACCACCTTGTAGCAAACGACGGATGTTATTTAACTCTTCTTGCGTACGCGGCGCCATTGCCATGTTACCTTCAGCATCAGGTTTTGCGAGGTAGTCAACGGCCACACTCACACTGATCCGGCGAATAACCCCAGTTTGCTGACGTTTATGGCTAATAGTAGTATCTAATTCATAGTTACGGGTTGCTTCTTTTTGATTACTGCTTGGTGTCGCACTTTGACCATTACCGCCTTGCCCTGCAACCTCTGGGATATTTGAGTTTATAGGAGGTTGATTAGTCAGCGCACCCGGAATACCTACTGCTAAACCACCAATATTATTTTCTTCATACGTCGTTTCGCTACGAACCGCAGGTAAATCTGGGTTATAACGTTTTTGCGTTTCTTCAACTGCACTGAAGTCCATCGTTAAGTCAACCTGCGCGGTAAAGTTACCAAGACCTACAGTTGGGATCAGGATGCTATCAATTTTTTCTAGATATTCTTGTTCACGCTTACGTTCGATTTCGTACTCTTTTCTCGAGCGTGCAGCTAAAGAGTCTTGAGAACCAGAGTTGAGTAGACGACCGTTTTGATCGGTGACGGTCACGCGTGAAGGTTCCAGGCCTTGTACCGCTGATGCCACAATGTCTACGATTGAATCAACTTCTTCGCCGCCAAGCGTTTTGCCACGTTTAAGGGTAATAACTACGGTTGCAGAGGGCTTTTTCTCGCGACGTGCAAAGACGTTTTCTTTTGGAATTGCAAGCAACACTTTTGCACGGTTTACGTCTTGTAACTCTTCAATTGTTCTCGCAAGTTGTTGCTCACGACTATGTTTTAAGCGCTCTCTTTCAAGACGTTGGCTAACACCAAAACCCATATCCTGCATCAGAATATCAGTGCCAGAACTCGGAGACTGGGTAAAACCGTCACGCGCCATGCGTAGTTTTATGTCTTGATAGTCCGACTCAGCAACTAAAATGGTATTACCATCTAATTGGTATTCAATTTTCTGTTGGTCTAAAAAGTCTAACGTTTCGACGAGTTCTTCTGTTGGGTATTTACCAAGCGGACGCATATCTGGCTGGCGCGCCCAAATGATAATAAAGATTGCGATTGCTAAACAAATAGCAAGGGCAATAACCAGAGTAACCTGGCGCAACATATCAACACCGCTTAGCGCACTGAAGTAGCCTGATTTTTGCTCTTGTTGCTCATCCGATCCGCTGTCATTATTCAGCGCTGCATCGGAAAGCGTAAGATCTGTTGATTGATTAGTAGCCACGATTACTCTCCACAGTCACTCAATTAAACTGGCATGCTCATGATTTCTTTATAGGCCTCAACAAGTTTATTACGAACTTGCACTGTTGCCTCAAAAGCGACCGACGATTTTTGTTTCGCTATCATGGCTTCTGCAAGAGAAACGCTTCTGTCACCCATTTCAACAGCGGTGACTTTTTGTTTCGCTTCTTGTTGTAAGCCATGAACCGTATTAAGTGCGTCTGAGAGTAAATCGCCAAACTGAGCCGATGAAGATGCCGCCGTCTTAACCGGCTGCACTGATGGCTGTGTGTTTCTCGTCGCTTCTGCAGCCATTGCCTGCATTTCTTGAAATAGCGCTGATGATTGTACTTTCATGATGCTTTACTCAAAATAACTCTTAGTTACCTGTAATAAAGCAGAAAACGTGCCAACTTAAAATCGTTAATTTTCAGTATCTTGAAACATTTTTAGTATGTCGAAAAATTGGCAGTGCATAGAAGTAAAAACTAGGCGCCTAAGATCTGCTGATCTTTATAGGCACCTAATTAAATTTTAATTGACATATAAAGCTTAACCTGAGGTTTGGAAAAGCAATGAGCTAACTCACTCCTTTTAAGCTTAAGTATCTTAGGTTAAGCGGGTAACGCAATCCCTAAATCTCGCATTTTTGCCAGCTTATAGCGAAGTGTGCGAGGACTCATACCCAATACCTCCGCCACCTCTTTACGTTTACCATTAAACTTTGCCAGCGTATCTAAAATAATTTGGTGTTCTTTATCCTGTAACTCATCTTTATAGCTAATGATTTCATCCTCACCTTGAGAGCGCTCCATTAAAGCTGATGCTTCATGATTTAGAAGTGGTGCAGACTCAATCAAAGCCATCGGTGAGAAATTTTCGATAAAAATATCATCTTCTTGAATTTCATTACCTTGGAACAAAATCAGGGCACGTTGAATAACGTTGTCTAGCTCTCTTACGTTTCCAGGCCAAGTGTGCGAACTGAGCTTGCGCTTTGCACCGATGCTTAATATAGGTGTTGGCTTGCCTGCTTTTTGCGTATGTCTTACCAACAAATGCTCGGCTAACACAGCGATATCACCTGCTCTGTCCTTCAATGGCAACCACTCTAGCGGGAAAACATTGAGGCGATAATATAAATCTTCTCTAAATACCCCATCATCCACCGCTTCTTTTAAATCGCGGTTACTGGTTGCCAACACTCTGACATCCAGTGAAATGGTTTTTCTGCTGCCTAGACGCTCAACCTCGCGCTCTTGTAACACGCGAAGTAATTTTGCTTGTAATCCCAAATCCATCTCTGTGATCTCATCAAGCAAAATCGTTCCCTTTTGTGCTTGCTCAAATTTTCCAGGGCACGCTTGAATGGCACCTGTAAACGCCCCCTTTTCGTAACCAAATAGGGTCGCTTCGAGCATATTTTCCGGGATTGCAGCGCAGTTAATTGCGATAAAAGGCTCGTCTGCTCTGTCAGATTTATCGTGAATATAACGAGCCAACACTTCTTTACCTGAACCGCTTGGCCCAAGTACCATAACGCTGGCATCCGACTTAGCTACTTTTGCGGCCAGTTCAAGTAGTTTAATACTCTTTGGATCGGCAACAATGGGGCCGTCTGTCTCTTTTTCCTTCTCAGGTAAATAACGTCCAACCATATTAAGCAATACTTCTGGCGCAAATGGCTTCGCCATATAGTCGATAGCACCCAATCTCATCGCCTCAACCGCATCATCAATGGTCGCGTATGCTGTCATCATCAATACCGGTAATTCGGGATAGTTGAGTTTAATGGTCTTTAACAAGTCAAGCCCACTCATGGCACCCATTTGCACATCACTCACCACCAAAGAAAAGGTTTCCTGCTTTAGCAATAAAACGGCTTGTTCCGCACAACTTGCTTCTACGCACTCGATATTTGAAAGCTGCAATGTATCTATGAGTGCTTCTCTTAAACCAGCATCATCTTCAACAACTAAAACTCTGTTACTCATAGCTCCTCCGCCTCAATTAGTGGTAGTACCAAGCTAAAACGCGCGCCCTTACCTTCAACATTGTCTGCCTGCGCAAACCCTTTGTGTGCGTTAGCGACTGAATTAACCACAGCAAGTCCTAGCCCAGTCCCCTGCGACTTAGTGGTAAAAAATGGTTCAAACAACTTGTCTACTAAGGTTTCATCAATGCCAGGACCATTATCAACAACTGAGATACGTACATACTCGCCACACGGCTCGCGCTCTGCATTAAGTTCAATGTGTGCCGCACTGCCAATTATTTGAATACTGTTGTGGATCAGATTTTGGATCGCACTTGCAAGCGCCGTACGATTACCTAATATTTCGATATCTGGCTCAGGTAAAAATGCTTCCAACTTTGCTTGGTTAAGCTCAACCATAGCGTCAGCACCCGCTTTGACTTCACTCAATAACTGTTGCATTGACACTCGCTCAACCACTTGTTGTTCACCGCTTTTAGCAAACAGCAGCATGTCATTAACTTGGCTTTCTAAGTCTTTTAACCGAGACATCAACTTATCGTGAAACTTTTCTCGAGAAGCCGAAGGAAGGTTAGCTGCACCTAGATTTGCACCATATAACATCGCAGCCGATAACGGCGTACGCACTTGATGCGCCAATGAAGCAACCATTTTTCCTAACGCACTTAACCTTTGCATATGCGCAACACGGCTTTGAAGCCGGCGCGTCTCGGTAAGATCTGTCATCAAAATGAGTTGCCCAGGTTCTGGTGTTAGCGCAGTAATATCTAACTTAATTCTTCTGCCATCTTTAAGAGAGACTTCATGACCATCGTCCTGCTGTGGTCGAAATGAACGCTGAATAACGCTAAACCACTTTTCACCTTCGAGTGGTTCACCCAACATATCCATCGCGATTTGATTTGCCTTAGCAATCATACCTTGACCGTCAAGTACCACAACACCTGCAGGCATAGTATCAACGAGATGACTTAACCAACTCGCCTGCTGCCTAAGGTCGCTTAATTCACCGACGTAGGCTTCTTGCAGCAAACAGGGATTGTAGCGATTCGTCGTTGGTACAAATTGTGGATTAATAACATGTGCTAATGCCATTTTTCCGCTCTCTTAAAAATAAACTCAATGGATAAAAGCAAAAAACGATCCAACTTTATATTTCATTTAAAACATGGAGTTACGCAATGTTTAACAATATCAATTTATTGACACTGTTTTTATATACAGCATTATGATAGAGTTTTTGAAAGCCAAATGTGATGCCGCAATGAGTAGTTGGCGTAGTAAATCATTTAGCTTATTCATATTCACAATTAGATAGAAGAGAGCCAACAATGACAATACGATGCGGCTGGGTGGACGAGAGCAAACCCGATTATGTTGAATACCATGATAAGGAATGGGGAAGACCTGTACTGGATGACCAGAGCTTGTTTGAGTTTATCACATTGGAATCTGCACAAGCTGGCTTAAGCTGGTATACCATTTTGAAAAAACGTGAAGGCTATAGAAAAGCATTCCACGATTTTGATGTACACAAAGTGAGCCAGATGACAGAGCAAGATGTCGAGCAGCTATTAGCATTTGACGGAATTATCAGAAACCGCGCAAAAATCGCAGCCACGATAAACAACGCTAAGCGATTTATTGAAATTCAGCAAGAGTTTGGCAGCTTTGCAAAATACCAGTGGCAATTTGTTAATTACAAGCCTGTTATCAACCCCATGCGTGACAAACACGATGCCGTTGCCACCACTGAACTCAGCGACAAATTTGCCAAGGACTTAAAAAAACGTGGGTTTAAGTTTTTAGGCTCAACGACCGTGTATGCGCATATGCAAGCTTGCGGCATGGTTAACGACCATGCCGATAACTGTTTTTGCAAACAAACCATTATTGCCAGTTATCAAGACTTGGATTTTACTCGACTTTAAACAATAAAACACAAGGCCGCGTATTAAGCGGCCTTGCTGAGTTGATCCGGTAGTAATTGATGAACTATCAGTCACGATTGAGATTATACTTTTTCATCTTCTCAACTAATGTTGTACGGCGAACGCCCAAAATTTCAGCAGCGCGAGCAACCACATAATCGTAGCGCTCTAAAGCTTGAGTGATCAAATCAATTTCAAGCTCTGCTAAATATTCTTTTAACTCTATCCCCTCGTCCGGCAGTAAGCCAACATTCGATGCTTGCGGCGCAAAATCTTCCGCGACCATGTCCTCTTCGTCGTCACTAAAACCATCGCTAAATAGTTCATTGAACGCATCTTTTTCTAATAGTTCCTCTGGATATTCAGGCTCAAACGCTTCAACTTCTATATAGCGGTATTTTTGTGGTAAATCCGTCACATCGACAACCTTGTCTGGGAACATAATCACCATTCGTTCCACAAGGTTTGCAAGCTCTCGAATATTCCCAGGCCAAGCGTGCGACTTTAAGCTGTCTACGGCTCTATCCGTAAACTTAACCGAATTACCCGTTTGTTCATTTACTCTACGTGTTAGTTCTTTTAGCAGTAGCGCAATATCTTCCGCACGCTCGTTTAAAGAGGGGTTTTCAATGGGGAATACATTGAGTCTATAAAATAAGTCTTCGCGAAACTTGCCGTCTTCAATCATGGTTTCAAGATTACGGTGCGTTGCGGCAATCACACGAACATCGGCCTGAATAGGCTTTGTGCCCCCTACTCGTTCATAGGTGCGTTCTTGCAAAACTCGTAACAACTTCACCTGCATTTGCAGTGGCATATCACCGATTTCATCGAGAAAAAGCGTACCGCCTTGCGCAAGTTCAAAGCGCCCTTTTCTGGCTGAAATCGCGCCAGTAAACGCGCCTTTTTCATGACCAAAAAGCTCGCTTTCTAACAACTCCCCAGGGATAGCACCACAGTTAACTGGCACAAATGGTCCCTGCGCACGTTTAGACAATAAGTGTACGTTACGTGCAACCACTTCCTTACCGGTTCCCGATTCCCCCAAAATAAGGACATTGGCGTCGGTTTTAGCCACTTGAGAAATCAAGAAACGAACGTTTTTAACCGCTTCGGTTTCCCCAACTAAACCATCAAAGCTCTTATTTAGTAGCTTGTTCTCTTTGTTTGGAAGCATACGTAAATATTGCTGACAGTCATGTAGCAATTGCATCGTGACTTCTTGCCCAAAGGGTTCGGTGATGAGCCCTATCACATTCGGCAACGCAAGTAGTGGTCTGAGCGTTTCACCTATTAATAAAAATGGGACGGCTGGATGAGATTTTATTAGTGCTTCGTGTGTTAAGCTTTGCAAAGCGCCTAGCACAAAAATTGGTTCTTGGTTGTTATCAAGGATCTTGGGCTCATAACGCTCTTCGGCCAGCACTTCATTTGCTTGACCGACAAAACTAAGTGCCGCACCTAATCCGATCGCTCTTTTGTTGTTGTTATCTAAGATCAAGACCATTGCTTGAGAACCAATCTACTTAAAATTTTTTCAATAGTTAGATTGTAAGAGAGATTAAGGGGGATGCAATACCTAAGTGGCAACTTTTTGACATTAACGCCAAAAAATCGCCACTAGAGCTGTTCTATATCAATACTTTGGTATTAATTTATAATAAACCTAGTACCGATGATGCAGACTGATTAGCTTGACCACGCAAAGCAATAGAAGCTTGCGATAAAATATCGTTGGCAACTTGATCGCTCACCGCTTGCGCGTAATCGGTGTCTTGAATTCGACTTTGGCTAGCCGCAATGTTCTCACGTTGGTTACTTGCAGAGCGAATTGTACTAGATACCGCATTTTCAAATGCGCCAAGCTCCGCGCGTTGGCTGTTTAAATCCTCAGAGACTGTATCTGCCGCATCAATGGCAGCTTGTGCGCCCGCCTGCGTCGAAATGTCTACACTCAATATTGCATTGGCAAAACCACCATCAGTCTGCTGTAGCGACTGAGTCGTATTAGCGTCGGGACCTACCTGAAAACTACGAGGCTCACCGTCAAAAATTTGTGCGCCGCCAAATGTAGTATTTTCAAACGTTTCACTGATTTGCGTTTGCAGCTGCGACACTTCCTCTTGCAATGCTTGACGGTCACTATCTGTCAGCGCCCCATTACCGGCTTGAATCGATAATTCTCTAATTCGGGAAACCGCATCATTCACACCAGATAATGCCGAATCAGCGGTTTGCGAATACGAGATACCATCATATGCGTTACGAATGGATTGACTGTAGCCGTCCTGCTGAGACGTCAAACGATTGATGATCTGCAGAGCCGCAGCGTCGTCTGCAGCAGAATTAACCTTCTTACCAGAAGCCAGCTGTTGATTGAGTTTATTAGCAGTCTGCTCCGTACGATTAAAAAAAGCAGTACTTTGTGATTGGATTTTCATATATACCCCCATTCACTATCATTAGGTTAAATCTACGCTATTGTGAGCAAAAAGTCACCATAGCCGTTAAATTTCCTGCAATGACTGGCATAAATACTGCAAAACACATAGAAGTGATATAAAGTATTGAGTAGTAGCTAATTTATTGTATCGGTGAGATATCTAGAGCAGTTTCGATACTCGATACTGTAAAGTTTTGATTGCACCTGTAGGTGGACACCCTATGTTTGATAATAAAACCATTTTAATAACCGGCGGCACTGGCTCTTTTGGCAAAAAATATGTCAAAACATTGTTAGATCGTTATAAGCCAAAGAAGATCATCATATTTTCGCGCGACGAGCTAAAACAGTTTGAAATGCAACAAGAGTTTAATCAACGTTGTATGCGCTACTTCATCGGCGATGTACGAGACAAAGACAGGCTGCGCCGAGCAATGCAAGGGGTTGATTATGTGATTCATGCAGCGGCGTTAAAACAGGTGCCTGCTGCCGAATACAACCCAATGGAGTGTATTAAAACCAATATTAATGGGGCTGAAAATGTGATTGAAGCCGCTTTAGATAATGACGTCGAAAAGGTAATCGCACTTTCTACCGATAAAGCAGCTAATCCAATCAACTTATACGGCGCTACAAAATTAGCGTCGGATAAGCTTTTTGTCGCCGCAAATAATATGGCTGGCGGACATAAAACTCGATTCTCTGTTGTTAGGTATGGCAATGTGGTTTGCTCAAGAGGTTCAGTGGTCCCGGTATTCCAAAAGTTTATTGATGAAGGGAAAGGTCATATTCCTATTACTCATGCAGATATGACTCGCTTTTGGATTAGTCTTCAGCAAGGCGTTGACTTCGTACTTAAGAATTTTGAGCGTATGCTTGGCGGCGAAATCTTTGTGCCAAAAATTCCATCGATTCGAATCGTAGATCTTGCAACCGCAATGGCGCCCAATGTACCGCAAAAAATTATCGGGATACGCCCTGGCGAAAAGCTTCACGAAGTAATGTGTCCTCAGGATTTAAGTTTTGACACCTTTGAATTTTCTGATCATTTTGTTATTGCTCCGGGGATCAAGTTTAGTAGCAGAAGTAATTCTTTTGACCTTAATGCGTTTGGTGAGCAAGGAAAAGCGGTGCAACCTGGATTTGAATACAACTCTTTGACTAACCCAGTTTATATGAGCGTGGAAGAGATAAAAGCGTTTAACCTACAAGCACTATTATGATCCCATACGGAAAGCAATCAATAGACCAAGCGGATATTGACGCCGTTATCGAAGTACTGCAATCGGACTGGTTGACACAAGGCCCCAAAGTCCCAGAGTTTGAGCAAAAACTTTGTCAGTATACTGGCGCAGATCGTGCCGTTGCGGTAAACAGTGCAACATCTGCACTACATATTGCCTGCCTCGCCCTTGAAGTTGGTAAAGGTGATATTGTCTGGACCTCACCAAACTCATTTGTTGCTTCATCTAATTGTGCGCTTTATTGCGGTGCGAGCGTCGATTTTGTCGATATTGAAATCAGTACCGGTAATATGAGCATTCAAGCGCTCAGTAACAAGCTAGCACTAGCAAAGCAACAAAACCAACTCCCCAAAGTAGTTATACCGGTGCATTTTGCAGGGCAATCATGCGATATGAAGGCCATCCATCAATTAGCCGTGCAGTATGGTTTTAAAATAATTGAAGACGCGTCACATGCTATTGGTGGTTCCTATCATGATAAAAAGGTGGGTTGTTGTGAGTACTCTGATATCTGCGTTTTTAGCTTTCATCCGGTAAAAATAATTACCTCGGCTGAGGGTGGTGCTGCGCTGACAAATGACTCAACGCTGGCAAATACGATGGCGAGGCTTCGCAGTCATGGTATTACTGGAAATCCAGACGAGTTTAATGAACCCAGCCATGGGGTCTGGTACTACCAACAGCAAGATTTAGGCTTTAACTACCGTATGACGGATTTACACGCGAGTTTAGGGGTAGCACAGCTTACTAAGGTCGATACATTTGTTAAGCAGCGAAATAATCTTGCTAACACGTATGATACGCTATTTGCAGATAGTATTGGGATCACACCTCTCGCGCGCTCTGAAAGCTCAATTTCTGCCTATCACTTATATGTTATTCGACTCGAAAGTTGTACGCCTGATCAGCATAACTTTATGGTCAGCGCGCTTCGGAATAAAGGCGTTTTTGCGCATGTTCATTATATTCCAATATACCTGCAGCCCTATTATCAGAATTTAGGCTTTAAGGCTGGCTATTGCGCTGAAGCTGAATCCTACTACTACAGTGCAATCACTTTACCTTTGTATCCAACCCTCACTTTAACCCAACAAGAGTACATCGTTAGCACGACTGAAGCGCTTTATCTTGAGTGTACCAGCAGTGATGAAAGCTAAAGGAAAGATTATGAATAATAGACCATTGCAACTGGCTTTTATTGGCGGAGGTAATAACTCTGCAGTCGGCTATGTACACTTTTCAGCAGCACATTTAGATAATAAGTTTCAGGTCGTCGCGGGTGCATTTAGTCGAGACGCTAAGGTCAATCAGCACACGGCTGAGCAATGGAATATAAGTACAGAGCGTACCTATAACTGCTGGAAGGAGTTAATTTTAGCAGAGCAAAACGCGGTAGACGCTTTTGTTATTTTAACACCAACCCCTCATCACACTGAGGTGTTAAAGGCCTTATTGGCAAGAGACTTAGCCGTGATTAGTGAAAAGTCATTGACTTGTGGATTGGCTGAGGCGAAGGAAATTGAAGCTTGTTACGATCCCAAAAAACACTTTCTTGCAGTAACTTTCAACTACAGTGGTTATGCTATGGTGAGGGAGCTCAAGCATATCATTTCTAATGGTGCGCTTGGAGAAATACAAAAAATTCATCTTGAAATGCCCCAAGAAGGCTTTAAACGCCCACCAGATATCGCAGGTAAGCCTAGCCAACCTCAATCATGGCGTTTAAAAGATTACGACGTCCCCACTATCTGTCTCGATTTAGGTGTGCACCTTCACCATTTATCTAGCTATCTATTAGAAGTCGAGCCTGAAGCCACCTGCGCGCAATTTGCTAATCACTCAGAGTTCAAAGGATTAGTTGATGACGTTAATATGCTCTTGAAATACCCAAATGGTATCGTTGGCTCAATGTGGATGTCTAAAACAGCAATTGGTCATAGAAATGGTCTGTCCGTACGCGTGTATGGCACAAAAGGAAGTGCTCGCTGGTTTCAGTTAAATCCTGATGAATTAGAACTCAACTATAATGATGGGCGTCGGGAAGTGTTAGATAGAGCAGGCCAATGCCAGTATGCGAATCAATTTCGATATAATCGGATGAAACCTGGCCACCCCACCGGTTTTGTCGAGGCCTTTGCCAATTTATATAGCGATATTGCGGGAGCACTCCAATTACACTTAAGCAACCAACCCAGTCGTTCAGAGTACGTTTTTGGATTTGAGCAAGCCAAGCAAGGTTTGGCTTTATTTGAAGCCGCAAAGCGCTCTGCTGAAAGTGGTACATGGCAGCAGGTGAAGTAGTTTACTTCGCCTGCTTAGGTTATTCACTCTATTGACTAAATTGTGTCTTAACGTCGTTGCGAAGCACTTTTCCCATCTGGTTTCTCGGTAAAGCTTCCACTCTTTCTATAAATCTAGGCTGTTGATAGTCAGTTAGCTCTTGCAAGCACGCTTTTCTAATTACAGGAATTAAGTCGGTGTCTTGGCTTTGCTCTATGACCACTTTTACAATTTCGCCCAATTGCGCGTCTTTTATCCCAAATGCAACGCAATCTTCTACGCCTTCGACTGATTTGACAACTGTCTCTATATCTTGAGGGAATACATTGATCCCGCCGCTAGAAATCACCTCTTTTTTACGGCCAACGTAGTAGAGATATCCGTGCTCATCCACATAACCTAAGTCTCCGGTTTTAAAGAAATCTCCCACATAAAAAGCCGCCCGAGTTTGATCTGGCATTTTTAGGTAGCCACCAAAAATGGTAGAAGTGTTACAACATATCTCTCCGACTTGACCAGCTGCGACTTCACACCCTTGATCATCCGTAATTTTCAATGAGACAAATGGCAGTGCTTTGCCAACACTACCGCTTTGATTAGGATTTTCTGAAACCGCAAAATCAGTGACCACACCCACTTCTGAAGCGCCGTAGCACTCATGAAAGCGACAGCTTAGCATACCTAATAAACGCTTTTTGGTCGTATCCTCAAGCACAGCAGATGATGAAACGATACATTTCAAAGAACTTAAATCTGCACCAGATGTACCTTTTGCAATCAAACTTTCTAGTTGAGCAGCTACGGCAAACAAAAAACTGACCTTATACTGCTCAATCGCACTTAGCCATTGTGAAAGATTAAACTTGGGCATAACAACGGTTGTAGCGCCAAGCATTAACGGCATTAGCACCCCTCTTTGTGCTAAAGAGTGATACATTGGCGTTGCTACTAGGATCACATCTTGTTTGGTCAAACCGTAATATTGGATAGTTGCATCCATAGCGCGGTTTATTTTACATGCTTGGCTTAACACAATTGGTTTCGGCTGCCCAGTGGAGCCTGAGGTCATCGTCAAAATAAACGGCGCATCAAGATCAACACCATGTTGCAAGTCATCTAATTTTTCACAAGATTGAACCGCTTCCCAACTTAGCTCTTCACTCACGGCTTTACCAAGAGTTACCAAGTTACTAGGCTCTATCAAATTGGCATCGAGTAATATTTTACTTATCGTCGGCCATGCCACAACCATGGCAACCGGCGTTTTCTTCAGCGCTGTTATTAATGCATTACCTTTGAGGCTAATTGGTAATGGTACAGCTGCGATTCCCAGCTTAGCAATAGCGAGTAGTGTTACGACAAATTCGATGCCATTAGGCGCAAATACACCCACTCGTTGACCGGGGGTAAGACCCGACCGTACAAAGTGTGCACTTAACTTCAATACCTGTCGATTCAGCTCCTCATAGCTCACTTGCTGATCTAGATAGACAACCGCCGCTTTCTTGGGAGTCTGTTTAACATTTTCTTCGAATAACTCGTAAATACTCTTTGTCATGTATTTACCTCTTTACCAACATAATTAAACTCGCAGAGCGATGCATTTGGAAACAACTGTTGCGTTGCGCGCATTTTCTTTTCATCATGTTCGATAGACACGAAGCCCGCACGCTGGTTGAGCAGATTCACAAACTTATTTTCTTTGTTTATTACCGCAAGCCAAATGGCTTTAGGATATTTAGCTGCGGTTTCACGGAGTTGCCACTCCAAAACCATTTGTGCGTGGGCAAAGTTCACCTCATCAGAGGCTGCAAACCACCCACCAACCAGATATTCTTGCGCTTCAATACTATGCATTTGATGCCAAACGTATAGTAACGGTTTGCCGTTAGACTCCATCACAAATGACTCTCTACTGTTAGCAAACCACCACTGATAATGCCCCAGCACGTCAATACCAGAAGTAATTGTCATACGCCAAGTGTTATCTGGTAAATTTCTCGCTGCAAGGTATCTATTTACGTCTGAGTCGTTGACTTGACGGATCTTCACCTGTGCGGTTAGCTGGCATACATTTTCCTCTGGGCTATGTAGAGTCCTTTGTGTCACAGAAGATCTTATGTCATTCGCTAAAACCAACTCTGCAACTCGAATTGCCCCTCGGCCATCTACCTTAATCGGCGCAATTTCTCGCGCTTTAATTATTCGCGTAGACTGCTTCACTAACGTCAAAATTAACGCGACAACCTCACTAGCCTCTCGCGTTAATAGCTCTGGTACATGAAAATAATGACCTAAATCATCAAGCGCGCTTTGTTGATTGTCTTGATTTGGTGCAATCGAAAACGTCAATGCTGGCGTGTTGGTTGCGGCCAGCTCATAAAGCGAAGTACCAAGTGCCCCCACAAATAGGCTACAACTTTGATAATAAGGCACAAGGGAAGTCGGTTGCCGAATTAGCTGCAATCTAGAAGTTGTATTCGCAAGCAGAGTTAACGCCTCTACTCTCTCAGCCATTGGCCCTAAGATAACGTCAATTTCAATTTCTGGTGCCATATTTAGCAACAAGGCTATCCAGTCAGAAACACTATGCCAATCCCCTCCACCGCCAAGAGAAAACATCACACGATTTAGCTTACGCTCTTGATGTGTGCAGTGTTGATATGCCGGTGACAGCATAGCAAAATCAGGGCCTAGTAGCTTATACTGCGAGCTTGCGTAGCGCTCACCAGTCTTATCACCACACCACTTGCTATCAATAAGTAGCTTAGCACTATGCGCTCTTTCTAAATCGTCCACTGCGACAATTGAGGGAATCTGTTTCGCAACTTCAAGTTCCCACTCTGAGTCAAAACGGTAGCTGTCCACGATAATGCTTTCAACCGGCTCTTGTATCTCAGAAAGTACCTTCAAAGTATTGTGAGCATCTTCTTTTTGCGTTTGTGCAAAAGGTAAAGTTTTTATGTTGCTCTTCAGCTCAAGTGATAATTGCTCGAGAACGGGTTTATCGACAAAAACTATCACCTCTTTGCCACAAGCTTGAAGCGCTAACGCTAACCACTTACAACGCATAAAGTGGCCAAGGCCACATAAGGTATCAACTCTTATCGCGATCATTGACAAGCTTAACCAGTGAATTTACCAAAGTGCCTACATTTGCATTTTCCGTGTCCATTAATAATTCGGGCGGCACCGCAATACGGTAGTCACTTTCTAACTGCATGATTAGCGTTAATATTTCAAACGAATCCAGTGTCCCTTCTGCTACAAAGTTATAACAATCTATGTCATTGTCGGCGACCATTACACCTCTTTCTAGCAAAAACTGTTGAATAGTTTGGGTCAGCATTTCTTTGTTCAAATTCACGATAAATCACTCCATGCTAGTTGCTCACCACAGCGCAGATCTCTATTCACTGACCGGCCTATTAAGCTCGGCAGCTCTTTTGGCATAATTTCACCGCCGCCGGGTCGCATCTGCCTTAGATGTTCAGTAGTCAGACGTTCACCTGATTTAATATCTTTTATAATGTAGACACAGCGACGAGCTTTTGACGCTTCAGTAGGATAATTAACCTCACCCATCGCTTTTTCAATCTGTCTAACGCCATGGACTAGCGCCTTTAATTCATCTGGCGTCATTGAAAAAAAGCTATCCGCGGTGTTGTCACTTTTATCGAGCACAAAGTGCTTTTCTATCATGCATGCCCCTACCGCAACTGATGCCAGAGGTACATCATTGCCAAGCGTATGATCGGATAACCCCACAGGGCACTTAAACGCTTCTCTCATATGTGGAATTGTGCGTAAATTGATCGTCTCAGCAGGGGCTGGATAGGTACTCGTACATTTCATTAGCCCAAGCTCAGTTACACCCGCCTCTTCAGCTACTTTTACTGCTTCAGCTATTTCTGGTAGCGTCGCGCCCCCGGTAGACATTATTACAGGCTTACCTGTCGCGGCGACATCTCGGATCAGCTGATGATCGATCAATTCTGGTGAAGCAATTTTATATGCTGGTGCATCCAGCTGGCTCAATAAATCTACTGCGGTTTTATCGAATGGCGATGAGAAACATGTCAAGCCAAGTTTAGCGGCTAGTTCGAAAAGCTCAGCATGAAAATCCCATGGCATGTAAGCTGTTTTGTATAAATCGTGAAGATACTGACCTTTCCAAGGTCCCGTGGCTTCAAAATGCGGCAGTTTGCAGTCCATTGTTAAGGTGTCTGCTGTATAGGTTTGCAATTTAATTGCATCAGCGCCGGATTCATATGCCGCATGCACTAATTCTTTCGCTTTGATTAAGCACTGCCCATGGTTTGCCGACATTTCAGCAATAACATAACAAGGGTGATCGTGTCCTATCACCCTACCATCGATTTTAAAACTGGATTGAAATGTCATTGTGTTCCTAAATTCAATTTTTATCTATGTTCTTCAATACTGTTAAAGAGTTAATCTTTCGCCAAGAGCAAAATAGGGGTATCATTTATCTTTTGGCACGGCATAAAACTGAGTTTCTAGTAACCAATGCCCTTCTTGGCGAACGTAATAATGATACCTATTGGCTGCAAAAGATTCGATTAATAACGGGATTTCCCATAAGTCCTCTGGCCTGTGGTAGAGAGATAAAGCAAGTGTCGGTGTACACTCCGCTATATAATCTCTGCATTGAACAAGAGCATCATAATCGGCTCCCTCAATATCCATTTTTATCACATTACATTGAGTCATTGCCGTTAATTCACTTAAGTTGATACTCTCAACCAAACAGTCTTCTGACACGTTTGCAACTTCACCTTCTTCAATAACACTCACATAAGTTGCTGATAAGTTCTCTTTCACTAAGAGTTTTTTATTTTCTGGAAGCCCTACAGCTTTGCGATAAATACTAACATATTCAGTAGCATCTCCCATGACTTTCAAACGCGCTTCTAGCAACTTGATGTTCTTTGTACTTACTTCGACAGCAGCATAATGATCGATAGTTTGGGCGTAACGCTGAAAAAAGCCAGCCAAAGTATCCCCATCATATGCACCGATATCTAAAACTCGCATCTTCTCGTATTTGTACAATTTAGGAATGTCATCTGGGAAGTACATTTCATATTGTTCGGGTAATGGGTAGTTATCGCGGCGCGGATTAACACGGTAGTTAACAAGTAAGTTATAAGTATCTCGAGATTGTTGATCGGATAGCAAAGACAGCACTTTTGCACATTTACTTTCATCAACCAAATCGCTAGAAGGCTGCATCCAGAGTACACCACACTTGTTCAGGCGCTTTAGTGCTGCCGGAAACAAGTCGAACGAATCTAGAGTCGAAACAATTTGATCAAACCCAGATTCAAGTAAACTTTTTTCTACTCCAGCGTAACCAAGTATAGAAATAATAACGGGAAAACATTTATCAAGCTTATCGTTGGGAAAAGCATGACAAGGAATTCCCATGTAATCATTAAATTTTGGCGATTTATCTAAAATTGCGCGAGGCTTGAGACCCTTCTCCAACAAGTGCGCAGCTAATGCTTGGCCATAATGACTTGCACCATAAATATAGAATTGACTATCTTGTATGTTCACTGCAGCTCCCTATTGTCTGCTAGAGGATTCTTTTGGGGGAATAATTCAATACTTACTTTTAATCGGCCACTCTAAGCAAAACATTAACTTACTACAAGCTTCTCCAAAAAAACTATAAATAAACAGTAGAAAATCGTTTATTTTCAGAACATTCTCGCTCAAAGAAGGTACCACTATCCCCTTTAAACCATTTCAACTTTACTTGCATGAAACCTCTGTATATCATCTAATTGACAACTATCTCCAATAAATAGGTTTGCCTTGAAGGACTTACAAATAATAATTCAGGCCCGAATGACATCGAGCCGATTACCGGGCAAAGTTATGTTGCCGTTATGCAATAGCTCTGTACTACAAGTGATGTTAGATAGACTTGGGGATTTGGTTAATAATGTAGTTATTGCAACCACCGATGATGGTACTGAACAACCCATAGTAGACCTTTGTAGACGCTTAAATATAAAGTATTTTCGCGGAAGCACAGAAAACGTATTAAGCCGCTATTACCTAGCCGCTCGTCATTATGGTGCTCAAGACAATACAGCAATTGTTCGCCTGACCAGTGACTGCCCCCTTATAGACTCTACGTTGGTACGCTTAGCTATTGATTATTATCAAAACCATAACGTGGATATGGTCAGCTTAGGACCACATAGTGGCTTTCCCCGAGGTTTAGATACCTGTGTATTTGCCTTTCGTCTACTGGCTCGCACGCATGAACTTGCACATAGTGCACCAGACAAAGAACACGTCACCTTAGGTATGCCTAAATTCAACACCATCAATAGCCACACTATCAGCGCTGGAGAAGATAATAGCCACTATCGCCTGACACTGGATGAACCAGATGACTACACCGCTATTCAAGCAATTTACCTGCAATTTAACAACAACCTTAACTTTAGTTACAGCGAATTATTGGAAACATTAAAGAATCACCCCCACCTAGCCGATATAAACAAGCATGTTGAACAGAAAACTGTCTAGCACAGAATAAGTCAATTGTGCATGAATATTTAGGCGCAATTTTTGCTTCAGCAAGATCATGCCTGGTGATTAACGTATTCAAAAAGAGAGAAAAATGAATAAAAAAACCGTATTAGTTACTGGTGCTACCGGCTATAAAGGAACGGTGCTTGTTCCTAAGTTGCTGGCTAAAGGATATCGAGTTATCGCGCTGGACACCCAATGGTTTGGGAATTTCTTGACTTCACATGAGAATCTCACCGTAATTAAAAGCGATGTTAGACAAACTGAAAATATAGACCTCTCAACTGTTGACAGCATCATTCACTTAGCTTCTATTGCTAACGATCCTTGTGGAGATTTAAACCCTAAGTTAACTTGGGAGGTCAGTGCGCTCGCCACAATGCAGCTGGCTGACAAAGCGAAACGTGCTGGTATCAAGCAATTTATATATGCCTCGTCAGGCAGTGTTTACGGTGTAAAAGACGAAGATCAGGTTACTGAAGACTTAACGTTGGAGCCCATTTCCGAGTATAACAAGACAAAAATGGTCGCTGAAAGAGTACTACTTAGCTACGCAGATGACATGACCGTTCAAATTGTCCGACCCGCCACCGTTTGTGGTTTATCTCCTCGCCAACGCCTGGACGTATCTGTCAACATGTTGACGATGCAAGCACTAGAGAATGGCAAGATTACGGTCTTTGGTGGCGCACAGGTGCGGCCAAATATCCATATCGATGATATTACTGACCTGTATATTTATATGTTGGAACATCCCGAAAAAACCAGTGGTGTGTTCAATGCAGGATTTGAAAACATCTCCATTATGGACATCGCCAATATGGTAAAGGCTCGGATCGATTGCGACGTTGAAGTGACGCCATCGAACGATCCAAGGTGTTACCGCATCAACTCGGATAAATTGTTGGCGACTGGATTTAAGCCCACTAAAAATGTCGCCACTGCGATTGAAGAACTGATTGACGCCTATCGCAGAGGCCAGTTAAAAAATGAAGATCGCTTCTATAACCTTAAGTGGATGCAGCGAGAAGTATTATGACTAAGCAACAAAGTATCATCACTCCGTTACCATCAATTGACCCCATCGTGTCGTTAACTGAAAGCTACGTTGAGACATTGCACAAAGTATTAAGCAATCTTGACGGTAATGCAGTCAAACAGCTGGTCAGCACTTTGCTGGATATGAAAGCCAACGGCGGTACCTTGTATTTGTGTGGCAACGGTGGCTCGGCCGCCAATGCCATCCACCTTGCAAACGACTTTACATTTGGTGTTCACCCTCAGGGCGATGCCCTGAAAGTGGAAGCACTGGCAGCAAACAGTTCAGTGTTGACCTGTCTTGGCAATGACATCGGCTACGACAACATTTTTGCTCACCAGCTAAAAGTGAAAGCATCCGCGCAGGATGTGTTGCTGGTTCTGTCTGGCAGTGGCAATTCAGGCAACATCATCCGTGCCATTGAGCAAGCCCAGGCTTTGGGGATGCACACTGTCGGAATTCTTGGATTTGATGGCGGCAAAGCCAAGCCATTGCTCAACCAGGCATTTCACTTTGCGATTCAGGATATGCAGATCTCTGAAGATACCCAGGTGGTGATCGGACACATTCTAATGAAAGCCCTTTATCAGGAGCTCAATCATGGCTAATGCGCCAATCCTTGTACTCGGTAGTAACTCCTTTTCGGGCGCTTCTTTTTGCGCCCATTTACTAAAACAAGAACATTCAGTGTTGGCAGTCAGTCGCTCAGCAGAACCTCACACCGCTCTGTTGCCCTACAAATGGCAGACTAACCAGCCTGATTTTCATCAGTTCGACCTCAACCACCAGCTGGACGATATTATGGCCCTGATCAAACGCCATAAGGTCAGTACTGTTTATAACTTTGCGGCGCAGAGCATGGTGGGACAAAGCTGGCAATATCCGGAACACTGGTTTATGACCAATGCGGTGTCAACCATCAAACTGCACAATCAGTTAAAAGACCTGGATCACCTGGACAAATACGTACATATCTCTACACCAGAAGTGTACGGCAGCTGCGAAGGTCTGGTGAAAGAGCATAATAACTACCAGCCCAGCACCCCTTATGCGGTATCGCGTGCTGCGGCAGACATGAGCTTGCATACCTTTTTTGATGTCTACAAATTCCCAGTGTTATTTACCCGCGCAGCGAATGTGTATGGTGAAGGTCAGCAGCTCTATCGCATCATCCCCAGAACCATTTTGTTTGCGCTGCTCGGTAAGGTATTACCTCTGCATGGCGGTGGTCATTCCACCCGCTCGTTTATCCATATCGATGACGTGTCAGACGCGACACTGAAGATTGGCACACAAGGCACATTGGGTGAGACGTATCATATCTCAACCGAACGCATGATCACCATTCGCGCCTTGGTTGAGCTGATCTGCGATATGCTGCAAGTGCCTTTTGAACAGGTCTGTGCCGTCACCGAGGATCGCCTCGGCAAAGACGCAGCCTACCTGCTTGACAGCAACAAAGTCCGCTCAGAACTGAACTGGCAGGATCAAGTCTCTCTGGAAAACGGCCTGGAGCGTACCATTGCCTGGGTCAAACAGTACCAGAGCGAACTAAGTACATTACCCCATGACTACATTCATAAAGCGTGAGTTCCCTATGTTCGGACAAGAAATCGATTTATTAAAAAATTACCCTAAGTCTAAGCGCGATACTAAGGGCCGTGCCAACGTGATCACCGAAGCAGATCGCGAAATTGCCAGACAATATAGCAAAGACTTTTTTGATGGTGACCGTACCTATGGTTACGGTGGCTTTAGTTACTTTCCGCGTTTTTGGCAGCCTGTTGTACCAGACCTGAAGGCACACTTCGGCCTTAATGAAAGTTCTAGCCTGCTGGATGTTGGATGTGCAAAAGGCTTTATGCTGTACGACCTGCAGCAGATGATCCCGGGTATGACATTGCGCGGACTGGATATTTCTCAATATGCCCTGGAGAATGCCAAAGAAGAAGTCAAGGAGCTACTGACTTTAGGCAATGCCAAGGCGCTGCCCTATGAAGACAACAGCTTTGATGTGGTGATGTCAATCAACACCATTCACAACCTGGAAGAAAATGAATGTGCCATGGCGCTGCGTGAAATCGAGCGCGTCAGTCGTGGCAAATCTTTTATTACCGTCGATGCCTACCGTAACGATGAAGAAAAGGAACGCATGATGGAGTGGGCACTGACAGCCAAGACCATTATGCATGTGGATGACTGGAAACAGTTTTTCCGTGATAACGGTTACACTGGCGATTTTTATTGGTTTATTCCGTAGGCGTATTATGACTTTGAACTCCATCGCTGCGCAGATCCGTTACACTTTGTGTGACGTATCCAGCCAGACAAAAACACCACACCTGGGCAGTTGTTTGTCCTGTGTTGATATTCTGACCGTGTTGTATTGGCGCACGATGCATATCACGCCCAACAACCCGGCTAATCCTGAGCGTGATTACTTTTTGTTGGGTAAAGGACATGCCGCCAGCGCGCTGTACACAACCCTTGCCTACCGTGATTACTTTTCTCCAACGGCACTGTACGAGCATGGTCAGACTGGCAGCCAGTTTGAAGAGCACCCGGGAATACACGCCCCAGCAGGCATGGAGACGGTTTCAGGATCTCTGGGCCATGCTTTATCGTTAGCAACCGGCATGGCACTGAGCAAACAGTTACAAGGCGCTAAGAACCGCTTTTACGTGCTCATGGGCGACGGAGAGATCAATGAAGGGACAGTCTGGGAGGCTGCGATGTTTGCAGCCGGTAAGCGCTTAAGTAACCTGGTTGCCATTGTCGACTTTAACAAATTACAAGGTACAGGTGAAAGTACCGAGATTATGCATCTGGAGCCGCTTGAAGAGAAATGGCGAGCCTTCGGCTGGCATACAATGCGCGTCGATGGTCATGATCTTGGTGCGCTGGAACAAGCTTTGGAAGCCGCAAAATCCATCCAACAACCTGTGTGCATTGTGGCCGATACGGTTAAAGGTAAAGGCGTGTCATTTATGGAAAACGACAACAACTGGCACTACCGCATTCCGACTGAAGAAGAAGTTGCTCAGGCAAAACAGGAGCTGGGAATATCATGAGAAACGCATTTGCACGAGTCCTGACTGAGCTTGCTAAAGACGACGAATCACTGTTGCTCTTTTACGCAGATATAGGTAACCGGTTGTTTAACCCCTTAAAGGAGTTTGCCGAAGAGCGCGCTATCAACGCGGGAATTGCGGAAGCGAATATGGCCTCTATGGCCGCTGGTAGCGCCATGATGGGCCATAAGCCCTTTATTTATACTATCACCCCGTTTACCACGTCACGTAACTTTGAACAGATCAAAATTGATATCGCTTATCAGAATCAGCCTGTGGTCATCGTCGGCACCGGCTCTGGCTTATCTTACGCTAACCTGGGTCCCACTCATCACTCATTCGAAGATATTGCGCTGATGCGCGCACTGCCAAATATGCACGTGGTCTGCCCGGCTGACGCATACGAGCTTGAGCAACTGATGCCACAGCTGATAGAGCTTAACGCTCCTTGCTACTTCAGAATTGGTAAGAAAAACGAGCCGGCAGTCCACGAAGGAAACCCTGCCCTTACCTTTGGCAAGGTGCATGTGATGCAACCAGGTGAGCGCATTGCCGTGCTGAGTACTGGTACCATTATGCCTCTTGCACAAGCATTAGTAAGCGAACTGACGGAGCGCGGATTATCGCCAGAACTGGTGAGTTTCCACACCGTAAAACCGCTCGACCAATCGTATTTAAACGATGCGATAACCCGTTTTGACCATGTGATCACACTCGAAGAACACAATGTCAGCGGTGGCTTTGGTAGCGCTGTGCTGGAGTACTTTAGTGAACAGGCAAACTGGCCACGGGTGCACCGTTTCGGGATCCCGGACCGCTTTATCGATCAGGTGCATTCCACCGCAGATGCAAGAGCCAAAGCGGGTCTGACTGTGCCTGATATTATGAGCACCTTATCAGAGCGAGGTGTGGTGTGATCATAGGCATAGATTTTGATAACACCATTGCCGACTACACCGGCGTATTTTATCGCGTCGGTTGTGCGCTTGGCTGGCTACCAGAGACGGTCGGTCAAAGCAAAAATGAAGTTAAACAGTATTTTATTGACCAGGACAACGAAGCCAAATGGACCGAGCTACAGGGTATCGTCTACGGGAAAGAAATCACCCAGGCACGCCCCTATCCAGGTGCACTAGCAGCAATGCAATGCCTTTATGCACAAGGACATAGACTGGCCATCGTGTCGCATAAAACTAAATACCCGATTATTGGGGAGCGTGTTGACTTTCATGACGCAGCCACACAGTGGCTCCTCAGCCACGGTTTTATCGGATCAGCCGATGCGCCTGTTGACTCTGATTTGGTCTTTTTTAGCGAGACCAAAGTACGAAAGGTTGCGCGTATCTCACAGCTCAAGTGTGACGTGTTTATTGATGATCTGCCAGATATTCTGACGCACAGTGATTTTCCTGCACAGTGTCATGGGGTATTGTTCGCACCCAACGCACTTCAGGGGTTCAGCGGCCCGCAAATCAACCATTGGCAAGCATTGGATGCCTGGCTATGTTCTCTGCTGAATTAACAGACTTTATCTCATCTACTCTGGGACAAACCCACTGGCGCAGTTCCAGCTTGCCGCAGGGCGCAAATAATCAGGGGCATAAGCTCTTTTCGGATAACAACGCCTATTTTCTGAAATGCTTTGCGCCAGGCGCACGGGCATTCGACAAGCTTTACAATGAATTTCAGTTTAGTCAGCAGCTACACAAGGCCGGTATCTCAAATATAGCCAGGCCTATCGGTTATTGTTCTAACACCCTGTCTGCCATATACGAGTTTATTGACGGCCACACCTTTGACACAGTGAGAGCACAGGATGTCAGTGCAGCATGCAATTTCATTGCAGCCATCAACAGTCATCAGGTTGAGCGCACGGCGCTCAATGCGGCTGCGGATAGCCCGGCTAAACTGGAAGACTTTATTCAATTAGTCACACGGCGTCTTTCACGATTCGAATCTCTGCGTGACAACGTTGAACTCAATACTCTGCTGACGGCGATAGAACTTCGCACCAGAGTTATCAGCACAACGCCCGGTATAGACTGGCAACAGCCCTGTCCAAACGACGTGGTCTCCCCCTCTGACTTTGGCTTTCATAACGCACTGAAATATCGCGATGACGTGTATTTTATTGATTTCGAATATGCTGGAAATGACAGTGCCTGGAAGCTGCTATGCGACTTTTTTGCCCAGCCAGCTGTGCCCGTGCCACTGTCTTACTTACCACTGTTTTTACGCTCGCCACTATTTGCAGCACAAGCATCCGCTGGGAACACTCTAAAGTGCGTCTTTGAGCTCACGCTGCTCAAGTGGTGCTTAATCATGCTCAACGAGTTTTTACCTGATGTTCAGGCCAGGAGACTGTTTTCCTGGAACATTTCTTGCTTAGAAGAAAGAAATGCAAAATTACAGCACATGCAGGCGCAGCAACTTGACAAGAGTCAACGCTACTTTGCTCAAATTAACGTTAAAATGCATACGTTACAAACCCAATTAAGAGACAACTAGAATGAAAGCAGCAGTACTATTTGAAACAGGTCAGCCTCTTAAGATAGTTGACAACATTCAACTGCCGGCGCTTATCACAGGCCAGGTGCAGGTCAAAATTCTCTACAGCGGCTTGTGCCACTCCCAGTTGATGGAAGTCAATGGTGGTCGTGGTGAAGACAAATATCTGCCCCACCTGCTTGGACATGAAGGTGTTGGTATTGTCGAGGCGGTGGGTGACGGCGTCACCAAAGTACAGGTCGGCGACAAAGTCGTAATAGGCTGGATCAAAGGTGAAGGTCAGGATGCTCCGGGCGGAAAATATCCACATGACGGATACCTCATTAACTCGGGGAGCGCGACGACGCTGTGCGATCAAACCATAGTGGCTGAAAACCGGGTTGTGAAGCTGCCTGAAGGCTTTCCGGACAAGCTCGCCATACTACTTGGCTGCGCCTTGCCCACCGGGCTTGGCCTGGTGTTCAACGAGCTGAAGCCTGAGACAGAAAAAACTCTGGCCATTTTTGGACTTGGCGGGATCGGCATGAGCGCGCTGCTCGCCGCAAAGCTGAGTAATCCAACAAAGTTAATCGCTGTTGACGTTAGCGAAGAGAAACTCGCCATCGCCAGGCAGCTGGGTGCCACGCACACCATCAATGCCAACGATTCAGATCCTGTCAGTGCCATCTATGACATCACAGAAGGTCTGGGTGTTGACTACAGTCTGGAAGCCGGTGGAACCACAACCACCATAGAGCAAGCTTTTGAATCTGTAAGAGATGGAGGTGGTCAGTGCGTCTTTGCCTCTCATCCGAGTAATGACCTCAAAATTCAATTAGAGCCACATGCTTTTCATCGTGGCAAATCTCTTCGCGGCAGCTGGGGAGGCGGAAGTCAGCCAGACAAAGACATTCCTATCTTTGTCGAATTATTCAAACAAAATAAGCTGGATCTGCACTCTTTGATCAGTAAAACTTATGAGCTCGACCAGATCAACGACGCTTTGGACGACCTCGCAAACAAAAAAATTATCCGAGCAGTAATTAGGATGGAATAGAAACGATGTAACAAGGAAAAAATATGAACAAACAAGATAAGACATTTTTTGGCACCGGCTCATCTCAGACGGCCAAAGAGACCTGGCTAAAACAGGATGAGAACGTTGACATCGAAGAACAGGATCTGCTGACACTCGGTCCTTATAACAGCCAGGGGATTTTACAAGACCCAAAGCGCTTTAGCTTCTTGATGTCTCGCCATAAATTTGTTTCTAAAATGTTTGCAGACTTCGATAATGTACTTGAAATTGGTTGTCAGGAAGGGATGGGATCTTTGATCGTTTCTCAGACTGTGAAAAAGCTCACATCCGTGGACTTTTACAAGCCACATATTCAAGATGCACAGAAATATATGGGGAAAAATCTGGACAATGTGACTTTTCAGGGGCACGACATTATTGGTGGTCCGGTTGAAGGCACATTTGACGGTGTATTTACGATGGATGTATTCGAGCACATCGATCCCCAACAAGCTGGTTTGTTCATGGAAAACATTGTTGCTTCAATGACTCCTCAGGGTACTTTAATCTTGGGGATCCCCTCGCTAGAGTCACAGAAGTATGCCTCAAAGGCATCTAAAGAGGGTCATATAAACTGTATGTCAGGCGCGGATCTTAAGGTATTTTGTGAACAGTATTTTCACAATGTCTATCCCTTTGGGATGAACGATGAAGTGGTTCACACCGGCTTCTTCCCAATGTGCCAGTACCTGATCATGCTGTGTGTGGCACCCAAGAAAGAGTGAGTTGGTTATGCACGTTGGTATTTTCACCTATCAAACAGGTCACTTAATGACCTATCAGTTGATGCAAAAATTTTTGACTATGGGGTATGAAATCTCGCTATTTGCTTTTCCTTTTTCATACCGCCCAAGTCAGCCGCGCCCTTTTGAGGAGCGGCCATTTCAACTCATAGAGCTAGATGTAGAGGCCTTTTGCCATACCTGTGGCGTTCACTACCACGCTATGAATTGCTGGGGTGCAGCTTCGTCAGAGCGTCTGAATACGCTGGCAAACAAACCTGATTATTTTGTCACAGCCATCGCAAAAATCATCCCGCAGCACTTTATTGAAGGTAATACTATTTTTAACTGTCATCCGGGTCTGATCCCGGAAAACAGAGGCTTAGACTCGTTTAAATGGGCCATTGTCAGACGGCAGCCAATCGGTATTACTCTGCATAAAATTGATAAACACATTGATGCAGGCACCGTGATTAAAAAAATGACAGTGCCGGTTATAGCATCAGACACCTACAAAGAGGTCTGTGACAGGGCGTATAACATGGAGTGTGAGCTGCTCTCGCAGTTTGCACTTTATCTCGACGACACTTCGAGCCACTTTACGGTAGACCCGCAAACGCCATTAAGCAGGCTGAAGATCCCGTCCGAAGTCGATGCTGATTTTGAACAGGTATTTGCACACTATCTTAAAGCACTACACAGCGATGTGAGCCAGTAATGTTTCAGCTTGTCTGATCCAGGAAGTCCTTATGAGTGAAATAAAAACCCGGTTTCTCGAACAGTATCACAAGCACAACTTGGCCACCGAGCCTTATGCCATTTACGGCAGTGGTGGTGGATGTGAGCAAATTCTGGCGCTGATTAAACAAGATGCTTTAGTCTCTCCGGCTATGCTCATCGATGACAAATCCGGCACAGACACCGTCACCGGATTAACCGACTTAACGCGTGAAGATTTACAGCACTATAAGATAGTAGTGTCATCACAAACATTTTTTTATGCCATTAAAGATAAATTACTCGAACGCTTCGCTCCGGCAGAGCTTGAGATAATCTCACTGCTTGATTATCAAACCAGCTTTGATAACCCCTTGTATCGCTCAGAGCAGGCATGGAAAGAACACACCCATCTGGCTCGACGCGACTACGAAGGCGCGCACACAGCAGATTTTGCTCGCAACAAATTTTATATTGGTGAGGTTGACCCAGCTTTTGCCGACCGCTTCAGGCAGGTTGCCGAATCTCTGCCTCGCTCAGGCTATGACACAACTGCCAGTCAGTCAGACTACACCTATTACCGCAACTTTACCTCACTGAACGATGATTCGGAGGTGCAACGATTACAATTAACGCATGAGGCCCGACAGCATATCGATGAATTTCTGGCTCATGTGTATGACGATGTCTGCACTCAGCTTGGTTATAACTGGCAAGTCGTCAATGGCCGCATTACCCGCCTGGCGCAAATATCAGACTCTCAATTGGGCTCAAATGCTTATCACACCGATAGTTTGCCAGACACAGTCATAAAGCTGCTGCTCTTTTTGACTCCACCAAGTAAAGCGCTTGGTACAACAGCAATAAAAACAGAGCAAGGCCAGGAAGTGTTTGTGACCGGGCCAACCGGCACCTGGGCTTTATTGGAGGTCAGCCAACTACTACACAGAGGCATTTCGAGTGACTCTGCACAGCGCATCGTCTGCGAGCTAACCATTACGCCCAGCCGTCGTCGCAACACTGCGGCCATGATAAAAGGGATTGTCTCACATTATCCCCTTATGCCGTGGCAACGTTGTAGTGAACTCAAAGTGTGTGTTTATCCAATTGGCTCACTGGAAAACGACAACTGGGCCATCTATGGCGACTCACCATCGCTGTTTTACAACACACTCAGCCCAGAGAATGAGCAACCAGTCGACCTCTATCATGACGCCAACAGCGTTGCGCTGGTTTATCTGACCCCCCGCACATTCAATCTTGAGCACAGCCGGTTACAAGCGTTACTGGCCGAATCATTGCGTGTACTTAAGCCCGATGGGGATCTGCTGTTACAAATGAACGAACAAACACAGTCAAACCAGGCAGCGTTACTTGAGCGCACAGCAATGGAGCTTGGATTTACGTTTATTAGCTCGGAGCAGGCGTTACTGAAAAGCATCTTCAGCGATGTCACGACGCTTAATGCAACCGACACACATATTTTATTATTTAAAAAGCCTAAGGGAGACCTTCTATGAGAGTGATCATTTTTGGCACAGGAAAAGGCGGGCAAAATACCCTGCAGCTATTCTTAAATCAGCAAGGGCATGAGGTTGTATGCCTGATAGATAACAACGCTGCACTTTGGGGCTCGATGCGTGAAGGAGTAGAAATCAAAGGGCCTGACGTTTTATCGTCTTTGTCCTATGATCAGATCATCATTGCCAGTCAGTACCACAAAGAGATTAAGCCCCAACTGCTCTCTTTAGGTGTCCCGGAAGAAAAAGTCTATGTCGCGCACCACAATATGATGAACGGGTTTAGCCTGGAGTTTGGCATTTTCACTGGCTACCCACAAGGCAAAGCGCCCGATATTCACACCTATTTTAGCTTCCGTGAAGACGTGCTTCGAACGCTGGCGATGCAAGTCGAGTTAGTCATGGCCAATCAGGTCGCAGGTAATATTGCTGAGTTCGGATGTGGCACTGGCCAATCCAGCTATATGCTTGCCAGAACTCTCAGAGACTGCAGCCAGTATTACAATATGCCGGCTAAGCACCTGCACCTGTTTGATAGTTTTGAGGGCTTGCCAGCTTCTACCCATGATATCGATCTGGAGTCCCCTCTTGTCCAGAGTAACGTCTGGGGAGAAGGCGCCTGTGCAGACATCAGTGCACAACAGCTGGCGGATACACTCAATACTCAGCTCAAGTTTTCAGATTTTAGTATTTATCAGGGTTGGTTCGAAGAAACTATGGTGCAAATCAAACCCGAAGAGCGGTTTGCACTGTTACACCTGGACTGCGATCTGTACGAATCTACCTATCAGGTACTCGATTATATGTTTACCAACGAGCTGCTTTCTAAGGGTGCCATTTTGCTGTTTGATGACTGGAGCTGCAACGGTAACCTCCCGGAGTTTGGACAGCAAAGAGCCTGGGCCGATATCTGCAACAAATACAACATCGAGTTTGAACCGCGTGGCCACTATGGCATCGGCTCATATATCCTTGCGATACGTGGCTACAGTAAAAAATCAGCGAGCAACACCTGATGAGTGTTGCTATCTTCAACGACAAAGACGTGTTGACAGTCGATAACAGTACCTTAGACATGTTAAAAGCGCGTGCGTTGGCTTCCCCGACCAAGCGCTTTAGATTGTGTTGTCACAGAGATAATCAAGACCCTATCCAGGAGATGATTATTGTGTTGCATCGCAGCGCGTTAATGACGCCTCACCGCCACCCCCAACATAAATCGGAGTCCTATCATCTGATTGAAGGGGAAATGGAGGTCTTTATTTTTGACGACAAGGGGCTGGTATCACAGCGTATCCCCATGTCAGATAATGGTCAGGGTGCTTTTATGTATCGCCTTAGTGCGCCATTATGGCACCTGCCAATTGCCCGCTCAGAGTGGGTTGTTTATCACGAATGTTATGTCGGCCCATTCGACAAAGACATAGATGTTGAATACGCCCCCTGGGCACCGTCAGAAAATAAACCTGACGAATTGCAAGAGTATTATAGAAGAATAACAGGTCAGTAATGAAAATAGCTTTATACGGTGTTAATACAGTCACCGAACAACTTACTTCAACACTAGCAGATGAGCACGAACTAATATATGCCTGCACATCGGGACAAGAGCAGTTTGAATCCCACCCTACTTTATCTTTGCCTGAGCTAGTCCAGACAGAGATTGACAGGATCATCATCTGCTCCATGTTTGTCGACGAGATCGCACATGACTTAGTTAAACACGGTATCGACCTGGAAAAAATTTACTTTTACAACCAGATGCAAAGCATCATCGTAGCGTGCAAGGATGTTATTATCCCCACCGTGCGCAAAGACAAAGTACTCTACGCTGTCTTCGATTTGTCTCGCAACGTTGCGACATTTGATTGCTGCTGTTTTGCTATCCAAGCAGAATTGTACCGAGAAGAGCACCAATACGATTCCATCCATTTTGTGATCCAGCCGAAGCGCTCTTCAGATCCTGACTCCCTGAGTTTTACCACTTCTCATGAGCTGGATGATGTTGAATGGCGACTCAATCATATTGTTATTCCTGTTTTTGAAGCGCTCCCAGCCTGCTCGGGAGTGTCTAAAATGTCCTACCGCCAACAAGCGGTCGAGATGTTGCAACATCAGCCCCATGTCTTTCCTGAGTCATTCCGTGAAACACATAGAGGTATCCACCTGAAAATTGAGCAAGTGCTTAAATATAAACGAGCGGGTATAGACACAGCACGTTTCAGACCGCACGCCCATGCCGAAGCATTAGTGGATAGCTTTGTTCAGGACCGTAATATTGGCGGTAAAAAGTTGCTGGTCATCACACTACGTGAGTACCCTCTGCATGAACACCGCAATAGTCCGGTGGAAGAATGGGCTGAATTTACCAAACGGGTCGACAGCGAAGAATTCCACATTATTGTCGTGCGCGATACCAGCAAAGCATGCGAAGCTCTGCCCGAGTGCCTGAGTCATTGCGATACCTTGCCGCTGGCTTCTATAGACATGCATGTCCGGTTTGCCCTGTACCGTCGTGCCCATATCAACATGAGTATCAATGGCGGCACCAGTTACACCTACTTCTTTACCGAAAACGTCAATTCGATCATGTTTATCCCCACCAGCCGGGAGCATTTTTCAAACAGCGTCAAAAATGTTGCCACCGGTGGCTATTTCTTTGGTGAACAACCAGAATTTAGAGCTCATGAGAATCAGGTTGTTATCTGGCACAGTGGCACCACTGAAACCATTCATGGTGCCTTCTTAAAACTCCATCGTCAGATACAAACCGGCGAACTACAAGACTTCTCCGACCTTTATGACGATCCTGCTGATATGGAGCAAAGCTAAATAATGAGCGTACACACTTCACTTTCACTGGCACTGGTTGGACTCGGCAGTTGGGGACAAAAAATTGCACGTACACTCAATGAAGAAATCACCAGCGCGTCTCTGGACTTTGTAGTCACAAGCAACGAAAACCCTCACGACTTCGTATTACCGTATTGCCAGGTGTTTAATTCTGTGAATGCGCTACTGAGCAGTGATGTAAAAGTAGATGGCGTGATTTTGGCCCTGCCTCCGCATCTCAACAAAGCTGCGTCACTGAAAATTATGGCCGCTGGTATTCCTTTATTTATCGAAAAGCCTATGGCTATGAGCATTGCAGATGCAACCGAGATGCTTGACTTCGCCAGAGCACGTAAAGCCATTGTGGCTGTCGATCACATCGACCTGCATCACAGTGCAATTACACAACTGCGCCGCCTGCAACCTGGTGTGCCTACACATCTTGAGGCCAAAATAGGGGCGGCCTACAATCCCCGAGAAAATTGGCCGCCACTTTGGGAGTATTCCCCCCACTTTATTGCCGCAGCACTGGAATTTTGCGGCGAATTGCCTGACACCATTTCCAGTCGGGCACTCCCTGTCGACGCTGATCTGTCACAGGATGTATTAAGAGAAAATATTGAAGTGACTATGACCTTTAGTAATGGCAGCACGGCAACCGTTGTTGGTGGGAATGGGATGGCCAAGAAAACCAGACAAATGGCTGTGACCTATGGCAACGATGTCTACCATTTCGTAGACAGAGAGGACCCGGATCTGTTTGTCGAACACCTGGATAGCGGACAAAGTCAGCCGCTTAGCTCACCAAATCGGATGCCACTTGGGCTGTCTCTTGAGTCTTTCATCGCTAAGGTTCAACGCGGTCAGTCATGTTGTGAGGAGTTTGAGCTGGGCCTCAATGTAGTGAAAATACTCACTGGCGCAGATCTGTCGCGTCAGACAAAACAACCTGTCAGGTGGAGTGCGTTATGAGTAAACAACCCCTTGCTATCTTGGGCGGCAACCCGGTACGTACCACACCTATGCCTGCCCGAAAGGCATTTGGCACGAGTGAAATAGACGCGCTCAATAAGGTGATTGCACATTATCAGCACAGTGAATCTGATCCCCCCTACGGCGGCGACTTTGAGCAAGCTTATTGCAACTCCTTTTCAGAGTATATGGGTGGCGGTTACAGCGTAGCCGTTGCAACCGGCACCGCATCCGTATTCGTTGCCCTTGCAGCGCTGATGCTACCTCAAGGTCAGGAAGTTATTCTTTCACCGGTGACCGATTCGGGGCCCCTCGCGTCCATTATTCACCAAGGATATGTGCCTGTGATAGCCGATGCGGCTGAGGATAGCTATAACAGCACCTGGGAACAAATCGAACCGCTGATCACGGACAAGACCGGTGCGATTATTCTGGTTCACTGTGCGGGTATCCCCACCGACGTTGAAACCATAGTGACCCAGGCCCACCAGCGCGGTATCAAAGTCATTGAAGACTGCTCTCAAGCGCCAGGCGCGAGATGGAATGGTCAAAAGGTTGGTGGGTTTGGCGATATCATGGCAACCTCTACCATGTATCGTAAAAATATTGCCGCCCCTGGCAGCGGCGGCATTGTCTACACTAAAAACCAATCTTTATATCACATGGCTCTGGCACATGCGGACAGAGGAAAACCAGTTTGGCAAGAAGGATACGCAGAACGAGACCCCTCGCTTAACCTGTTTCCCGCCCTTAACTGGAACACCAACGAGCTTTCCTGTGCGGTTGCCCATGCTTCTTTGTCTCGTCTTGACGAGACCATCACTGCGCGTAACGCGGTGCAAAATGCGCTAATTGAATGGATTAACACCCAATCGACATGTTGTTATGTTGCCAGATTCTCTGGCAGTGCGTCACCGTTTTTCCTTCAGGTGTTTATTCGCGAGGAGACACTCAGCGTAGATAAACTGACATTTTGTCAGGCCCTGCAAGCTGAGGGAGTAGACCTGAATCCGGACTATAAATTCCTGATCAGTGACTGGAAGTGGGCATTGCCCTACATCAAGCCCCCATTATCAACGCCAAATACCGTGTCTGCGCGGGACAGATCGTTTAACCTGTACTTAAATGAACAATATACCCAGCAAGAAGTGACGGATATTTGCGCCGCCATTGTCAAAGTCGAACAACACTATGCCAAATGACACTCCACAGAAACACACAAGAACTGTCCTGGTCCAAGGCAACTTTGACGTCTTGCATGCAGGACACATCAGACTTCTTAAATTCGCCAAAGAATGTGGGGACAAGTTGATTGTCGCTGTCAACGCGGACAAATCTATGGCCGTACGCAGCCGTGTCAGTGAAGAGCTTAGACTGGAAGTGGTGCGGTCCTTAGAGTGTGTTGATGAAGCGCATATAACCACGGCCACACCTGAGCAAGAGGTTGCACGGTTCAAGCCCCAAATAGTTGTTAAAGGAAAAGAGTTTGAGTCACGTTCAAATCCTGAACTCGCAGTCTTAAACAGCTACGGGGGTAAGCTTATTTTTGGCTCAGGTGAGTTTGAAAGTAATTCTGAGCACTTTTTCCGCCGCAGCAAAAAGCCGGTGCCGGGCATGGATTTTGCCCAGGCACGAGGATTTGCCAACCGTCATAAGATTGCAGCTGACGACTTATATGAGTTGTTTGATGCAATGAAATCCCTGCGTGTCCTGGTCATTGGCGAAGTCATCGTCGACGAGTATGTACAAGGCACAGCCGTAGGGTTGTCACAGGAAGATCCGACTATCGTGATCACCCCAAACCGCAAAGACACATTCCTAGGCGGCGCAGCCATCACAGCAGGACACATAAAAGCACTGGGAGCAGAGCATGTAGTGCTGGCTTCGGTATTGGGCGAGGATCAGACCGCTAATTATACACGCTCGCAAATTGCAAACTACCAAGTTGAGCCTTTGTTCTTTAGCGATCAAAGTCGTCCGACCCCTTTAAAAACACGTTACCGCGCCAGCAATAAAACCTTGCTGCGGGTTAATCAGGTACGTCAACACAAGATATCACAGGAGTTGCAGGCACAAATATATCAGGCAATCGAAAGCCAGCTCAACCAGATTGACCTGTTAGTATTTTCCGATTTTAACTACGGTTTGCTACCACAACCACTGGTTGAGAAAATTGCTGCTGCCTGCCACCTGCGAGGGATCAGACTGGTTGCAGACTCTCAGACTTCTTCGCAAGTGGGAGATATTGCCCGCTACTGCAATATGGATCTGTTAACCCCAACAGAGCGAGAGGTGCGAGTATCTCTGAATAATCCGGATGACGGCTTGGTTATCCTGGCGCAGAAGCTCACAGAGGTGTCACAGCCAAAAAACCTGGTGATTACACTCGCCGAAGAAGGGATCCTCATTCACAAGCCCAATCACACATTTGATGACTGGGAGAACGACCGCCTGCCCGCGCTGAACACCAACGCCGTCGACCCTGCTGGCGCAGGTGACTGCTTTTTAGCTGCCAGTTCACTGGCGTTGGTTGCAGGTGCAAACATTTGGCAGGCCTGCTACCTGGGTAGCCTGGCTGCCGCATGTCAGGTTGCGTCACTGGGTAATACCCCTTTGTCTTGTCAGCTCCTTGAACAAGCCGTTAAGGATTCATTTAGTTAATATGAAAGCTATTTTGCTTGCCGCAGGCCTTGGCACCCGCCTGCGACCAATCACAGATACTCTGCCAAAGTGCCTTGTTCCGCTCAACGGTCAACCCTTGCTGGGTTTATGGATAGATAAACTCGTTCAACTTGGGGTTGATGAGATCCTGGTTAATACCCATTACTTTAGTGAGCAGGTTGAAGCCTTTGTAGCCGCCAGCCCGTATCATGACCGCATTATCCTGAGTTACGAACCTGAATTGATGGGCACGGCAGGAACACTGGTACGCAACCGAAATTTCTGGCACAGAGAAACATGTATGGTGATCCATGCTGATAACTACTGTCAAAGCTCATTAGCGGGCATGCTTGAGGCACATAAACAACGCCAGACGCAGACCGATGCTACTTTACTTTTGTTCGAAACCCCGACGCCACGTAGCTGTGGTATTGTTAAATTGGATGAAAATCAAGTTATTCAGGAGTTTCATGAAAAGGTCGAACACCCTCCTGGCAACCTTGCCAGTGGCGCCCTCTTTATATTTTCACCTGAAGTCTATGAACGCTATTTCTCGCACCTAGAAGTGGATCGGCCCTATGAGCTTAGCCTGGATGTAGTGCCTAGTATGATTGGTAAGTTACAAGGCTGGCTGGTCGATGAGCATTACATTGATATTGGTACACCAGAAAGCTACTCAGAAGCGCAAAAGATTGCCGAAAATCAGACAATGCCACTGTTATAATGGCGCAAACTTTGCTTAACTTAAAAGAATAATCTAAGTCTAAGGATTTATAATTTATGTCATTTTGTCAAAACTGGGATCAACTTTACCGCAGTAATCAGCACATGTCCGTTTGGCCATGGAGCGAAATTGTGAGCGGAGCTCTGCGCAACACTAAGCTGCGCGAGGGCAATCCAGACTTTACTATTTTGGAAGTCGGATGTGGTGCTGGCGCAAACTTTCCCTTTTTTCTCAGTTATTGTCCCAACGTTTATGGTATTGATGGCAGCGAGTTTATTATTGGTGAGCTGAAACAAAGATTCACTAACATTTCAAATAATCTGTATGTGGGTGACTTTACACAACCCTGGCCCTTTCAAACACAGTTCGACTTAATCATCGACCGGGGCGCATCCGTACACAATCCAGCCAGTAGCATTCAGCGCTACCTAGATGAGGCTTACGATAAACTTAAGCCTGGCGGTGTATTACTGATCACTGACTGGTTTAGCACTGAGCACTCTGATTATGCTAAAGCGCCTGAGTCGGTCGATGAATATACTAAAACAGGCTACACTTGGGGACCATTTGCAGGTGTTGGAAACGTCAATTTCTTTAACGCAGACCTCATCCACCAGCTAGTATCGCGATTTGAAATTGTGTCACTCAGTCACGCTCAGTCTAGCGAGTACGGCAGCGATGGAGTACATGCTGCTTGGAGTATGGTACTGAAAAAGCCAACTCATGAAGAATAAGTTTACTCTTGAGCGTTGTGAGCTGGACCATCACTGGGACAGCTTTATCGCCACATCTCCCCATGGTAGTCCGTTTATTCATAGCCAGTTTATTGCGCTGCTGGGTGTGAAGTATCACGCCTATTATTGCTGTAAAGGCAAAGAAAAAATAGCCGCTGTGCTACTGATCGTAGATGAAAGCGAAACTCAGGTCATCGGCCACCATGATGTTATCCATGACGGCATAGCGCATCGCAATATCAGTCACCTTAATCGTGCCCAGGGCCACTCCGAGTTGTTCGCAGCGCAAGAATATATTGCCGAGTACCTCACAGAGCACTACACTCAGGTGCAGCTCAAATTGCACCCGGCCATTAAAGATATTCGTGCCTTTTTGTGGATCAATTATCATAATGACGGCCCTATGTTTGCTGCTGTGCCGCGCTATACTTCTATACTTGAACTCGATGAATTTAACACCACAGAAGTAGAACTTGAACAGTCTGATAACTACAGCAATAGCTCAGTATCAAGGCGTCAGGAGATACGCTATGGCATTAAAAAAGGAGTAACACTCCAGCCGTCACAAAACTTTGATTTGTTCGCTCAATATTATGGGTTGACCATGGCGCGTCAGGGAATTGAGGTCGATGGTAGGCAATTGTCGTCACTAGCACTAAGAATAAAAAGCTTAGCTGAACAGGGGCTGCTATGTATGTATCAAGCACAAACTCAGGACCAAAAAATCGGTAGTTTTGCGACCTATTTAATTCATCAAGATACTGCTTACTATTTTTACGGCGCAAACCACCCAGACATGCGCGATAGCCATACTGGGACGGCTGTTTTGTGGCAAGCCTTCCCGCTACTAGCGCAAAAAGGTATCTCGCGATTGGATTTAGAGGGGATTAACAGTCCGCAGAGGGGCTGGTTCAAATTGAGTTTCGGTGGCAATATCGAACCATATTTTCATATCAGGCTTGGCTAACACAGGCCGACGTTTAACTCGCGTCGGCTGCCCGCATAATTGACTCATAAGCCTCAATCAATACCTCAGCCTGACGCCAGCATTTTCCACTGAAACGACCCGAAACAACGACGTTGTCGACGCAGTTTGTCAATGTCTCGTAGTTCTGCTGATTAACGGCCTGAAACTCTGTTGTTGGAACTGGAAAAGTGTTATTGATCACTTGAGTATGACCGCTTACAAGCTTCGCTTCTGGGTCAACAATCCCCATCGCCTTGAGTTGCTTGATAATCTCCGCTTCTGTAAAGGAACTTACTTCATCAGGACTGCACAAAATCTCCGCAGATATGTGATGATGTGTGCTTCGACCAATTAAGTTTGGATATAACGTCAAACGAAAAATAGCGCAGTCTGGATCCCAAACCCAAAGATAATGGGAATTTCTATCTAGTAAAGGACGGTCAAAATTTAGGTGAAAAATCAGCGCAGTTCGCAAGGTAATTTGGCCTCTGGAAGGCGTCAGCCCCATTGCACTCAAGGCAATGAAAGGTGGAGCACTCCAGAATAAAAAGTCACACTTTAACACTCGTTCAGTATTAGCTAACACCAAGTTGGTAACCTTACTGTTGCGATGCACTATTTGTGTAACTCGCTCTGAAGTAATGATTTCTACTCCTGCTTGTTCAACCTGCTGTTGCAATTGCGTTACCCAGTAACCAATCCCCTCCCCTGTGGTTGGATAGTAGTAGGTCACCTCACTGAGGTTATCTTGCACCTTACGTTTTTGAAAGTCAGATTCACGCTGGTATCCAAGCTTAGCATCAAATGCTGGTAACTGCTTGAGGTTCGCAGTCACATCTGCAGGTAATGCGAGAATGCGTGTAAATCCAAACAGCCCCGCCGCCATTGTTAACTCCTTCAGTGGCGCATCCTTACCATAGAGCTTTTCTAAAATAGGCAGCACAATACTTTCAGTAAAAACAATGCCTAAGGAGTCTACACAATAATCGTAAATCAGGTCAGTATCCGGTAGTTCTGTACAATTGATCAGTTCACCGCAGCCACTTAAGTAAGTCTCTTTTGGTAACTTAGTCGCATCAGGAAATGGACTGTTCAAATCCCAACTACCGCCGAAGAAGTTTCCTGAGCGTAGTCTAGATATTTTATTCCAACTGCCACTATCGGCATCCGAAAACAAAATCTTATCAAGCTCTTCTATTCCAGTAGCATTAGGTATATGCGAACCCATATCGTAAGCAGCACCAGAGCTATCTTTCACGGAACAAAACAAACCACCAACGGTTTCTGCCTGTTCAATCAGTACCACATTGGTAAAGCGTCGTTTTAACAGTAAAGCTGCGACCAGACCACATATACCTCCCCCAACGACTACCGCTTGACTATTTGCCATCATGACTCCTCCCTATTAGGAGATAACATTTTTAGTAGCGCATGCCCCTCAAGTTTACTGATTGCACTTGCAAACTCCGTAACCGGTTGACTGTACTTACGTGCAATATCTATCGTGTCATGTTCCCCGTCGCTGTAGCAAAGTAACATCTTGATATGATTTAGTTCATCCAGTTGGCGGGTTCGCTCTTCACTAAAAAAGCTGAGAGTTGGGTATAAATCACGACTACCCAAATTGGGCTCACCATAAGGATGCGTGTTTTCAAACCGCGCACTTTGCTCAAAGGCTAGGAAGATCTTTTCCAGTTTGTCTATGCTATCTAATAACGGCTTGATCCCCATATATTCTTTGTTATCTAATGATGTATGGTATTCTTTGTAACCTGTGTGGAAACTGCGGCTGACGCAACAAACTGGAAACTGGAACCCAGGGGCATTATACTGACGCTCATCAGAGCCACTCAGTGGTGTGAACGGAATATTGCTATGGCCATATCCTTCTTCGCTAAGATGATAAAGCAGCTTATCTAATAACCCATTATCATTTCGACTGTGCTTAAACACTAGCTCCCGTGGACTTCCGCCCAAGCAATTCAGTACAAGCCCTGAAACTAAGTTTTGGCGGAAATGATTTTGCATTACATGTAACATCCCCAAACTTCCAATGGTCTCGGGGTGAAGCGCAAAACGATATGAGTAGCGGCGCTTTGGCCATTGCTTTATTCGATGATAAAGCCCAAGCAACACCAGAGGACCACTAAGCTCATTGTTCGCCATAGAGGGGTGACATAGATAAGAGCTAAGTAGCACTTCCTGTTTAGATTGCCCTGCAAGCAGCGTGTGCTCGATATCTAAATGACCGTCCACAAATTTGCTTTTAATTACAGCTCGATACTGACCAGCCTTTAGTTCGTCTCTACGTGTCTGGCTCAGGCAAAAGCCCCAACGCTTTTTATAATAACTAGTAACATAGGGAACAGCTTCTGGTAATTCAGGTAAGCTATACAGGTGAGGCTGGAGTTCTTCTAGCGTTAAGATCTTATCTACTGGCTCAGAATAATTAACAACTTCAAGGTTAAGCCGTTTTATGTCAGCAATACGTTCGCCGTCAGGGCCCACCAAGTAAGCCTCATCACAGTGCCACTCCTGAGGGACCTGCCAGTCAAATAAAGCAGTACCAGTTGGAATAGATAGTCTCTCCAATGGCATATATCGTCCAAAAATGTCGTAACTTTGTCTGAGCCCAGGTCCGGTGATCGACCTTAAGATTGGAAACAACTCGTCATAAAGGTCACTGTAAAATTGCTCACTTTCTTCGTAGTGCACTACTGCAACTCCTTTCCTAGATCACATTTTTCAGTGTAATGTTCACAAAAATGAGTATAAATTTCCTTGATATAACTCATCCAAAGCTGATTCAGCCTTTCATATTGTGCTAAGCAAAAAGTTTCATCTTCGTATGTATAAAGTAAGGTTATCATCGGACAGTGATAATACAGTAGCGACCCTTTTACCAAATGAAATAGGTGTCCCAGAATAGAGTCTCGATATGCAAACAAATAGCGTGATTGACGCCTTAGCTGATCCGCTGCTTCTTGCCTGGACTTCACGGGTTCTGACGCTATCTCACAAATATGCAAAACAAGTTCATTAAGGCTATCTAGTGCAATAAATTCATCACTTACATCATCAAGGTTAAATACATCAAAGCAATCAGACTTAATTAACTCTACAGTTTCAGTAATATCATAATCTTCTTCAATATCGAGTAAGTCATCTGCTTTTACTGGTAGTGCCTTTTCAATTTTAGCGCCGCTCCCGATATTTAAACATGTATTGACGTCATAATAATTAAGCAGCTTTTCAAGTTGGGCATGAGCGATCATAAATAGATCGTTTGATACAACAATGCCACCGAGATTACCGTCTAAAGTGTGGCCTTGTATCTCTAAGTGGCCCAACCCCAACGATTCATCATCGTCATTACTAGGTCTGTAAATACTGTCTTTACTGTGATGAGCACCTCTAGGGTCTTTTCCATTATCAACGCCAAATAGGTACACATTTCTAAACCCTAAATACAAGGCAAATGATAAAGCGGTATTCGCAACAACTGGATTACTATACGGGATTTTTGGCAAAGTCTGTGACATATAACGCAATGCGATAATGTCCATCATCGAAGTACCAGCCTCAGAGCCTTTCGCAGCGATGCCAGCCCATTTGTATCTTTTATTTGTATCTGGGTATAAGGTGCTTAACCCGATTAGATTGGTATTTTGATAAACCTCTGGTGGAACAATATCACCAAAGATTTTGTAATTTGAATATGGCCTTTCTACTAAAACGTGGAAATCAACCGGGATCCCCTTTCTGTACAAAGTGGCGATCGATGTGCCTGCAGCAATTACAATTGCTTTTTTGTGATTGCGCTTAATAAAGTCTTCAGCTTCATCTAACGAAGGACCATTGCCTATAATGAAAACAGGTGTGTCTTTATTTAAGCTTGTGCTTGCTTTGGTAAGCCATGCCGCTTTGTTTCTAACATGGTGAATGCTGTGAGCTAATCCTGTCACGGCGTCATTGTAAAACCCGTGTCCAAACTGAAAGCGGAAATAATCCTTCGCCCATTGTTGAATAAGCACATTCAATCGTGCATCTGGTGTGTGCTGATAACAAAAGCTTCTAACAAGAGCAAATGCACCAACATCTTCAGCTATTTTTTCAATGTCTCGGATAAACGTACTATGGTCAACTCCCAAGTGAAAAAATAAGCATCCACCCTGCTCGTCAATATCTGAAATAATCTGGTACCAGTCGGTACAAAATAGGCTCGCAAAAAACTGCTCAAAGTCGGGCTCTATTAGGAAAGTATAATCAAACTGAGTCCGTTCAAACAATAATGGGATGTGATACCCCAAACCAATACCAAAAATAATTGCTGTTGGGAAATGTTCAGGTAAATTAGTTAGTTTTTCTTCGCCTTGGTTTCGAATATCAACCATCAAATTAGTCAGTTCGGTCATATAACGGACATGCAGGCGATCATCTTCTTGATTTTGACCGTAACCGGTATAATCAGTAAGACTTAGTACAGGTTTACTGAGCTGCTTCTCAACTTGAGTTTGGGTTTGTTCTATCGGTGACTGAGAATAAATTGGCGCTGTACAGCCCTTTGGAATAAAGTTACCATGCCCTGATGCAGTCACGTGCAGACAAAAGTCTTCACGAACATGATACTCCTTGATGGTCTGTGCAATACTGGGGAAATATTTTTCGAAACTTTTTAAATTTTGATTAAAACGTTCGTTAGCTTCTTCAGCAAACTTGGCTTCTTTAGCCTGATGAGCAACGGTATCCGAAAGTTGCTCACTCAGAGACTCTAATTGTTGTGATAAGGGGTCTTTGTTCATAAATTTGCCAGTGTCGTATTAAATATTTTTATACGCTTTGATCTTTTTTTTATTGCCAATAACTTGTGATAGTTCTTTTGCAACAGCGCTTTTTTCCTGCTGCAACTGGCTCATTATTGATTGGACTTGATTGAATATGACTAAAGCCGATTGTTGAGCTTGTTCTGAATCAGCTAACACTTCAGCTGTTAATGTTGTCCGGAGCTGTTTGTCTATCTGAATGAAAAGACATTGAGCCTCTTCCAACTCACCTGCCTGACAAGCAGCATCCAGCTTATTAAGGATTGCTTCTATGTGAGCTAACTCAGCCGACATTAGCATCCGCGCCGTTAGCATCCAGTGTCTGCTTGCGTACATCAATTGGAATCGCGTCCCAAGCAGACTTGATTTCCTTCAGCAAATTCGATACTTCATCAACTATAGCAGGATCATTTTGCATGCTAGCATCTAACAACCTGTCTAACATGTATGAATAAAGGGCATACAGATTCTCTGTTACTTCGCCACCAACTTCAAAGTCTAAGCTTCCACGAAGTGCTTCAATGATGGCTGAAGCCTTAGAAATATGTTCTGCTTTGGCTTCGAGATGACGCTTTTCAATAGATACCTTCGCAAGTACCATTTTTTCAACGGCACCAGCCATCAACATTTGAATTATTTCATAACGGTCTGCACCTGCAACTCTCGTTTTCAATGCTTCTCTTTGGTAATTTTTGACTCGGGCGTTATACATATCACATGCCTCTTAGTTTACTTAGATTTAGTGAAGCCAGGTAAATTTGCTAATTGAGCACCTAAATAGGACTGTGTTTGCTGCATTTGAGCAATCAACACGTCTAGACCAGCATATTTTTGACGTAACCCTTCTTCCATCGATTTCATTCGATATTCATGATTCAGGACGTCATCTTCTAAATCATCTAACTGGCTATTTAAGCTCGTCTCACGTTGCTTCAATATGCCTTTAGAATCGACGTAATTACCTAGCAACTCTTCAAGTTGTTTAGCTACACCGTTATCACCTGCAAAAGCCTTGCCAATATCATCGTAGTTATCGTCCATAGCTTCATTAAGACTTCTTACCAGTGAAGATTTTTCAAGATATCCATCTTTTTTAACGCCGAGGCCAATATCAAAAATGGAACCAAATGGACCTGCGTCTGTAAGCTCTGACGATAGAGTCGATATCATCTGGTCGCTCAATGTCCTCATTGAGGAGTCACCGTTTAACGGTCTACCAACTCGAGTGTGAAGGCCAATAGTGCCAATCAAATTATTATAATTTGCAATAAACTCGTCAATCATTTTGCTAATAGATTCACGATCGTAATCAATATTTAATTTAGCTGTCGCATAACCATCAGTATCGTTACCTTCACTAACTTCAAGGGCTCTAATCGTCATGTCTTGCACCGCATCCTTGAATGTGTTGCTATCACTCGTCACTTCAAGGCCATCAACAGTAATAATTGCGTTTTGCGCAGCTTGAACTGTTGTCATTCCACCAGCACCACCACCAGATGCAGTTGTGCTGATTGCATCAAGCTCTGCAGTATCCGAAGTTATCGTTAAGTCGTTATTGTCGCCGGTGACATTAGAAGTAAGTACAAGCTTAGAACCAACATTACCCGTATTCACGATATTCGCGGTTACCCCGAAATTAGACTCAGAAGAGTTTATTGCGTCTCTAAGCTCAGCAAGTGTCATTCCCGCTGTCACATCTAAATCAAATGACTTATCTGGCCCAGCTCCGAACGAAAGTGTACCTCCGGATGCACTAACGACCGCATCAGTCGATGCAAATGCGTCGTCTGCTGAAATGATTCGGCTACCCTCTGCCAATTGTTTGACGGCAACTTTAAAGTTTCCTACGGATATATCTGATGTTGGAGTAACGCTGATTATATCTCCGCCACTAGGTTGGGTAATGTTTGCTACTCGCTTACCAAAGTTGTCAGGATCTGCAAGCTTCGCCATCGTATCTTTGAGTTTAGAGATTGCTGACTTTAACTCACCAACCGCAGATAACTCCACTTTTAAAGAGTCTTCTTTTTTGGCAAACGCTTGTAACTTAGGAACATTTTCAGCATCAATTGTCGCTTTAATGATGCTTTCTAAGTCAAGCCCCGAGCCTATACCCGCAGATGTAATTAATGGCATACAACCTCCAACCCAATATTAAGCTGTTTTATCAAACAGCAATCCTCTACTTGACACCTTATCGGCAAACTCTTCGAGAGCTTTAGCCATTTCACGAAACTCCTCGGAAGGAATTTCCCGTATTACTTCATCATTGTTCGTATCGATCACCTTTACAACGGGAGGATCTCCACGTTCGTCAAACTCGAAAGACAAATTAGTTGCTGTAACAGGAATAAACTGATTCAGCTTTTCTAAGTTGCTTTTAATTTCTTCCAAAATGTCAGGCTTTACAGCACCTTGTTCCTCGCTTTGCTTCGTACTAGATTCTGTTTTGCTAGTAGACTCAACCGCACGAGTCGTCTCAGCAGAAGATGCCGTCCTAATTAATTCTTCTGGTTTTGTATGATTGACGAATCCATTTGGTGTAGACGCTTGAACTTCTTTCACAACACACCTCCAAACCTTTTACCGTAAAGTATACGCCAAGTTTGAGAATTATTCACAAACCTGACGCTACAATACTAATCAATTAACCTAGTAGCGATAAAGCTACTTGCGGTCTTTGATTCGCTTGGCTCAAGATAGAACTACTTGCTTGTTGCAAAATCTGCATCTTAGTCAAGTTTGCAGTCTCTTGTGCGAAGTCTGTATCTTGGATCCGAGAACGTGCAGCCGTTAAGTTTTCAGCAACATTCGATTGGTTACGAATAGTTGATTGGAATCGGTTTTGAACCGCACCCAGCTCTGCGCGTTTCTTATCAACTACCGCAATCAAGTTATCCATACCAGCTAATACAGCCTGGGCATTCGCTTGCGAAGATACAGAAATACCAGCCGCCGTGAATACATTTGAGAAGACTTTCGCATCTGCTTCGGTACCAATCGTGGTACTAATTGTACCTGTAGTCGCACTGAGTGCCACACCAGTTACACCACTTGCGATGCCTGCGATACCAGACAGTGTGAAGCCGCCATCCGCTTGTAAATCGTTTGCAGTACCTGCTACGTTTTGCATACTAAAGCCGATAGTTTGAACTGCATCGGCACCGACTTGGAAGTTCGCATCATAACTGCCATCAAGCAAGTTTTGACCACCGAATGTCGTATCCGCAGCGACACGGTTTACTTCTTCAGCTAATGAACGAATTTCCTCTTGTAGTGCAAGCCTATCTTCATCCGTATTCGAACCGTTCGAAGCCTGCTGAGCAAGCGTTCTAATACGCTGGAACATCTGAGTGGTTTCATCCAGTGCACCTTCGGCTGTTTGCGCTAATGAAATACCGTCGTTGGCGTTTCTCATGCCCTGATTCAGACCATTGATCTGACCATTTAGACGGTTTGTGATTTGCATACCTGCAGCATCATCTTTTGCGCTGTTAATGCGCAAACCTGACGACAAGCGTTGAAAGGATGTATCTAACGCACCTGAGGATTTATTTAGTTGCCGCTGTGCGTTCAATGAACTCACATTGGTATTTACATATAAAGCCATAATAGCCTCCGCTTTATCAACATAACTCGCTGGAGCGGGATACCCCTACCCTGCTACCAACGATGAATAAGAGTCCTAAATTTATAGTTCTCTAATTCTGCTATCGGCTGCTAAAGCGAAAGCTTGAGCTTTATTTGTAATTTTTTTATTTTTTATTCATTTCTAGCCCTGAAGTAGGCTCAGTGCCGCTTGTGGACGCTGATTTGCCTGACCGAGAATCGTCTGACTTGCTTGCTGTAATATCTGATTCTTAGTTAATTTGGCTGTTTCTAGTGCAAAGTCAGCATCTTTAATTCGCGATTTTGCTGCCGACAAGTTTTCAGAAATATTAGCTTGGTTCCGTATTGTTGACTGGAATCGGTTTTGTACAGCACCCAACTCTGCACGCTTTTTATCAACTACCGCAATCAGCGCATCCATACCTGCCATAACAGCTTGTGCATTGGCCTGTGAAGAAACCGAGATCCCTCCTGCTGTGAAAACATTTGAGAACACTTTGGCATCAGCCTCAGTACCAATATTTGTACTAATCGTAGCAGTTGTTGCACTTAATGCAGCGCCAGAAACACCACTAGCTACCCCTGCAATCCCAGAAAGTGTAAAGCCACCATTGTCAGCCAAACTATTTGCTGTCGCACCTACATATTGCATGCTAAACCCAATAGTTTGAACCGCATCACCACCAACTTGGAAATTAGCAGCATAAGAACCGTCAAGTAAGTTCTGTCCACCAAAAGTGGTATCAGACGCTACCCTATTAACCTCAGAGGCTAACTGTCTAATTTCTTCTTGAATGGCTAAGCGATCTTCATCAGTGTTAGAACCATTCGCTGCCTGTTGAGATAGGGTACGGATACGTTGGAACATAGAAGTGATTTCATCCATTGCCCCTTCAGCGGTCTGAGCCAATGAAATTCCGTCATTGGCGTTTCGGTTCCCTTGGGTTAAACCTAAAATTTGAGATTGTAATCGATCGGAGATTTGTAACCCGGCCGCATCGTCAGCCGCACTATTAATACGCATACCAGATGACAAACGTTTGAAAGATGTATCTAGTTCATTGCCCGAGTTAGTTAGCTGTCTCTGTGCATTAATAGCACTAACATTTGTATTTACATATAAAGCCATAATTCACTCTCTTTTTGTCAAATCAATATCTAATTGATAGATAGTTAAATGACAAAGCGGCACTTATGCATCGGGTATTCAACCAACTAAGGCAACCAATTGCCACTTTGACGCCAGAATTTACTGTAACTAGTAGTAAGCAAATAGCAGGCCAAAAATCCAAAGCTATGATTAAATAACACAGGGAACTTAAACATAGGTATTAAATACTTTGTTTATCGAGGAACGGCTAACTAGCATTTCGGCATCTAGCCGCGGCTTTTTTGATGGGTGGAGAGGCTTCAGCTCAAAGTGTAGGGAAATAAAAAGAGGCCAGTTGGCCTCTTTAGATAAATTTGAGAGTGAGTGTCATTTTTCTAGCATAAAGTTGGCATACTTAATGCTTTAGTTAACGTGTTCATTGTTTTAATGAACGCTATTGGATTTAAGCACCTCCGCTTTATCATCCAATTCGGTGCCTAAGCAAATACCCCATTCGGCTTAGGCACCTTTACCTTCCAACTGTTATCCTAGAAGACTTAAAGCAGCCTGAGGACGTTGGTTAGCCTGACTTAGGATTGTTTGGCTAGCTTGTTGAAGGATTTGCATTTTAGTTAAGCTTGCAGTTTCCTGAGCGAAGTCAGTATCTTTGATACGTGATTTCGCAGCCGACAAGTTCTCAGAGATATTTGCTTGGTTACGAATCGTTGATTGGAATCGGTTTTGAACCGCACCTAACTCTGCACGTTTCTTATCAACTACCGCAATCAAGTTATCCATACCAGCTAGTACAGCCTGAGCATTCGCTTGCGAAGATACTGAGATGCCGCCAGCTGTGAATACATCTGAGAATACTTTTGCATCAGCTTCAGTACCAATGTTTGTACTAATAGTTCCTGTTGTTGCACTTAGTGCTACACCTGTTACTCCACTTGCGATACCCGCGATACCTGACAGTGTAAAACCGCCGTTTGCCTGCATATCATTTGCTGTACCAGCAACATTCTGCATACTGAAACCGATAGTTTGTACCGCATCAGCACCTACCTGAAAGTTTGCTGAGTAACTGCCATCCAGTAAGTTTTGACCACCAAAAGTTGTATCTGCAGCAACTCGATTCACCTCGTCTGACAGTGAACGGATCTCTTCTTGAATCGCCAAACGATCTTCGTCTGTATTTGAGCCGTTTGATGCTTGTTGTGCCAGTGTACGAATACGCTGGAACATTGAGGTTACTTCATCCATCGCACCTTCGGCTGTTTGCGCTAGTGAAATGCCGTCGTTCGCGTTTCGGTTACCTTGGTTTAGACCATTGATTTGTGAACTCAAACGGTCAGAAATCTGTAGGCCTGCAGCATCATCAGCAGCGCTGTTGATACGAAAACCTGATGATAGACGTTTGAATGATGTATCTAGTGAATTACCAGATTGCATTAATTGTCTTTGTGCGTTCAATGAACTTACGTTAGTATTTACATAAAGTGCCATGATGGTTCTCCCACTTTAAATCGAGTCTTTCACTCTCAAACTTAGATTCTTTTCCAACCTTTGAATGTTTTTCACTCTCCGGCTTGGTTAATTAAGTTATCGGTCGGCAAAAAATTTCCTTTAGTATTTTTTTTAAAAAAAAATTATCGTCATGATTTCTATATGCTTTTATTGTTGCTCAAACAAATATGGCAAAGTTTTGACGCACCTAGGTTACGGTCAGGTAATTATATAAAACTGTATTATTATTCAGCTTGTTACGAGGAAAAGTTGAGTTTAGAGCGGTGTGAGAGTAAACGGCCCGTAAAGGCCGTCTTTTAACGAATATAGTCTAATAGAGAAAGGTTAGTTAGGCGGCCAAATGTTGCCTGAGAGGCCTGCAACGCAGTTTCATGCTTGGTGAGTTCTGAAATCGCAGAATAAAAATCGACTTCTATTAAAGCCGCTTTATTTGCCTTATTATCTACGTCCAAGTCTGAATTTGCATCAGATACAAGCTTAGCAGCATTTAACCTACCACCAAGCCCCGCTTGTCCTTGCGATATCTTGATTTTGGCATTGTCTAGTCCAGAGATCCCATCTGCAAGTACCTGTTTGTAATCATCGCCCGTAATACTGGGGTCTCTTAATGACGTAATCATAGATTCTAATGTATTTAGAATGTTTTCCTTCTGGGGCTTTTCTAAATCAAAACTGATTTGACCAGAACCGGCACCCTCATATTTAAATTCCATACCTGCTACTTTGACCGAATTACCTTCAAAGCTACCTGTTGAAATAACCGTTCCCCCCTGCTCAAGCTGGTAAGTATTTGGCGTACCCGCTGTCACTACTAAGTCAAAGGTGTTTGCACCTGCAGGCGCACTTGGATCGGCGTTGTAATTTGCTTTATGAAACTTATCAAACACAGCTTGCTCATCTACATAAACCGATGCAGAAGTAATTCCACCAGAAACCACACCTGTATTTGAAGTAATATTCAGTCGCTTCTCTGCACTTTCAAATACATCAAAACCGTTATCACTTGAGCGTATTTCAACCCCTTCAGAAACTTTTATTTTATGCTGTCCTTGGTCACCGTTATATACGTACTTTCCAGTGGCAGAATCAAAGCTGTAGGTTTGCGTATTATCTTGGTAGCCGGAAAATATAAACTTACCATCCTCACTTTTTGAGTTCATTAAATCCAAAATAGTATCCTGAATGGACTCGAGCTCATCAGCAATCGCTTCACGGTCAACGTCAGATAACCCACCGTTACCTGCCTGTATCGACTTCGCATAAGCGCTATCAATGGCCGTTTTAATATTTTCTAGTACTGATTCTTGAGTATCTAATCTCGAAGACAACATAGTCAGGTTCTTGGTAAACTGATCGTTTGCTTGGATCCTGTCATCAAAAAGCATGGCTCTAGCAGTCGCTGAAGCATCATCAGAAGCACTCAATACCCGCTTTTGCGTGTTCAGCTGCTGTGTTGCTTTATTCACGTCCTGCTGATTACGCAAAATAGAATTAAGATTAGAATTAAAAATTTGATTTTGAGATAAACGCATAATTACCTCGCTGCACTTAATAAGGTATCGAACACAGTTCTTGCTGCCGAAATGACTTGAGCCGAAGCCGAGTAAGACTGTTGAAAACGTAACAAGTTGGCCGCCTCTTCATCTAGGTTTACGCCCGATAGAGACTCAAACCATGCGCTTGACTGATTAGCCAGCGCTTCAAATGCCGCGCCGTTGGTTTTTGCTTGATTGGTAATAACCCCTACACCTGTGACAATATCGGCATATGCTTCATTAAAGGTTTTATGGCTTTCGGTACTACCTGTAGACTCTACATTTTGTCTAACTAAATCCGATGATTTCAGACCATCGAGCGCCGCGCCATTACGATTGTCATCAAAACCACCTGTGTTAAAGCTAATCTCAAAACTATCACCGGTATTCGGTGTACCCTCGATATCGAAAGTGAAGCCAAGATTATCAAAAGGTACAGGCGCGGCTCCCACTCCAGAAAGAATATCTTTACCATCGGCAGGAGCCGTGAAGGTATGCGTTGTACCTGAATTACTGGTTAACGTATATTCGTTAGCATTTGCTGTTTTAGTCAAAGTATAAGGACCATCATTCAACGTTGGCGGCGTTCCTGCAGTAAACGCACTAGTCGCTGGATCGGTATCAGTGACGACTCCCGCTGAAATGGTTGCCGTACCATTATTGTCTGCTGATTTTTCAGTACGAATTGGCGACGCTAATGCGAGTGCTTCTGGTCTTTGAGTTGCAAGCTCCAACCCAGTTGCAGCCTGTTGATTTAATTTCACAAGAAATCTATCACCTGTTGCACCACTACCCGTTACGTTCATTTGTAAGCCAAAATAATCGCCCGTTCCCGTGATGACTCCACCTGCAATATTACCAGTCGTCGGAGTACCGATAGGATTGCCTTTGGCATCTACAGCTGTTATTTCAACGGTTGTTGCACTGGTATAAGTAACTTGGAAATCGGTAGCTGGCAACTCATTGCCGCGCCCAGGCTCAAGTGTTGCCGTAAGCGCTGCGGTGCCTGTATTTTCGCTGTAAGCAAAGCCACCCACGGTAGGTATTTTAAATATATCTCCACCTATGTTGCCATCTAAGTCCATTCCCAATCTATTTTGCTGATTAAAAGCATCTGCCAATGCGAGGCCAATTTGACCTAGTTGGTTTTGTGCCGGGATTAAGACTTCATCTCTAAACGCCAGTAACCCGCCGATTTTGCCTTTCAAGCTGCCGCTATCTAACTCGAGCTGCACAACATTTTTATCTTTAATGTCTAAGATTAGTTCTTTATGGTTAGGATCTGGGTTGCCTTTCATCGCGAATAAATTGAAGGCTCCACCTTGCATCACAAGCGCATCCCCAGTGCCTAAAAACACGAGCTTCTCGCCATTTTCACCGTCGAGTGTTTCTATATCTACGAGCTCAGCAAGCTCTTTAATTGCTTGATCTCGCTCATTAAGCACGCTGTGATCGACATTGTTAAGATTGAGCGCTGACTTACTCGCTACTTGCTTGTTTAATTCACTGATTTTTTGAACAAGGTTATTGGCTTCTTCCGAGAAAATATCCAATTGCTCGTTCACGATACTGTTTTGATCAACAACAATACCTGACAATCTATCCATTTGATCGACTAGGCCTTGAGCGCCTGTCATAAATAAAGAGCGGTTAGTTGTCGATGAAGGCAAGTTAATCGCGCTTTGTAAATTATTAAACATCGAGTTGATGCTCTTGCTCAGACTGTTTGAGTCTTGTGCAAACAACGTGTCAACGCGGCTTGCCTCAGTGACAAACTGCTCATAGTAAGACTGATTAGAAATATCACGATTTAACTGCTGCTGCGCAAATTGGTTGAGTAAACGCACGGTTTCACCGCGGCCAACCATCCCACCTATCATAGTTCCGTGTTCAGTCCGTTCACGGATATACCCTTTGGTATTTAGGTTAGCAATGTTTTTACTGGTGGTTTGTAGTAACTCAGAGTTAGCCCTAACCCCTGCCGCACCAATATTTAATAGATCAAATGACATCTCATCTGACTCCCTTTGTTAGCGCACCGGATAAGAAATCGGATACATCAATACGCTTTAGAACTGACTTAATTTTGTTGGCATAATTCGGATCGGTCGCGTAGCCTGCATTTTGAAGCTCACTTAAATAAGCATGACTATCACCAGCCTTATTTAAGGCTTGCTCGTATCTCGGATTACCTTTTAGGAAACTGACATAATCATCAAAGCTTTGTTCAAGCGACTTATAAGCACGGAAATCGGCTTGCTTTTGCACCGGTAACCCTTGCTCAAATTCAAGTGTCGATTTTCTGGCGCTTTCACCACTCCAGCGGCTATCCGCTTTGATATTGAATAGATTAAAACTGCTACTACCATCTTTTTTGCTGATGATGTGTTTACCCCAACCGGTTTCCAGTGCAGCTTGTGCAACCATTACCGCAGGGTTCAAGCCTAACTTTTTCGCAGCAGTTTGAGCGTGTTCCCAAATTCTGTCGACGAATTCCTCAGGAGAACCAAAGCCTGTTTGTTCATCGCTTGAGGTATCTACCTTAACATTGACAGCCTGCGGTTCAGGTTTACGCACACTCTCACTCGCTGTCGCCTGTCTTTTAAAGGAAATATCGCCGTCAACTCTCATTACTGAGGCAGGCTTATACTTTTCAGAATTAGGAGACAATTGCTGCACAATCAGATCTGCAAGTCCTAAACTGCCCTGCTCAGATAAGTGCATCGAAAGTTGCTGATCATGCATTTCTTCAAAAAATTTGACACCGCTAGAGTTAAATGGACTGTCTTTATCCTCTAGCGCCTCATTCGCTTTACGCATGCTTTGTAACAACATTTGCGTAAAGATAGACTCAAACTGTTGTGCCGCCTTCTTCAATGCCTGATCTGAGGCACCTTGATCGCCAGCACCTTTCAGCGCCTCTTTACGGATCGAATCAAGGTTTCCTAGGTCAAAAAAGCTTTGATTTTTCAATTGGTCGGTGTTCATACACTCAGCACTGTTTGACGTTAATAACTATACAAATAGAAATGCAAAATCTGAGCCAAAAAAAAGCCTCACAATTGTGAGGCTAACTAGTTGATTAATAATAGAACATCAAATGACGACTAATTGACCATTTATTGCGCCCGCTTCCTTTAGCGCTTCAAGGATCGCCATTAAATCACCAGGCGCTGCGCCAACTTGGTTAATTGCCCTAACCAAGTCATCAAGACTCACGCCTGGGTCAAACACAAACGCTCGAGAGTCATCCTGATTTACGTCGATAATGCTTTGCTGCGTCACTGTTGTTTCGCCATTCGCCAGCGCATTAGGTTGTGACACATTTTGCTGCTCAGCAATTGTTACGGTAAGGCCGCCATGAGTAATTGCCGCAGGCTGCAACTTGACATTTTTGCCGATAACGATAGTGCCAGTGCGCGAGTTAACGATGATCTTCGCAGCGGTATCCGCTGGTTTGAATTCAAGATTCTCTAGCGTAGATAAATACGCAACGCGCTGAGACGGATCTCTTGGTGCAATTACTCGAACTGAGGCTGCATCCATAGGTTTTGCACTATTTGGTCCAACAAGGCCATTGATAGTATCGGCCAAGCGTTTTGCAGTAGTAAAGTCTGGTCTATTCAAGTTAAAGGTAATGTAATCACCCTGAGTAAACGGACTTGGTACCGCTCGCTCCACTGTCGCGCCGTTTGCCACCCGACCAACAGTCGGCGTATTGATCACAACTCGACTCCCATCGGCACCATCAGCACCCAAACCACCAACAATCAAACTTCCTTGCGCAATTGCATATACGTTACCATCGACCCCTTTTAGAAAGGTCTGAAGTAAAGTACCGCCTCGTAAACTACCAGCACTACCAATAGATGAAACGGTAACGTCAATGGTTTGGCCGGGCTTAACAAAAGGTGGCAGATCTGCGTGAACCGCAACAGCCGCAACATTTTTAATTTTTGGCTTTAAGCTTGCGGGCATCGTGATCCCAAAGCTATTCAACATCGCTTTAAAGCTTTGCTCGGTAAATCTGGTTTGCTCACCGGTACCAGGCAAGCCTACAACGAGGCCGTAGCCAACCAGTTGATTTGAACGAACACCTTCAACCATACTGACGTCTTTAACTCGCTCAGCAGAAGCCAAAGAAGAAAAACCAACCAACGTAATGGCCGCACCGATAAGCAAAATATTCTTAAGCATATTGTTCATTTTCAGCACCTTAAAACGGCATCAGCGCGCTCATAAAGAAACTCGTTAACCAACCTGCACTTTGCACTTCTTGTTGGTCACCTTTACCTGAATATTGAATTCTGGCATTTGCCACTCGATTAGACTCAACAGTGTTATCTGCGGTCACATCCTGAGGTCTTACCAATCCTTCTAAGCGAATAAATTCCTCTCCAGTATTGAGGGTTAACCACTTTTCACCGCGGATCACTAAATTACCGTTAGGCAATACTCGGGTTACATTGACCGATATATTCCCGAATAAGCTATTTGACTGATTAGACTTCGAATCACCAGAGAAAGAAGAACTGGATTTAGCACCAAACTGTATCGCTTCCTTTCCGATATTGATGGCATTGCCACCAAGACCAATCACAGGGTCTAAGCTCGAATCACTGGATTTATCCAGCTCAGAATTTGCAGCTTTGGTCGCCTGAGTCGTTTCTCTGAGTACGATGGTAATAATATCGCCGACTCTTAACGCTTTTTTGTCAGCATAAAGATCATTGGAAAACTGCGTATTAAATAATGACCCTGTTGCCACCATTTGGGCTTGATTATCCTCGGGATAGATAGGCGCATAATACGGATCGTCACGCACCACATTTTTATTTTGTGTTGTACTACATCCAGATAATGCAGCGACCGTTACGATGGCTAAATATAATGCACGCATAATACCCCCTACCCAATTACAGCTGTTGATTAATGTAGCTCAGCATCTGATCTACCGTTGAAATCACTTTTGAGTTCATCTCATACACGCGTTGTGTCTCAATTAGATTTACAAGCTCTTCGGTCACATTAACGTTTGACGTTTCAAGTGCGCCTTGCACAATCTTACCTAGCCCTTCAACGCTTGGATTACCTTGTACTGGTGCACCACTTACCGCAGTTTCCGTGTACAAGTTTTGTCCAATCGGTTCAAGACCTGATGGGTTAATAAAGTCACTGATCGTCAATTGCCCAATGACAACGTTTTCAGCTTGTCCAGCAACGCGCACTGATACTTCGCCATCTTGAGAGATAGTGATTGACTGTGCATCGTCGGGCACATTCATCTCAGGTAACACAGGAAAACCCGCACCAGAGGTAACTATCCGCCCCTCTTCATCCGTCGTGAATTGACCGTTTCTTGAATACGCAGTTGTGCCATCTGGCATCTGAATCTCAAAAAAGCCCGGACCTTGGATCATCCAATCTAAAGAGTTTTCGGTACTTAACATATTACCTTGAGAAAAATTCTTTTGGTTAGCGACCACTTTGGCACCTGCACCAAGCATTAGGCCTGATGGTAGTTCTGTATCTTGAGAGCTGCGGCCACCTGGTTGATTGATGTTTTGATACAGCAAGTCTTCGAATATCGCCCGACTCTTTTTGTAGCCGACGGTACTGGCGTTCGCCAAGTTGTTCGAAATAACTGAAATATCAGTTTGCTGAGCATCTAAGCCTGTTTTACTTATCCATAATGCTGGATTCATAATCTCTACCTCACTCTTAAACTATGCGTAGGAGCGAAGTGTGTCGCTCATCTATTTCTTCAGCTGTTTTCATCAGCTTAATTTGCATTTCAAATTGTCTTTGATGGTTGATCATATCCACCATCTCATGAACGGGATTGACGTTGGACATCTCTAAGAAGCCACTCATTACTTTTGCAGTTGGAGATATTTCACAAAAGCCACAGATCCCATCTTCTAGCTTATCTTCTTTTGGTCTATAAAGGCCGTCATTGCCTTTTTGTAGCTTGCTATTGTCTGCTTCAATAATTTTCAGCCGATCAACCACTTCAAGAAAGTTAGCGGGAGCGCCTTGTGGACGCACTTGAATAGAGCCATCGTCACTAAACACCACTTTATCAACGGGGATAGGTAAGACAATAGGCCCACCTTCGCCAATAAGTTGACGCCCATGAGCTGTGACTAACGCACCGTCATTACGAATATTGAGCGTGCCGACTTTGGTGTAAGCTTCTTCGCCAGACGCATCAACGACGCTGATCCATGACTTATCATCTACTGCAATATCAAGCTCACGACCAGTTTCAACGATTGCACCACCAGTCATATTAGTACCTGGACGTTCTTGCATAGCAAAAACCCGAGAGGGTAACCCTTCTCCGAATGCCTGCATTGAACGCGCTTGAGCAAAATCTGCTTTGAAGCCAGTCGTGTTGGCATTAGCAAGGTTATTCGCTTTGAGTGCCACACCGCGTAAGCTCTGCTTAGCGCCTGACATAGCGATATACACCATTTTATCCATGACGATGACCTATAAAATTCAAACTTAATCTAGTTAATGCAAACACAGTGCCAAAGTGATGAGATGTTTTTGACGGGCATAAAAAAGGCTGCCTTTGTAGCAGCCTTTGGAGGGCATAATATATTATCGGATCTGTAATATATTTTGTTGCAATGTTGAGTTCACCTCAAGCGCTCGAGAGTTCGCTTGGAAATTACGCTGGGCACTGATAAGGTCAACTAACTCGTTTGTAAGGTTGACGTTCGATTGCTCTAACGCCGATGAACTAATACCACCAAGCGTACCTGTGTTTGGCTCGCCTGCTAGTGGCTCGCCGGAAGATAGACTTTTCTTCCACTCAGTATTACCAATCGCTTGGAGGCCTTGAGAATTCGGGAAGCGTACGAGCGCGACTTGCCCTAGGAAAGTCGAGTCACCGTTAGTGTATGAAGCTACTACCTTGCCATCAGTACCAATATCAATACCAGCTAGTCGACCTACGGTTGCACCGTCTTGTTCCAGCGCTTTCACTTCAAATCGACCTGATGAATATTGTGTCGGTAACTTCTGAGCCGTGTTTGCTTCATCACGCCAGTTAACAACAATATCATTCGGGAAGGTTGCGCCGTTTTCTAACAAGTTTGACATACCAATAGTTGGATCGACCGCATCTTGAGGACCTGCAAGGCTAAGCGGGTTAAACGTTGTACCCGTATTGTTACTAAATGTCAGTGGTGAAGCTGATGGATCATCCGCTGTTTGTGAAGGAATACCACTTGCGTCAAAACGAAATACGCTTACTGGAGTGTATGGCACAGGTGGTGTTGCTGCTGGATCAATTTGCTGCGCATTATGGTTAAAAGGTTTATCGTCCATTGTTGCGTAAGTAGACCACTCATTATCCGCTGTTTTTCTGAAGAATAACTGCAATGTATGTGATTCACCCAACGAATCATATACCGTAATTGCTGTTCTTGAATTATATGAGGCACGTTGCTCAGGATCAAAAGCAATCGTAGGTGGTTGCGCAGTCGCATCTAGGTTAAACGAGGTATAGATTTGCGATGTTGCACGAGGAGAACCTGATGCATCTGGAATTTGAACGGGTGATGTTGTGCTTAAACTCAAAGACGTGGTATCACCTGTAGATGGATCGACTGGAAAGCCTTGCAAGTAATCACCCTTAGCATTCACGATAAAGTTGTCTTTGTTGAGCTTAAATGCACCCGCTCGAGAATAGGTGAAATCTTGTGACTGGAGCGAGTTTGACATGGCAAAATAGCCTTCGCCCTCAATCGCCAAGTCTAGCGAGTTTTGCGTAAACTTTAATGACCCTTGGTGAAACTGCTGTGCAACCATGGTAGTTTGTACACCATCGCCATTTTTCGTTTTGCCAGAGCTAAAAACCGAAGACGCGTAAACATCAGCAAATTCTGCGCGAGACTCTTTAAAACCCGTCGTGTTCACGTTAGCAATGTTATTTGCTGTTACGTCCAAGTCTTTTTGCGCGGCGGCAATACCTGTCAGTGCTATATTGAAACTCATACTCTCACCTCTAAGTTCTTAAGGTTAATTCTTTAAAACTACTATGCTATTTCAGCAATATCAGTTAAGCGCACCGCGCCTTCTTTGGTATTAATGACGATGCCGTTAGCACCATTAACATTAACACTGTCTATATTTCTAAATGTGGCCGACGGTAAAGTTTGATATTCACCTTCAATCATACCCTCCGCTTTTATGGTGTATTCACCTGGAGGCATCATCTCACCGTCTTTATTTTTACCATCCCAATCGAATCGCACAGCGCCCACACTTTGTTCGCCAAATTCAAGCGTCTTTACAAGCGCTCCAGATTCATCATAGATACCCACTGATAGATTCTGAACTGGTTCCTGTACAATCACAGAACCTTTTGTAAGTGCATCGTCACCATGTTCTAACGTCGTTGATTCGAGTAATGCTTTCTTACCAATCAGCGTTGATGCTTGAAGCGCCGAGTTAGAAGTCATTGATGCAGCCAACGAGTCAAAATTCTCATTTAGCTTTGAGATCCCCTCGGCCATAGTAAAACTTGTCATCTGCGCGATCATTTGATCGTTGTCCGCAGGCTTACTTGGATCTTGGAAAGAGAGCTGTTGAGTAAGCAGCGAGAAGAAATCTTCTTGCGATAGCTCATCTCTGGGCTTTTTCTCCTCGGCCTGCTTTTGCCTATCCCAGTAGAGTGAATCTACACCCGTTGAAGAAGTGGCATTTACATTATTACTCATCAGCTGTTACTCCCAATTTAGCGCTGGCCTAGTTGCAATGTTTTGCTAAGCATTTGCTTTGCAGCATCTGCAACTTGAACATTGGTTTGGTAAGAGCGAGAAGCAGAAATCATATTTGCCATCTCCTCTACCACGTTCACATTCGGTTTATAAATGTAGCCATTTGCGTCAGCACTTGGGTGGTTTGGGTTGTATTCAACTTGAAGCGGCTTGTCGCTCTCAACCACACCTAAGACTTTTACTCCAACTGAAGATCCCGCAACATTGTTCTGGGAAGCTGCAGCTTTGGAAAGTTCAGCGGCAAATACAGGGTGTCTAGCGCGATACACAGTATCCTGACTAGAGCTCACTGAGTTTGCGTTCGAGATATTACTTGCGGTGGTATTAAGTCGCACATTCTGTGCGCTCATTCCTGAACCCGCAATATCGAAAACGTTATATAAACTCATAATTATGCCCCTTGTCCGCCGAGTGCCTTCTTAAGGCTACTGAACTTACCACCAAGAAATTGCAAACTGGCTTGGTACTCTAATGCATTCTGTACATACAAGTTTCGTTCCACTTGTATATCAACTGAGTTACCATCACCTGTATCTGCTTGATTTGGCGAACGATATAGCTCAGATGAATTACTCATTTTGGTACCACCAGTGAGGTGTTTTGCATCTGTTCTAACCATATCATTGCCGCTTCTTTGCATTGTCTTTGCCGCTTTCAAAGCACTAGCAAAGTCGATATCTTTAGCTTTGTATCCTGGAGTGTCTGCGTTTGCGATATTGCTTGCTAGAATTTCAGCGCGTTGTGAGCGAAGCAGCATAGTATGCTGATGTATACCCAACGCTTTATCGAAACTAATTGCCATTATCTGACTCCAAAAAATTGACTCAAGTATGACAAAGCAATCTTTAGGCCAGTTTTGAAATTCAATTTATTCATTAAATTTCAATATGTTAAATTATATTTTTTGGAATAGTTAAACTTGAGCCAATATTGAGGAGTGAAATAAATAAGAGGAAGCGTCTGAAGAGTCGGCGGTTGAACTTAGAAAATCCAAGGTTGATGAAAGTAGTCATTGGAACTGCGACTGCGTACAAATATTCAATACCTAACTATAGCGAACGTCCCTGCCGCTATATGTGAGTATTAAGTCTTTTTCTGATATATAATCCCAGGATTACAACGGATCATATTAAAGTCGTCACTTAAACCCGCCATTGATTCTGACGCACCTAAAAACAAATAACCATTAGGATTTAACGACTGAGCAAATTGCGAAATGATTTTGGCTTTCACTTCAGGTGAAAAATAGATCAGGACGTTACGGCAGAAAATAACATCAAACTTACCCATCAATGCATAAGAATCTAGCAGGTTTAAATGTCTAAAACTGACCATTTTACGGATCGGTTCAACAACCTTAGCCATTCCATTGCCACTATCCATAAAAAACTTCTTTCTGCGCTCAGGCGATAACCCCCGCGCCAACGCTAGCGCGTCATATTCAGCATTCTTACACATATCCAGCATTGTATTAGAAATGTCCGTACCGATAATCTGAACACCCATTTTCAGCGCACCAGGGCTTTTACTCACATATTCACTCGCAGACATCGCGATTGAATATGGCTCTTGTCCTGATGAACTTGCCGCCGACCAAATCTTAACAGGGCGTCTCAAGTCTTTAAACTCTGGTAAGATTTTCGATTTAATTAGCTCGAACGGATAAGTATCCCTAAACCAAAGTGTTTCATTCGTTGTCATCGCATCCACCACAGCGGCACGCAATTGCCGCTCATGGGGACTGAGTGTTTTAGCTACTAAGGACGAAAGTGTTTCCACACCAAAGCGAGCCATCAGAGGAGCAAGCCGGCTTTTGACCAAGTACAATTTATTGTCACCCAGTACAATACCGCACTGTTGCTCCAAAAAGGTTCTAAATTGGTCGTACTCTTTTTGCTCTAAATGCTTATTTTCCAAGTGCTACCACCAGCTTTAATCACAATGAACCCATTTTTTAACCGCTGAAGCTAATTCATCTGGGTTAAACTTAGCAATAAAATCATCAGCGCCCACTTTCTCAATCATAGCCTGATTAAATACGCCACTCAGTGAAGTATGGAGTATCACATGCAATGGCGCTAATTTTGGATCAGCTTTTATTTCAGCCGTTAACGTATAACCATCCATTTCCGGCATTTCAACGTCAGAAATTAATAGCCCTACTCGCTCGGTGACATTATTTTGACAGTCCATTTCCGCAATTTCGCGAAGCCTGATAAGTGCTTCTTTGCCGTTCTTCGCAAGCTCAGTCTGAACACCTAGTGGCTCCAATGCACGTTTGACCTGATTACGAGCAACCGCAGAGTCATCAGCAATAAATACAATACGTTCGCCTAAATCTTTTTGCATTTCACCATCAGAGACAATATCAGCACTGACTTCTGTGTTGATTGGGCAAATTTCATTAAGGATCTTTTCTACGTCCAATATTTCAACTAGCTCGTTTTCAATTTCTGTAACCGCTGTCAAATAGGAATAACGACCTGCCCCTGATGGCGGTGGCATTATTTTTTCCCAGTTCATATTCACAATGCGTTCTACTGCACTGACTAGAAAACCTTGGACTGAACGGTTGTATTCTGCAATCACAATAAAACAGTTACGAATATCTTGAATAGGAGGTCCACCTACCGCAAGTGACATATCAATTACGGATATAGTTTGGCCTCGAATATGAGCAACCCCTCGGATAAGCGGGTTTGACTTGGGCATGCTTGTCAATGCTGGACATTGAAGCACTTCTCGGACTTTGAAAACATTAATGCCGAAGCGCTGTCGACCTTGAAGTCGAAAAAGTAATAGCTCGAGACGGTTTTGTCCAACCAGCTGTGTACGTTGGTTAACCGAGTCTAAAATACCTGCCATTTCAATCTCCTACTGTATAAACCGCTAATCGGAACGATCTTTGCTTCGACTCTGATATGGTTTACCACCCTTGATTAGGTGCAGTTATTAAAGCAGAATCTTTATACCTTGTTTCACCCCATAAGCATAGTCGAAACATCATGAGTTTGTTAAAAAAAACCCATTACATTCAGTTTTTTTGTTTGTTCGCTTATTTTATAGGCGTTGACTATGGTTATTGTCAGCAATATGACAACAAAACTTTAGAACAAAGCGCAATAGAATTTGTTGAACCAAATGTAGAGCAGGATCCCGATAGTCAGCTGTCACTGACTGCTATACCACTTGATTCAAGAATTCCAGCAAGGGATTGTCAGTCACCGTTGCAATATAGTACAGCGATGGCTCCGCCTTTTGATACTCAAGTGACAGTACAAATTAGATGCAACGATACCCTCAGCTGGACTCAATACGTCCACGTACGTATCGATCACCTCTTCCCCATATTAGTTAGCGCAACCATGTTAGAAAAAGGCCGTGTTATTCAAGATGAAGATGTAAAAATAGAGTATCAGCCAAAACGTTTTCGCAGAGTTTCTTATGTTGAAGATAAGTCGATACTAATAGGTAGTCGCAGCAAACGTAATATAAGAGAAGGCCAAGCCTTTACTCAAGCCCATATCTGCATGGTCTGCAAAGGCGATACTGTGACGATTATTGCTAAATCAGGTGGACTCGTGATCAAAACTCAAGGAGAAGCGCAGCAAGATGGCAACCGTGGTGAACTGATTAATATTAAAAACTCTCGCTCTGGCAAAACCTTACGTGCTAGAGTAATAGAAGTGGAAACAGTAGAGGTGAATTTATAAAAAATTTGCTAAAGTAATACTATTAAACGCCGATAACAAGGCTGAGAGTATAATTTTATTGGGTCTACAATCATGGTTAATCAAGTTAACGGTCAGAATCAGTCTACATCCGTTGCTAATAATGTTAAGCAACAGAAAGCTGAATTGCAAAGAAATGATGCCAACAGCGCATCAGTTAAATCACCAGCTACACCAAAAGCAGCTGCGGATTCAGTCAGTCTGACTCCACAAGCGCAACAGCTGAAAACAGTCAACGAAAAAGCGCAGCAATCATCAGGCTTTGACGACAAGAAAGTCGAAGAATTGAAAAAAGCGATTGCAGAAGGCAAGTACCAAGTTGACGCGGAAAAACTCGCCAAAAACATAGCTGCATTTGAGTTCGAAATATATGGATGATTTGGTTCGGCTTTGCCACCACAAACTTTCTGAACAAATCTCAACGCTAGAAGCGATGACCCAGCTTCTGGCGCGTGAGCTTGACGAGCTTGCATCTCGGCGTGGCGACAACTTAAAAGAAATCGCTCGTGAAAAGCTAACTCTCATTTCAAAACTGCAAAAGCTCGACAATGAATTGTCAAAAACAGAGTCTCACGTCTTTGAACACAATGAAGTAGCCCCGCTCGTTACTAAAGTGCGAGCACTACTCAGTGAATGCCAAACCAAAAATGAAATCAATGCTAAAACTGCTCATCAGGCGAATGTAAGCACACGTGAATTAAAAGGGATCTTAATTGGCGCACCAACTTCGATTACATATGGTCAGGATGGTAGTGTTAAAAGTAGCGACAGTGAGTTAGTACGTAACCTAAAGGCGTAGCCACGCCAATCATATTTCAGTATTGAAGAACAACCGAAATGCAGCATATTAAGTAAGCGACATGTGATGAGTGCTTACTTAAAACTATAAGATATCTTCTTAATTTTCTGCGGCTTGACTTGAGTAATATACAAATCATAAACGCGTTTCATATCAAGCTCTAATTCCGTCGTGTAAGTATCACCAACAGCGTAACTTTTCAGCACCTTAGCCCCTCGAACGAGTCCATTTACTTGGCTCTTAAGGCCGTCGTTTTGCGCAACCGCCCCTTTTACCGTAATAGTAGATGTCAAATTCTGGCCATACAGTTGCTCGGCCAATTCACGATACGCTTCTAATTTTGAGACTTTAATAGCCATTAGCTGCTTCTCACCCGCAGTTTTACCCGGCTGAGCACTCAAAGGCGCGTACCCCACAGCACGTAAAACAGGAAAAGTTTCCGGTTGTACTGTTTCATATTCAATGTGCTTATCAACGAGGCTTGAACAGCCACTGAGTCCCGCTAGCGAGCAAACCATAACAACTGCACTGATAGAATTAGTGATACGCATTTCACCTCACTCCGCTACAATAAATACCAATCAAAATTTAACACTTCCCCAGCATCTTAGTCTCGCAAGGATTGTTGTGGTTTCATCGAGTATTGGCAATAAATAAAAATTAACTTTAATGATCTATGATTATGCACGAACCTTGCCAAAATTTGGCACAGGTATTGCTGAGTTAAAGAGTAGTTTTTTATCTGGGCATTTAAACATGAAAAAGCAATTCACGATCAGTCTATCACTGTTGTGTATCACCTTAACTAATCCTGCTTATGCCGAATGGTTTGAAGTTACCGGCATGGCTGACGTTAAAAATGGCGATCATCAAAAAGCCAAAAGAAAGGCCGTAAACGACGCCATCACACAAGCATTGCTGTTTTCTGGTGCTTCTGTGAGTAGTGTACAAACCGTCACCGATGGTGTGCTCACCCAAGATCAACTTAAGATCCGCTCAAATGCCGAAATCCAGAGCGCCAACGTGATTGCTGAAGCAAAAGTCGGTGACTCATGGCAAGTAACATTGCATATCGATATTACCCCACAAAGTGCTCAGTGCCCAACTAGTGCATACAATAAACAGGTTGCAGTCACACAAAGCCAGTTAAAAAATAAACATCAAGCAACTTTAGGTCAAATTTTTGACGTAAATAAAGCGGTGAGCGAGCGCCTATACCAGACTATGACTGAACAAAAGTCGAGCTTAGAACCCGTTCCCTATTTTGCACAGACTATAGATGTTAGCCGCTTTTTCAGTCAGCGTTTTGATTATAATGAACAGCTAATCGAGACCATTACAGCAAATACCAACAGCCAATTTGTACTACTGAGTCAAATAACTGATGTTGCTAGTGTCGATAAACTTAATAGTGACCTCGCATTTTGGCAAAGCGATAAATACTTAAGAAGCTTCAAGGTAGACTTTGCGCTGTTTGATGCACTTTCTCATGAAAGGGTGTGGCAAAAACAATATGCCACTCAAGGCGTGTGGCCGTTTAAGAAAACCAAATTAATTGATGTGTACAGTGAGCGCTTTTGGCAGACAGATTATGCTGATGAGATCCAAACCACGCTGACACAAATCGCAACTGATTTAAACGCAGCGGTCGCCTGCTTACCTACCAATGGCAAAATCCTACATATCGATGATGAACAAGTCGTTATTAATTTGGGCCGCATGCATGGCTTAGAGAATGGCCAGATCCTTAACGTAGCACATAGTAATCCGCTGACTAATGTCGATGGTAAAATATTTATGCATCAAATTAAAACCATTAATAAGCTGCAAGTGATCCAAGTGAACGCTCAAAATGCCATTGCGGTAAATATCAGTAATCGCCCACTTCACAATGTGCAAATTAATGATTTGGTTGAAATTCAAATAGAAACTGAAAATGAGTTTGAATTGTAAGGCAGAGTCTTTCTGCAGCAAAAGGCAAGAATTTCGATGACTTTATCCCCTCTGCATCATGCTTCCACCTCCCATTTACTTTGGTCATTCCACACAGAAATGAATACCAATGGCGTCCCCAGTAGGAATCGAACCTACATCTAAGCCTTAGGAGGGCCTTGTTTTATCCATTAAACTATGGGGACAATCTCTAAAGTCAGATAACAGTCGCTTTTTTGACCTTCACTAGCGGGATCTGCGGTACTTAATACCAATGAAGTCGAGAGTTGTCGATTCTCTGTTGTACTGCATCTCAGTGACTTCGCTTTAGTATACTGATCTTAATGAACTTTTAAAGATTAATAGTCAATTTATTCGCGCTAATAAATGAGGTGGTTCAGTAGGTGAATACGCAGCAGTTAAGACCCACTACTGCGCTATCAGTTACTTCGCTTGAGGTGTGAATAAGAAGTAGGATAGTTCTTCGTTTAATAAAACCTAAACGGTATTTTCTTCTAAAAAACGCTATTTGAAGTACTACCTTGAAGCGGTTGCCTGATCATCAAGGATAAAATACGGGATAGTCACCACCGTGCTTGCGATCACTAAGTTAGTATTAAACTCTAACAACCTTGCGTTCACCTCCACGCCTCGTGGACGGTAAACCATAGTGCCTGTGAGCAAATGACTGGGAGATTGAGTGTTTTTCAAGCGACTTGCATTACGCGAAAAAGTCAAATCACCACTAGATGTCACTTCAATTTTCCCCAATGCTTTAAAGTCTAATGCTTGATAACCCAGCTTTTGCATTTGATGCATTAAAGACTCAGCCAATTGGTTTCCTAGCTGGTTTGTATCCCTTAATGATTCATTAAAGTTAACAAAACTAGCTACCGCTATCGACTCGGGCTTTTGCCCTAACACCGTATCTGACAGCTCCAACGCAATTTGATTGGCGTAGTTAGCAATTTCTTTGCGATGACGATAGCTAACGAAGCCAATATCTTGCGATATCGCCGCTTGTGAATCTTCATTACGCTCTTGCTCTTCCATCATGGCATATAATATTTCCATATCGGATTGCTGCGTTTCTGTAGATTCAGGAGTCGCCTGATTTGTCACTTCGCAACCACCGAGTAATGCGAGTGTCGTCGCGAATAGCACTACATTTTTCATCATCGCCTCCGAATTAGTTCGCACGCTCTATACGAATGCCATCGTATGCCGCACCATCTTGTAGGGCGTTAACTACGTTTTGCGGTAAAAACCCTTGAGCAGAACCCACGACACTTTTACTTCTAAGCCCAACCACTCTGGCATTAACCATAACTCCGCCCTGATGATTCACCAAAGTACCACCTAGCACGTACAAAAAAGGGTGGTCGTCAGATAGCTCTAAAAAGTCACGACTAAAAATAAAATCGCCTTCAGGTGTCACCCGGATATAGTCTGTTGTTTTAAAGTCCACAACAGGGATCCCAAATGCATGAAGCTCATGGATAAAGCTTTCAGCCAACTGGTTACCCAGCAAGGAACCTTTATCAAATTCTTTATCTAAAAATACAAAGCTTGTCACTGCTACCGGTGTTTTCTCATTCACGTGTTTCAAGTTTGCAACCATGTCTTGCATTATAGACTGGACATAGTGAGTGACATTTTTACCAGCCATTTGCTGAGAAACAGAGAATTGTTTCATACCGTTTGGGTTACTTTGATACATCGAAGATTTCTCAAAGCCATTACGCACGGGCTCAGCCTGAGCATTATCCACCGCAAAAAAGTTACTCTGAGCACAGCCAACCATCAATGAAAGCGGCAAAACCAAACTTAATACTTTTTTCATTACTTTCATCTCCACTAATATTGGCTTCGTATAATCTGACCGTCACGATTTGTGACACGCTCCGTACCCCACATCACAGCTTTAGGAATGCTGATTGATGCGGCTGAAACGGCTCGATTATGTAACGTATCAACCAGCCGCGCATTGACCAAATAGGTATCTCGACTTTCTACGATTGTCCCGACCACCACGAGGTCAATTTTCTGGCGCTGATTCAGCACATTCAATTCTCGACTTAACATACTATCGGCAGAACTTTGTAAAGATAAAGCGTTTCTGAGTCGATATTCCACGACATCTGCCCCCATTTGACTTAAATGGGTCATGAGGGATTCTTGCAAGGCCACGCTCAAGCCTGAACCTTGCCCAGCAACGGTATCATCCAGCTGATTAGCCTTAAAAAAGCTCGTCACAGCAAGCGTTGAATTCGGCTTGAACGGCCGTACATACTGCCCAAGTTCCGCGGCTAACTGAGCGCCAAACCCATCTACGTCAGGTAAGATTTCTTGCTGCTGGGTCGCTTCTCTTTTGCCGACCTGTTGGCTGTTTGTACACCCCGCCAACAACATAATCACTATGAGTGCTAGATATTTCATTTCACCAAGCCCACGATAAACTTATTGGATAAAATGCAAAATACGCACCAAGTTTTAAAGTCGATGACTGGTGTAATGGCTAACCAAACAGCTTAAACCTGCACGCTTAAGCTGCTGACAACCTTTGTATGCAGAGGCCTTATCTGTAAATGCACCTAATTTGAGTCGATAATATTTGGTATTTTGAATATCTATTTGCTCGATATTCACTTCGCTTGTTGCAAAGTCTTGCGGTAACTTATCCTTGAGTTGCTCGTAGGTTTGCCTAAGCTTGGTATATTCCGTTGTAGAGGCCAATTGAATTGCGAATTCAGCTATCTCGACAGGCTGTTCTTGTTTCTCGGTGGGCTTTGTTTTTTGCTCTATCACTTGCTCGGGTTGCTCTGCTAAAAGCTCAGCATCCTTTTGCTTTGCAAGCGAATTTGATAGCTGCATCGCAATAACATCTAAATCTTCCTGCACTTCTTCAAACTTAGCAACCTGCTGTTTTAGCGCTCTGAGTTGCTCAACTTCTTGTTGTAAGGTGCTTACCTGCTGTTCCAATAAAGATAGCTGCTTCTTCATTTGTAATGAGTCAAGTTGACTCTTGCTCGCAGTTGCTTGGCAACCACTTAGCGCAACGAAACTGAACATAATGAGATGCCACTTAATTGATTGCATTGTTTTCTCTTTCATAAATAGTTAAGGCTTCCACCGCGCAAGAAACTTTGAAGGGAAGTAGATTTTGGCAAATATTTGCCGCATTTTGCGTGGCGTCATCTCTTAATATAAGTAAATAAGTGACGTCGCCTTCTTGTTGCGCATACCCAAAACCACCGCTTAATAACGCGGGATAACGCTTAGCCAAAATCGCCGCATACACTTTTAATATCGTTAATGTCTTGAAGCGTCCAACTACAGCAAACTCTTGCGTGGTTGCACGCTGTCGTTGTAATTCGTGATTTACATCAAGCAGCAAGTCTCCCTCTGCACTTAACTCCACTTCTATCTGTTGAGTACTGGCTACCGCGAGCCTTTTCGCATCACTTATCGCTGTACGGTAAGTCCCTGGCTTCAAACTAGTAAATACATAGTAGCCGTCATATGCCGTTTGAGTGCGCGCGACTTCGTTACCCGTTTCATCAAGTAAACTCACGGTGGTGAACCCTGCAGGTCGGCGCTCAGTACCCTCATTGATTTCAACAATACCTTCAACTTCCGACGAGTTTACAAATGGTATTTCAACATATTCAATATGACCGGGTCTTGGAGTGAATGAAAAGCCATCGTTAGCGGGAATTAAAAAGGGTTCGGGGATCGTTTCTTTGTCAACAATAATATCTGTTCGTTTGTAATTAACCATTGCGGGTAATAGAGCCACACCGTCGTCGTCAGTTTTACCTTGAGCAAAGTTTTGCAATGCTTTTATAGTTACCCCCTTCAGCGGTAACTCCCCATCGTCAAGATAGCCGTTATTATTTTGGTCGATAAAAGCACGAACCATCAAAGAGCCAAACTGCGACAAGCGTTTGCCAGTTAAAAAAACCTGATCTACGGTTTCGCCCGCTCCAATACTCACTTGTCCAGAGAGGCCTACTTGCCAGTTATCATCGTTATCGTATTGCAAGTCTGTTAACAACCTAAACTTATCATGATTCCAGCTCAATCCAAGTTCGGTTTTATAGTAATCGGCAGCAAAGTCTTTGTATAGAGTAATGCCAAGATCAAGCTCAGGACTTAGCTCTTTGCTCAACTCTAGCTCTGCGGCTGTAATTTCATTAGAAGGTTTTATGTCATACCAAGTAGTAAAGCGACTATATATCCCAAAAACCCTACGCTGCCAGCGCAAGTAGCCACTCACATCGCTGGCTTGATTTGTCTGCTCTTGCCACACAAATTGGTTACTGAAAGTGCCCCAATAATTACCCGTACTAAACAGTAGCGACGCTTGCTCGGTGGTATCTATATTAGCTCTATTAAGCTGAAAGTATTCAGCACGATAGTAAATCTTAGCGGCATCAAAAAGAGGCCAATCTCCCGCCGCCGTTAATTTTATCTCGGTCGCATTTTCATCCCGTTCTAAATCTTCCTTTTGCTCAAATTTAGCACCTACCTGCTGGCCAAATAGACGGGTTCGAGTATTTGCAGAGAGACGTTGGTTCGTTTCGCTCTTACTATAGTCAACATCCAGTAATAGTCGTTTATTAATATTGGTGTTAAACCCTGCAGAAAAGTACTGTTCCGAGGCGCTATGTTTCACACCTTGACGATGCTGCAAACCTGCATACGCCACAAAGTTTTTAGTAAGACCGTAGTCAAATCGACCATTTACTTGCCAGCTTGATGCTCCTGATTCCGCAGTCTTGTCGCCCAGTATACTTTTGCCCGTCTCAGTAATTGATACGGCAAAAAAGCCTTCACCTTCGTTTACGGTGCTCTGTTCAACATAATAGGTCTGCACTTCTTTTGATACTTGACCTTGGCCTCCATACATCACCAGTTCAAAGGTATTTTCACCAAATAGTAAATCAATATTTTCAAACTCATAGCGCCCAGATTGGAGATTATTTTCTTGCCCTATTAGCAATCCATTTCGATAAAGCTCTACGTCCCACCCTACCTGAACAGGACCTGAGATGACGATGCGCTGACGGTTCGTACGCCTATCTAATGGCGCGTTACTGAAGCTCACTCCTCGCCCTTCTTCATTTAGCGCATCGACTCCAACTTGAACACTCTGGACATCACCGAGCGATACCTTGGTAAAACTCCCAAACGGTAAAACATCGGCCTTTTTAGAAGCACGGTTGAGGGATAATCGTGAACGATTAATCACATCACCCTCTCTACCAGCAATAAAATACTGAGCTTGCCAATAGGCGATGTCTTGCGAACCAATAAGGGAATAAGACGTCTGACTAATGTCTTCAGTCAGCTGCGTATTTATCTGAGCATCCAGCACTGGTTTACCGATGCTTTGATAAGGACTTGGTCGCCACGGTAATGTTGCGCTAGCATTGCGGTCAAAACTGACAACCTCTCTTCCTAATCGCTGTCGCTGTGCTTCTATTGGCAGAATTTGCCTACTTTTAACCGTAAGAGATAAATCCTGTATATCGGTAAACAGGCTCACATCGAATAACGTCGCAACGATATAATCGGCGAGAAATACCTCACCATTGATAACCTGGATCTCCCTATTACTCAATTGCGTTCGCTGCCCTTTGCTCTCAACTAAATGCGCTTTGGCATTAAGATTAAAAGTGTTTTCAGGTGTGAAGAACCAGCCATCAAAAGTTCCTGACACATCTTCTGATACCACAAAGCCCAAAGCTGAAAACAAACTCAAGAGTTCCACATTGACGCCTTGTTCCGACGTCACCGCGATCACTTCACCTAAATATAAATTTCCTTTATAGGCGGATAAAAACAGTTCCGTACCAACATCAACCCGAGAGACCACCCGTTCATTTTGCTGTATCGCAAGTTTTGCTTTCACTCGTTCAACCCGTTCTAATAGCTGTTGCAAAGTATCAACCTGCGATGCCATAGCAGGTTGATAGCATAGAATGCCTATTAGTAACGTGCGCCAAATAGCGGGGGCTCTCATTACGTTCGCTTACCCTAAACTACAAAGATACCGAATCATCTACAAAGGTGCGGTCAGTGTACTCCTCATCACCCACATACTTGATTAAGACCTTGCCTGATGGCCCGAGCTTGATTGCAGGGTCTATCGAGAATTCTACACTCCTTTGATTAAGCTCTGGATATACGGCAAACTTATTTAATACTCCGATCCGCAAAGGTTTAACGTCATTTTTCCCCTGCCAATAAGCGGATAATTCGCCAAAGCTACTATATTTCCCAGTTCGATTAAGTAGTACCGTAATTGCCTGACGACCATTTTTTGCGTTGCTTACAATGACATCCTCAAGCTGTACTTGCGGGTTCGCATCGCCAACTCGTAGCATCACCGGAATGCTATAGCTCATCAGCACGTCAATATTGATACCTTCTTGCAGCTTGCCTTTATTATTCGGCAGCTCCCTAAAAAGCAAATGTGAGCGATACTCTCCTTGTTCCATATTCGCCTTTCTGCGCACAGCCAGCTTTATTACCTGACGCTCACCAGGTCCCAGTGTTACTTGCCTAGGTGAAATACGGATGAAATGGCTTGCAGCCATAGGGTTCATTTTTTGCTCGGAAAAGTTGGCATAACCACCTTCTTTAAGTGCTAGCTTCTCTTGAAATTCAAGTCGATAAGATTTGGTCACATCACCATTATTAATGATTGTAACCCTCTCAATTCTCTGACGCTCTTCGAAAGCAACCCGTGTTGGGGTGATCATTAGATTGGCGCTTACTTTACAGCAACAAAACAAAAGCAGCGTTAATATTAATTTATTCATAATGTAGGGCCTGTTTATCTTTCAAGTTTGTTTTTGCAGCAGTTTAATTGCCATTTATACAAGGCAGAGCCTGCGTAGCATAGTTATTCTATGTGAGTCAGGCGATAAAGACTTTGTGCTCTTGCAAAGTCACCTTACCCCACATCCTTGTGTGGCATCACAGAAGAAATGCCAATCAAGCGCTGCCCTTTGGGTTCCCCTGAGTGCGCTTTGTTCATTGTTGCTCAACTTTTGCTTAGATTACTAGGCGGCAAGTCGAGCGCCGCGACCAAAACCCACTCAGGGGAACAAAAATCAAACAGCAAAGGTCAACAGGCCCTAGTAAGACAAAGTTATTTCAACGTTCAAGGTTTGCACCCCATCCGATAGCGATTTACCGTTGCCAGCAAAGCGCAATTGCCCCCCGACCTTAAACTCACCAGACCCAACACTATCAGTGAAAATAGCCTTCTCGTGATACAACTCAGTCAATTGGAAGGCATCGGATGCACCAAGATTCCAATAGCCAAACCAGTCGTTGTAAACGGTAGATTGGACGCTAATTTGGCGATTATGAGGAAAATCGGTCAAGAGGATTTCTGCCGCATGACCAAACTCTACGAATAGAATATTGCTTGAGGTTTGTGGTCTAACATTAGGTTCTATCGTCACTGTGCCTGCGCTATTTTGGTCAATAATCGCAATAGTGCCAAAGCTCAATTTCTTAACGACCGATATATCTTGAGCTTTGGCCAAGTGACTGGCAAAAAGCAATGCCAGTACCATGTAACGCCACATGTTTTAGTAAGCGATTTCGATATCAACTTTACTGGTGTATACACCACCGCCATACGTATCTGTTCCAGAAAGTGCTTTCGTACTTAATGTCGCACCAACTGAAAGCGTTGCGGCACCATTTGCATCAACCCTAAACTTGTTGTTTGTCACTTCACTATTAGGCTGTGCACCGCTTACCACATAAAACTCAAAATCCTTTAAATCAAAAGAGGCATTACCTACGCTATCAACCGTAGTTGCGGCCGGAACCGTAATCGTTAGCTCAGTATTTGGCGCGGCATCGGTGATATTGATAGAGCCAGCTCCACCTGTACTAATGAGGTTTATTACTGCGTCACCAGTATTCTTAATTTCAGGATCGGTCAGTGTTGGATCCGCCTCAATCTTTATAGTGGCGACATCCGCTGCATCGCCCTGCACTCGAATGATACCGAAATCAAGCGGATCACCGGCTTCAGCTGAAAATAAGTTTTTAACTTCTACTTTAACTTCAAGACGAGCAGTATCCTTAGCAATTGCTGAAGAAGTAAGTAAAGCAGCGGAAATAGAGCTTGCAATAAGCGCAGATTTAATCAGTGTTTTCATCTTTAAATTCCTTTAGAGGTCATTTTTATCATCACCGCAATACCGTTTTTTGGTGACTTATTGTTTATCGTTCCCAAATGGGAAAACTTTAGTAAAATTAAAGCATTAATCTTCTACAATCAATGCTTTGGATAGAAAATAGTCTACAGTAGACTTTTGCTTCTTGAGTTGTTCTTAATCCAGAAACTGTTGCCCAATTTCGCATTTCAAACGCTTGAATTTGCAATTCTGCCTCAGAAAATATACTAGGAAACTTTCGCTTTACTGCCGCTAATAGCGCTTGATGCTGCTCAACTTGAGGCATGGAATTGATAGATAGGGGAAACAACTTGAGTTGAATTCCAGTCGTTTGATTCGCCTTTTGTTTACTCGCGGAATAACGCTTAACCTCTACGTCAGGATTTGATTCTACTTGGATATTATCGACGCTTGCTTGAGACTCTAACAAAGTCAGCAAGTTTGTGAGATCCTGCTCTAACGAGCTCAATCGCTCAATACTTTTGAGCTGCTGCTCACTTAACAGCGAAGGCTCTTTAGATGAATGACTACAGCCACCTAAGGTGATTAAAGAGCCGAGTAGTAAAAATTTAAAAAACCGAATATCCACAATAAGTTATAACAAAAATCCATTTTCTGATATAGTACATAAATCGCGGTAAAGTACCAAATGCTTTTACCGCAAATATCGGTACATTTAACTTTATGTAATTACCTTTTAGCCATTGAATCGATAAGAGAAGCAAGCTCAGTTGAATACTCCTCTCTTCTCATCGCGTGTTCAACTATCGCTTTTAAATAGCCGATTTTACTCCCGCAATCATGACTCTTTCCTCGTAACGAGTATGCATCGACTTGCTCTTGCTCCATCAACATAGCAATAGCATCAGTCAGTTGAATTTCGCCACCAGCGCCTAGCGGTGTTTTTGCCAAAAGTGGCCAAATAGATTTGTTAAGTACGTAACGACCAACAACGGCTAAGTTTGAAGGTGCACTTTGCAGTTCAGGCTTTTCGACAATAGACTGCATGGCGCCTGACTCTCCTTGCGCGAGTGCTGCTCCTCCCAAGTCCACAATACCAAACTGAGAGACGAGTTCAGGCGCTACCGCTTCTACCATCACTTGGCTATTACCTGACGCTTTAAAACGCGCGATCATGTCAGCAAGATTATCTTTTGTTAGATCGCATGCAGCGTCATCAACCAATACATCGGGCAGCATAACCACAAAAGGCTCATCGCCAATCACAGGGGCTGCGCAATTGATGGCATGACCAAGGCCTCGAGCCTCACCTTGACGCACATGGATCAGCGTAACACCTTTGGGGCATATAGATTGTACTTCTTCTAGCAGTTGACGCTTAACCCGCTTTTCCAGTGTCGCTTCCAGCTCAAAGCTCTTATCGAAGTGATTTTCAATTGAGTTTTTACTTGAATGAGTTACCAGTACAATTTCTTTGACGCCAGCCGCAGCTGCTTCATCTACTACATACTGGATCAAAGGTTTATCGACAATTGGCAGCATTTCTTTGGGAATGGCCTTCGTCGCGGGTAACATGCGAGTGCCAAGACCCGCCACTGGAATAACGGCTTTCATAAATGCTCCTAAATCGCGACCGGTGCCTTTATATGCGGGTGACATTCGTAGTTCACCAACTCAAAGTCCTCAAACTTAAAACCAAATATGTCTTTTACTTGAGGGTTGATCTGCATTTGTGGCTTCGCAAACGGCGCTCGGCTTAGCTGCTCTTCAACTTGTTCCATATGGTTTAGGTATAAATGGGCATCGCCGAAAGTATGTACGAAATCCCCCACTTCTAAGTCACAAACTTGTGCAATCATCATCGTTAACAGCGCATAACTTGCGATATTAAAGGGCACACCTAAGAAAATATCCGCACTGCGCTGATAAAGCTGACAAGAAAGCTTGCCATCTAGTACATAAAATTGGAATAACGTGTGGCAAGGTGGCAACGCTTGTTTGCCCATAGCTGCATTTTCTTTGGGTGAATAGTTAGTATCAGGCAAAAGCGCAGGGTTCCAAGCACTCACAATCAGGCGACGAGAGTCAGGGTTGGTTTTGATTTGCTCTACAACATCTTTGATTTGATCTATCACTTCACCATTTGGCCCAGTCCAAGAGCGCCACTGGCTGCCATAAACTGGCCCTAAGTCCCCTTCATCCGTTGCCCAGCCATCCCAAATGCTAACGCCATTTTCCTTTAAGTATTTGATGTTAGTATCGCCTTGCAAGAACCAAAGTAGCTCGTGAATAATCGAGCGTAGATGACACTTTTTCGTCGTTACAAGTGGGAAGCCTTCTTGCAAGTTGAAGCGCATCTGGTATCCAAAAACACTCACTGTGCCAGTGCCCGTGCGGTCTTCTTTTTTTGTGCCATTATCACGCACATGGCGCATCAGTTCTAAATATTGCTTCATTGTTCGCTACTCTTTAACTTTTAACTTGCCCGGTAGATGGGTTGCTACCTTCTCGCTTATATGCCCACACCATAAGGATAGCGCCTGCAATCACCATAGGGAGGGATAAGATCTGACCTTGAGAAATAAAGCCACCATATAAGCCAATATGTGCATCTGGTTCACGGAAATACTCGATTGAGAAGCGGAACACACCGTAACCGGCTAAAAATAGACCAGCTACACTGCCCGCTGGGCGCGGTTTTTTCCTAAACCATACCAACATCACAAACAATACCAACCCTTCAAAAAACGCTTCATAAAGTTGTGATGGGTGGCGCGGCTGTGGTCCGCCCGTTGGGAAAATAAATGCCCAAGGAACATCCGTTACGCGACCCCATAATTCGCCATTAATGAAGTTACCGATACGACCGGCAAAAAGCCCAACAGGCACCATAGGAACGACAAAGTCGCCTACCGATAAAATCGAACGTTTGTTTTTAAGCGCATACACGATAATCGCCGTGATAACGCCCAATGCACCGCCATGGAAAGACATACCGCCTTGGTCCACCCTAAACAAATAAAGCGGGTTTTCAATAAAATGAGAGAATTGATAAAACAACACGTAACCAATTCGCCCGCCCAAGATCACGCCGAGCATACAGTAAAAAACTAGGTCGCCAACTTGGTCTTTATTCCAACCAGAGTTTGGTTTTTTTGCTTCTTTCCCTGCCCACCACATGGCGAACATAAAGCCGATTAAATACATTAATCCATACCAACGAACACTTAACGGTCCGATGGAAAAAATCACAGGGTCTATCTGTGGAAACTGCAAAGCCATAGCCTTTCCTTAATTCATTAACATATTGCCAGCGATAACAATGAGTAACGCCGCAAACACTTTCTTAATCGTTGTGACAGGTAAGTGGTGCGTAGCTTTAGCACCAATAGGCGCCATAAACCATGAAGTTGCCACTATACCAAACAAAGCCGGTAAATAGACAAAACCTAAAAATCCATGTTCAATATCCACATGTTGGCTGCCAGAGGCGATATAGCCAAAGGAGCCAAAGATAGCAATAACAATACCACTGGCAGACGCACATCCTATCGCTTTTTTCATATCAACAGAGAAAAATGTCAGTAGTGGGACGATTAATGCTCCCCCGCCGATACCAATCATTGCAGACAGCGCCCCCGTTACCGAGGTTAGCATCGCAAGTATCGGTCCTTGTGGTATAACTCTGGTTGATTGTGGCGGTCTTCTGGAGCTCCACGCCATTTTCAATGCAATGCCCACAACACTAACCACAAAAATAATTCTGACGAGTTTTTCAGGCAACATCACTGCGGCAAAACCACTGCCCAACGCGCCGACTGCCACACCTAACATCACCCATGGAGCAATGTGCCATGGAACATTGTCATTTTTATGATGCGCTTTGGCTGAAGATGTCGAAGTGAAAATAATGGAGGCGAGAGACGTCGCAATTGCAACCAACACCACTTGTTCTGTGGGTATAACATTAAATTTGGTCAAGATAACAGATAAAATAGGGACTATCAGCAGCCCGCCGCCGATACCAAGCAGACCTGCCAAAAAGCCAACTGCACAGCCAAGCAAAGCGCAAAGTACAACGATGAGTATAATAGTTTCCATCAACAAGCTCTTATTCTTATAGCGCCGTAATGGTAGCGTAAATAGCTTTAAGAAGCACCCTTTGCTTGGTGGCTGGTATAGAGTAATTCTGCAAAATGATGTTCTATCATAAATTCTTTAATAATTCGGCGCACTTGCTTGGATGACGGCTGTGCTAAACAATTTTCAAGTAAAGCTTCCATATCCGTTACTCTCAGTCTACGTAACACCCATTTTACTTTGTTCAGTGATGAAATATTCATGCTCAAACGGCGATACCCCATTGCAATAAGCAAGATTGCTCCCTCAGGCTCACCGCCTAATTCTCCACACAGGCTAAAAGGCAGCTCGTGTAATTCACACTGCTGTGCAATCTGGTTTAACACTCGCAATACACTGGGATGATAAGGGTCAAAAAGATCCGCCACTTGTGCGTTGGTTCTATCCACTGCTAATAAATACTGCGTCAAATCGTTACTGCCCACAGAGCAAAAATCGATTTTTTTCGACCACTCAGGTAACAAGTACACGCTAGACGGTACTTCAAGCATTACGCCGATTTCTGGCCGGTCGATGGTATAAAAAGGATCAGCCCATTCATCTTGCAGCTCAAAACAAGCCTGCTCAATGAGTGCCATCGCTTCATCTATTTCCTCACTATGGCCCACCATAGGCAACATGATCTGTAAGTTGCCAAGACCCGCGTTTGCTTTGATCATCGCTTTGATTTGATCCAAAAAAAGCTCGGGATGATCCAGCGATACACGAATGCCTCGCCACCCTAAAAATGGGTTTTCTTCTTTGATATCAAAATAATCTAGAATTTTGTCGCCACCGATATCTAAAGTCCGCATTACTACAGGCTCAGGGTGATAACGTGATAGCACCTCACGATACCAGACTTCTTGCTCCGATTGTGTTGGGAATTGGCCTTTTTGCATAAACCAAGACTCAGTACGATAAAGACCAACGCCATCACAATAACTGGCGCTTAATGTCTCGGTCGATAGATCAAGCCCAGCATTTAAGAGTAAATTTATACGCTCACCATCGAGTGTAATGGGCGGCAAATCATGTTCCGCCTCAAACTTATCATGCAGAATGTTGTCTTTACGTTTAATTTCAACGTACTCATTGACCAACATTTGCGAAGGCGAAATATAAAGCCGTCCAGAATACGCATCCATGATCATAGACTTACCATCAAACTGTAATAATGGAATGTCTTCTATGCCCCAAATAGCGGGGACGCCCATCGCGCGAGTGAGAATGGAAGCATGAGAGTTGGCCGAACCATGCACACTGACTACCCCTTTGAGCTTTTCTTTTGGTACTTGCGCTAACATAGTTGGGGTCAAGGTGTGGGCGATTAGAATCGTATTATCTGGATAGTGTTTAACAGCTTGCTCAGTTGAGACTAAATGCTGGAGCACGCGCAGGCCAATATCATTAACATCAATCGCACGCTCTTTGATATAAGGGTCACTCATCATATCAAACTGAGCCACAAGCTTTTCGATAACAAGCTTTAGCGCGGTTTTTGCGTTCCAGCCTTGTTGTATCTCAGACTCCACTTGTTTACCTAAACTCTTGGCATCCAAAAGTTGTTGGTAAACCTCAAACACAGCTACCGCTTCTTTTGGAATATCATCACTCAAGGTTTTGGCTAAAATATGGAATTCTTGCCGAGTCGCGGCCACCGCTTGATGAAACAGCTGAATTTGCTGCTGAATATTGTCACTATGCTGCGGTTCAATACTCGTAAAATCAATATGGGGTAACACCACATAACCATCACCTAAGGCAATACCAGGTGCACTCGATACCCCTTTTAACACTGAGGTTCTGTGACTGCTTGCATCTTGTTGAAGTAAAGTTTGGATCTCGGTGTTGGCAAGCTGTGAAGCCAATTGCGCTGAAAGCGTAATAAGAAAGGACTCTTCATCATGGCTAAATACACGAGCAACCTTTTGCTGCACCACAATAACCCCAAGCACTTTACGCTGGTGTACAACGGGCACTGATAAGAAAGCATTGTAGCCTTCTTCATTGACCTCAGGTGACAATTTGAATCTTGGATGTGATTGGGCGTGGGCAACGTTAATTGGCTCTTCACGCTGGGCAACAAGACCGACTAGGCCTTCGGTAAATCCCATTCGGAATTTTCCGATTGCTTCAGGGTTTAAGCCATCCGTTGCCATCAGGATAAAGTTATCTTGACTGTAATCGGCAAAATAAACTGAGCAGCATTCAGTGTGCATGGCATCTTTGACCATAGTAACAAAGCAATTTAACGCGCTTTGTAGGTCACTTTGCTGTGCCACTGACTCAGCAATCGATCTTAACGTTGCTAACACCTGCTGCTCCTATTTTTATCGTTTTGTGCGCCAGAAATCCTTCTGCCCTTGCTGTTCACGTTTACCAAATGGCATCGCAAACGGAGCGAATTCCTTCATCACTCGACGATAGACATCACGTTTAAACGATACAACTTGACGTACTGGATACCAATAGCTGACCCAGCGCCAATCATCGAACTCAGGGTGATGCGTACGTAATAAGTCTACGTCTTCATCTTTACACCTAAGTTTCAATAAAAACCATTTCTGCTTTTGCCCGATACAAACTGGGCTTGAATCTCGTCTAATTAACCTTTTTGGTAGTTTGTAACGTAACCAATGTTTAGAACTTGCTACTATTTCAACATCTTCTGGCCTAAGTCCAACTTCTTCATGAAGTTCACGATACATCGTTTGCTCAGGTGTTTCCCCTTGATCTATTCCGCCTTGAGGAAATTGCCAAGAGTGTTGTCCGTAACGACGGGCCCAAAAAACCTGCCCCTGATTATTACAAATCACTATTCCGACATTGGCACGAAACCCTTCGGCATCAATCACCTTAGTGCCTCATTTATAAGTCGATTTTTAATGATTGTTCCACAACTCCCGCGTCACGGCAAATTTAATTCCATTCTATACCTAAATTATCTCAGCATACTCTCAAGTTACCCACAACTTGTGCATAACTAAGTTTTTTTCAGTTCAAATTACGAACAAATCCACAATTACACACTTCAAACCCTAGGTTTTCCACATATTCTGTGGATAATTATGTTTATAGTCTTGTATTTATCCAAAGCCATAAGATTTTCAAGCCACTCTGACTGTAGCAAAATAAAAATAACTTCATATTTATCATATAGATAATAAAGTTATTACTTTAACCATATGTTGAGATAACAAGCCGCACTTAAGTTGAGCGCAAAATAACCAACTTACTTCACCACATGATTTCTTTTATAATCGTGTTTTTAGGGGATAGACTCAGGAGTATCGCTTGCCATCAGTTACACCACCACGCTCTGTGGGCGAACTTATGCAACGTGTTGAAAACATAGCCGGTTTAACATTGGGAGAACTCGCTCAGCAGCTCTCGTTTAAAACACCACAAGATTTGCTCAAAGAGAAAGGCTGGGTAGGACAACTCATAGAAGCAGCCTTAGGTGCCACCGCGGGCTCAAAGCCTGTACCTGATTTTGAGCATATTGGCGTTGAACTCAAAACTTTGCCAATAAGCTATCAAGGCAAACCGCTAGAGACCACCTATGTTTCTGTCGTGCCGCTGACTCAGTTAACAGGGTTAACGTGGGAAGCGTCGAGTGTTAAAAAGAAATTAGCTCACGTTCTTTGGCTACCCATATTAGCCGAACGAGAAATTCCTTTAATAGATAGGGTTATTGGACACGGCTTCTTATGGCGGCCAGACGCGCATCAAGAACAGTTGTTACGAAGAGACTGGGAAGAGCAAATCGAGTTAATCGCTACGGGTCACGTAGACCAAATCTCAGGGCATCTTGGAGAAGTCATGCAGATAAGGCCAAAGGCGGCAAATGCCAAGGCGCTCACCGACGCCATAGGGCCAAACGGTAAAATAGTGCAAACTTTGCCAAGAGGTTTTTATTTGAAAATCAATTTCACTCAATCGATATTGGCGCAAGAGTTTGGTGCTTAAAAACACCTGTTGACTTTTTATACAAAAAGTACAAATGTAACACAACCAACATCTTGTATGGATTTGGTTAACATTTATATTTTTATAGAAGGAGACGACAATGAAATTAAAGTTCAACAAAAAATCGATTAAAGAACTTAGTGTGAACAAAACACTTGCTACTAAGATGACGCCGGCTGTTGCTGGAGGTAATGGTCCTGCAACGATGGATGATGCTTGTAATTCACTTCAAGTCTGTTGGACATTTAGAAATGGCCAAGCAAATTGTGAGATTTGGGGTGACGACCGCTAGCAATAAAAAACGCCAGTAGCTAAACTGGCGTTTTTACAATACATCAAGTAATGCTAATTACTGACCTTTGATTTCACTACGGCCTTTGTATACCGCTTTTTCACCTAGCGCTTCTTCAATACGTAGCAATTGGTTGTACTTAGCTACACGATCCGAACGGCAAAGTGAACCTGTTTTAATTTGACCTGCCGCTGTCGCCACAGCTAAATCAGCAATGGTAGCGTCTTCAGTTTCACCAGAGCGGTGTGAAATAACGGCAGTAAAGCCAGCATCTTGCGCCATTTTGATGGCATCAAGCGTTTCAGACAGTGAACCAATCTGATTGAATTTAATCAAGATTGAGTTACCAATGCTTTCTTCAATACCACGCTTTAAAATCTTAGTGTTAGTAACAAAGAGATCATCACCCACTAGCTGAACTTTATCGCCAATTTTATCTGTTAGGATTTTCCAGCCAGCCCAGTCACTTTCGTCTAAGCCATCTTCGATTGATACAATTGGGTAACGTGCGGCAAGATCGGCCAAGAAGCCTGCAAAACCTTCCGAGTCGAATGTTTTACCTTCGCCCTTTAGGTCATACTTGCCATCGACATAAAACTCAGACGCTGCACAGTCAAGTGCTAGTGTTACGTCTTTGTTCATTTCGTAGCCAGCAGCTGCAACTGCTTCAACAATTACTTCTAGCGCTTCTTCATTTGATTTAAGGTCTGGAGCAAAACCACCTTCATCACCAACTGCAGTGTTCAGGCCACGTGACTTAAGTACGTTTTTCAGGCTATGGAAGATTTCAGCACCCATACGTAGTGCTTCACGGAAGCTCTTTGCGCCAACAGGCTGAACCATAAACTCTTGAATATCAACGTTGTTATCCGCGTGCTCACCACCATTGATAATGTTCATCATCGGAACTGGCATTGAGTACTGACCTGCTGTACCGTTGATGTCTGCGATATGCTCGTATAGCGCCACGCCTTTGTCTTGTGCAGCTGCTTTTGCTGTTGCTAGAGATACCGCAAGGATGGCATTCGCACCTAGTTTTTCTTTGTTTTCAGTGCCGTCTAAGTCCAACATGATTTGGTCGATTGCACGTTGCTCTAGCGCGTTTTGACCTTCAAGTGCTGCCGCGATTTCGTTATTTACGTAGTTTACCGCTGTTAATACACCTTTACCTAAGTAACGAGACTTATCACCGTCACGTAGCTCTAGTGCTTCACGGGTACCCGTAGATGCACCTGATGGCGCACATGCACGGCCCCATGCACCAGACTCTAGGTGTACGTCCGCTTCTACTGTTGGGTTACCGCGTGAGTCCATAACTTCACGGCCAATCACTCTAACGATTTTTGACATCTTGATTCCTCTTATTCCCAAAGTGGTGTGTGTTGCACTGCTTCTGTCGCAGGCGAATTCAGGGTCAATAAACCCGCTTTAAAGTTTGCCTTATCTCTGTTGCTTCGCAAAGTGAAGAATTTACACGTATCACATTGACGCGCCGACAGATAAGAAAAAGTTTGGCGATAAACACTACTCTTAGCGCCTATTGCAAAACCTTCTGCAACAAAAAAGCCGTGCAAGAGCACGGCTTTTTCTTATTACGAAGATGCTTTTTGGTGGCTGTATGCCGCCGCAACAAAGCCTTCAAATAATGGGTGACCATCACGAGGCGTTGACGTGAACTCAGGGTGGAACTGAGCCGCGATAAACCAAGGGTGATCTTTATTCTCGATAATTTCAACTAGCTTCTTGTCTTCTGACAGACCAGTAAATTGCAGACCCGCTTTTTCAAGCTCAGCAACATAGTTGTTGTTTACTTCATAGCGGTGACGGTGACGCTCAACGATTTCGGCATTACCGTATACTTCACGCACCTTAGAGCCCTCTTTTAAGTGGCAAAGCTGTGCACCAAGACGCATTGTGCCACCAAGATCAGAATCGTGGTCACGTACTTCAATCTTACCATCTGCATCTAACCACTCAGTGATCAGACCAACCACTGGGTGTGGGCTTTCAAGATCAAATTCAGTTGAGTTAGCACCAGTAAGACCTGCAACGTTACGTGCATACTCGATTAGCGCAACTTGCATCCCTAAACAAATACCTAGGTATGGTACTTTGTTTTCACGTGCATACTTTGCAGCTAAAATCTTACCTTCAACGCCACGGTTACCAAAGCCACCAGGTACTAAGATAGCATCAAGGTGCTCAAGTAACTCAGTGCCTTTGCTCTCGATATCTTGAGAGTCAACATATTCAATATTCACCGTTAAACGGTTTTTCAAACCAGCATGCTTCAATGCTTCGTTAACTGATTTATATGCGTCCGGTAATTCGATGTATTTACCAACCATACCAATTGTCACTTCACCAGTAGGATTTGACTCTTGATAAAGTACTTGTTCCCACTCAGATAAATCCGCTTCCGGACGTTCAAGGTAGAAACGACGACAAATGATGTTATCAAGCTCTTGCGACTTCAATAGCGCAGGGATCTTATAAATACTGTCTACGTCTTGTAGTGAGATAACTGCTTTTTCTTCCACGTTAGTGAATAGTGCAATCTTTGCGCGCTCGTTCGCTGGTAGTTTACGATCTGAACGACAGATCAAAATATCAGGTTGAATACCGATTGAACGAAGCTCTTTCACTGAGTGCTGAGTTGGCTTAGTTTTCACTTCACCCGCAGGGCCTAAGAAAGGCACTAGCGTCAAATGCATAAACAAAGCGCTCTCACGACCAAGCTCTGTGCCTAGCTGACGAATTGCTTCTAGGAAAGGTTGTGACTCGATATCACCAACCGTGCCACCAATCTCTACGATAGCAACATCATGCCCTTCCGCGCCTTCAAGCACGCGACGCTTGATGTCATTTGTGATGTGAGGAATAACCTGAATAGTGGCACCTAAGTACTCACCTCTGCGCTCTTTGCGCAACACGTCTTCAAATACACGGCCTTGTGTAAAGTTGTTACGCTTGGTCATTTTAGTGCGAATAAAACGCTCGTAGTGACCAAGATCAAGGTCGGTTTCCGCGCCGTCTTCGGTTACGAATACTTCACCGTGTTGGATAGGGCTCATGGTCCCAGGGTCAACATTGATGTAAGGATCCAGCTTTAGAATCGTTACTTTCAAGCCACGTGCTTCTAATATAGCGGCTAAAGAAGCAGCTGCAATACCTTTACCCAAGGAGGATACTACTCCGCCCGTTACGAAGATAAATTTTGTACTCATGCGAACCCTAGAAATTTCAGGAAAATTGGAATTTAAATAAGAATCAAGACGGGGCGATAGTATAGCAAAAGCACCTAAGTCATTCCAGCTAAAAATGACTTAGCACGGTAATATATTTTATCAGGGGGTCGTTTTAATTAACGAACAAACCGTAAAAATCAGTCTCTGTTTTTGCTGCGTTGACGACGTTTCACTGTCTCCCAAGCACCATCCATCTCCTCCAAGCTCGCATCTTTAAGTGATAGTGAGGACTCATTCAAAACGGCTTCGACTTGCACAAAGCGATTTCTAAATTTCTCGTTGGCTTGACGTAGCAGCTGCTCAGGATCTCGTTTTATATGTCGGCTCACATTTACAGTTGCAAACAACAAGTCGCCCACCTCTTCCGCCGTATGTTCAGAGAGTGGGTCAACTTGCAGCGCCTCGCTCACCTCAGCGACTTCCTCTTGTACTTTATCCCACGCGCCGTGGTAACTTGGCCAGTCAAATCCGAGTTTGGCTGCTTGCTTTTGAATTTTGAAGGCTTTTGATAATGCTGGCAAGCTACTTGGAATATCCGCCGCGAACGCCCCTTGTTTTTGCCCCTGTTTTTCTTGCTGTTTAATGGCGTGCCATTGCTGCTCAAGCTCTGCTTCGCTTAAACTTTCCTGCTTTTCAAATACATGAGGGTGACGTCTCACTAATTTGTCATTGAGAGTTTGCACTATGTCAGCAAAATCAAACAACCCCTGCTCTTTTCCAAGCTGAGCATAAAAAATCACTTGGAACAGCAAGTCTCCCAACTCTTCTTTTAAGTGAGCAAAGTCGCCTTGCTCGATAGCATCGGCAACTTCGTGTGCTTCTTCTAACGTATGAGGGACAATGGTTTTAAAGGTTTGCTTCTTATCCCAGTCGCATCCAGTGCTTGGGTCGCGCAGCTGCGACATAATCTCTAGCAGCTGCTCTATCCCAATTGCTGTAGAAGGCTTAGAGTCGTTTAGCATCAAAAACACCTTCGATTTGCATCAATTTAGTCAGCAAACGATGCATAGCAGAAAGGTCATCCACCTCTACCTTCATCATAAATACTGCTACGTTTTTATCGTCTTGTGTTTGTACGTTCATATTGAGCACATTGACTTTTTCATTGGCAAGCACAGAGCTAATGTCTCGGATCAGCCCTTGACGGTCGTGCGCTTCAATTTTTAATGTAATGGCGTACGACGCTTTAACATCATCTGACCAACTGACCGCAATCTCACGCTCTGGATGTACATCCGTAATATGAGCAAATGACTCACAATCAGAGCGATGCACAGCAATACCTCGCCCTTGCGTGATGTAACCCACAATTTCATCGCCCGGTACAGGCTCACAGCATTTCGCCATATGACTCATCAAGCTGCCAACCCCATCAACCACCACTGCGTTTTTGTCGCCTTTAGTGTGTTTTGGCGAGGAGATTTTTAACTTAGGTGTATCCTCAGGTTTATCTTGAACGTAGTTCAGGAATTGGTTGATACGAATATCACCGGCACCAATCGCCACCATTAAATCGTCGAGCTCTTTAAAGTTAAAGCGGTCAATCGCGGGTTCTAAATCTTTATAGGTAATATCTAGTTTTTGCAGATGACTATCTAAAATTTCCTTACCCGCTTGAAGATTTTTGTCTCTATCTTGCTGCTTAAACCAGTGATGGATCTTACTGCGCGCTCTTGAAGAATGAATATATCCCAGCGACGGGTTTAACCAATCTCGACTTGGCGAAGCATTTTTCTGGGTAAGAATTTCTACCTGATCGCCGGTGCGCAATGTGTAAGTGAAAGGCACTATTTTACCAAACACTTTTGCACCAATGCAGCGATGTCCAACATTGGAATGAATGTAGTATGCAAAGTCGAGCGGCGTCGAGCCTAACGGCAAATCAAAGATATCGCCCTTGGGCGTGAATACATAAACGCGGTCCTCGACAACCTGATTCTTTAGCTCATCAGCTATTTCACTACCATCTACCACTTCTTCTTGCCACTGCAACAGTTTGCGTAGCCAGCTAATTTTTTGCTCGTATCCTGAGTTTCTGCCCGGCAATGCACCTTCTTTGTACATCCAATGTGCCGCTACTCCAAGCTCTGCATCTCGATGCATGGCCTCGGTGCGAATTTGGATTTCTACCGTTTTGCCCTCAGGACCAAATACCACGGTGTGGATAGACTGATAGCCGTTTTGCTTAGGCGTAGCAATATAGTCGTCAAACTCTTTGTTTAAATGTCGCCAACTGGTGTGCACAATACCCAAAGCGGCGTAGCAATCTTGAATTTCATCTACCACCACTCGCATCGCGCGAATGTCGAACAACTGTTCGAATTCATAGCTTTTCTGCGCCATTTTTTTATAAATGCTGTAAATATGTTTAGGGCGACCGTAGACCTGCGCTTTAATGCCTGCATCCGCAAGTTTTTGTGCCACCGAATAAACCATATTTTCCATATAAGCTTCGCGGTCTAGGCGTTTATCAGAAAGCTTCTTGGCAATAGACTTATACGTATCCGGATGTAAATAACGGAACGAGAGATCTTCAAGTTCCCATTTTAATTGACCAATCCCCAACCGATTCGCAAGTGGCGCAAAAATATTTGCTGCGGCTTTTGCAGCAACAACTCTTTCTTCTTCCGATGCTTTCTTAACCGCACGCAAATGGCAGATTTGCTCAGCAAGTTTAATCACTACAGCACGCACATCTTCCACCATAGCGAGTAACATACGGCGGATATTATCGACTTGTACCTTACCCGAGCTTTGGTGTGCCAAAGTGCTAATGGTGTCCATGTTTTCCACCCCTCTTAAAAGCAGCGAGATGTTTTTGCCAAGCGCTTCCTCTACTTGCTCAAGGGACAACTTTCCAGCGACAAAATAAGGAGTTAAAAACGCGGTTGCTAAGGATTCGCTATCAAAATTTAAGTCTGCAAGGATCTCTACCATTTCGATGGCATTATTGAGATGTTCCGTTGATTGATCCGCGGGACAAAGTTCATAGGCCTTTTGCAGCCATTCTCTTTGATCCTCAGACAAGTTTAAGATAGTGAGTCGCGCATCAAACTCTAGTGGCAAAGTGGTTTGATGCGACTGCCGAGTAGCAACCATGTTTTGATACCTCCTTAAAACTACTTACCCGCCTCATTTTCGGGTAAATTATTTAACCTAATGCTCGGGCAATAACGGCCTCAAAGCTCAGGTTATTTACACTGTTTTTTAAACAGCGCCATGGTTTCGATATGTCCCGTGTGAACAAACATATTCATTAAGCCAAGCTTTTCTAATTCAAAGCCTGCCTGCGCTATTACCAAAGCATCGCGCGCCAGTGTCACAGGATCGCATGACACGTATAAAATACGGGTAAACTGCGTCAACGGTAATTGCTGCAGAACCTCAAGTGCACCAGGCCTTGATGGGTCCAGTACCAACACATCCAGATTTGCGTCGAACCAAGCAGCCTCTGTAATCGACTGGGTTAGATCAAAACAGTGAAACTGAACATTACTGATTTGATTAGTTTGCGCATTTTGCTGAGCCATTGCAACCGATTGCGCTTCACCTTCTACCCCAATCACATTTTTTGCTTGTTTTGCGAGCACCAATGAGAAATTTCCCACCCCACAGAAAAGATCGAGGACACTTTCATCGTTACTCAGCTGTAGCCAGTCTGTCGCTTGGCGCAGCATTGCTTCATTTACTGATTGATTCACTTGAATAAAGTTGTTCAATTTAAATTCAAGTGTTAAACCAAATTCACCAAGGTGATAGTACGGCATCGGGGAATACACAACTGGCGTCTCGCCATCGTCAAACAGGACCTGGCAATTTCCTAGCTCGTTTTGTAACGTTTCGCGAGTCGAAGCGGACAGTGGCTTTGTATGACGACACAACACATAATTATGGTTGTCGGCCTGACAAAGCTGAATATGACTGATCAGCCTAAACTCACTTAGCGACTGTGCAAGCGCATTTAGCGTGTTAACAATACGATCAAAAGGCGACACCAATACGTCACACTGCGCTATTTCGATAATCTGCTTCGACTGACTAGCTCTAAAGCCTAACTTCACGCTTTTGCTTTGTTTATCATAAATACATGCCAAACGAGCTGCTCGGCGATAATGAAGCGGCATAGAAGTGATCGGTGCTTGCCAAGGTAAGTGTTTAATGTTAGCAAAACGCGCAAAAAGTTTTTCAACTGCATGTTGCTTTTCATTGAGCTGACCATCAACACTTTGATGCTGCAAGCTACAACCACCACACTGCTGGTAATGCGGGCAAAACGGTTTAACACGCTCTTTAGAGGTATTAAGTACTTTGGTCATCTTCGCTTCCAACAGTTTAGACTTGGCCTGTACAACCTGTGCTCTCACTCGCTCGCCAGTCAAGGCACCTGCCACAAAACAGACCTTACCTTCGTGACGAGCAACACCTCGCCCCTGATGATCCATTGACTCTATGTTTAATTCTATTTGCTTTGACGGCTTAGCAGCTTTCTTAGCACGAAAAATCTGTGCCATTGGGTTCCTCATTTGTTTGCTTATCACGTCGGTAAAAGATAATCTTAGTTACAGATTTCTCTGCACTTTTTTGACCCTATGACAAAATTAAACCTGCGTGACAGTATTTTACTACTCACTCTTTTGCCAACTCTTTTGGTTGGCTTGCTACTTGGTGGTTATTTTACTATAAATCGCTACGTAGAGCTTGAGGAAATTCTGATAAGTCAGGGAAATCGCATTGCAGATTCTCTGGCCATGTCAGTAGAATACCCAATAGAAAAACAAGATAAAGCGCATTTACACCGCATTTTAAGCCAAGCACACAATAAACACGCACCACTGGTAAAAAGTATCGCGCTGTTTGATAACCAAAATCAGCTTATTCTTACCAGTAATTATCATAGTGAATTCGACAAATTACATTATTTTGGTGAAGTGCAAAAGCTACAAACCACCGAAGTTACTGCACTAAAAAATACCTTTGTGTTTTATTCACCAGTTAAAAACCATTTAGCCAAAAAAACCGATTGGCACAGTGCAGAACCAGCTACGCTCGCGATTTTAGTTGTAGAGATCAGTAAAGACCAAGCGTTGATATCGCAGCAGCGCGCGCTGATCTTGAGTGCTATTGTTATTATTTTCTCCTTTTTACTTAGTGTTATGTTGGCCATGCGATTATCACGTATGCTGACCAAACCGATTGCCAGTTTGATTTTAGCCACAGACAAGCTCAACGAAGGTAAACAAGACATCGCTATCAATGAGCCGATGCGGGGTGAGTTTGAGCTGTTGCGCCAAGGCTTGATTGTTATTGGCAGAAAGATGGCCAATCAAAAAGACGAAATGCAAAAGCACATTGATCAGGCAACTAGTGATTATCGCGAAACCCTAGAGCAGTATGAAACGCAGAATATTCAGCTCAATATTGCCAAAAAAGAAGCACAAGACGCTAACCGCGTAAAATCGGATTTCTTGGCTAAAATGAGTCATGAACTTAGAACGCCGCTCAATGGGGTCATAGGCTTTACTCGTCAACTTTATAAAACACCATTAAATAAACACCAAAAAGATTATTTAGATACCATAGAGCTATCTGCAAATAGCCTGCTTACCATCATTAGTGACATCTTGGATTTCTCAAAACTAGAAGCCGGTGCTATGGAGCTGGAGAATATCCAGTTTGAATTACGCGACGCCGTTAATGAGGTCATGACCTTATTAGCGCCAAGCGCCCACGACAAACAGCTAGAATTTTCGATTTCTGTTAATCGCCAGGTGCCCGACAACTTAATTGGCGACCCAACGCGATTTAAGCAGGTATTGACCAATCTAATTAGTAATGCCATCAAGTTCACGGAAAAAGGCTCAGTCAAAGTGGATATTAACCATCGCTTGATGGATGAATCTCAGTCCTCCTTGTTAGTGTCTGTCAGCGATACAGGAGTTGGTATTGCGCAGGATAAACAAGACGCGCTATTTACACCGTTTGCTCAAGCCGATACCAGTATCACCCGTAAATTTGGCGGCACCGGCCTAGGTCTTATCATCACTAAGCACATTGTTGAGGCGATGAATGGCCGTATCACTCTGAACTCAGCACCTGGAAATGGTACATGTTTCTCATTTAATGCCGTCTTTGCCCTGCCAAACCGTCTCTACAACGACGATTTACCAAGCAAGCCGCTGGAAAATAAGCGCGTGCTTTACTTTGAACCGCAAGAGCATACTCATCATGCTGTTATGGCTCAGCTACAAGCATGGGACATGCAAGTAACACGCTGCCTCACCGAAGAAGAGTTTGATACAGCCTTGGCGCAGGATTTTAATTACGATATCTGTCTAATCGGCTCTATGGCAAGCGTCGATCAAATGCAGACGGTTAAGAGTTACATCAAGCAAGCTCGCGGCTCCGCAGACTACTTATACTTGATGGTTAATACAGTGTCTCATAATATGCGTGAGGCGCTTATTGGCAGTGGTGCTGACGCTTGTTTAAGCAAACCGCTTAATCACAGAAAACTCTGCGAAATGCTTGCAGCACCTTATCGTTTAGACCACCCAGACATGAGTGCCAATGAAATCGAAGCTACCAGTTTACCACTTAAAGTGCTCGTTGCAGACGATAACGATGCTAACTTGAAGTTGATCTGTACTTTGTTAGATGAGCAGGTAGAGGCAATAGATACCGCACATAACGGCGCTCAAGCAGTCAGTTTATGTAAATCAAGGAAATACGACCTGATATTTATGGATATTCAAATGCCCATAATGGATGGTATAAGCGCCTGTAGAAGCATAAGAGATTCGTCCTTAAATGAGGATACCCCTATCATCGCCGTCACCGCACATGCGCTTGCGGGCGAAAAAGAGCAATTGCTTAAAGATGGTTTTAGTAACTATATGACTAAACCCATAGATGAAGATATGCTCAAACAAATTATTTGCGACCATAGCGCATCTTCACCAGTCGCGAGACAAAAAAATATCGAGAGTCATCAGCACAGTGTGCCGCCATTTAATAGCCAAATGTTAGATTGGGGATTAGCGTTACAGCGCGCGGGTAATAAACCTGATTTAGCATTGGAGATGCTTAACATGCTGCTTTCTAGCGTGCCCGAAACGTTGCAGCAGTTGGAGTCTGCACAAGACGCAGAGGATCTCCCAACGTTGCTCAAAGTAGTGCATAAGTTTCACGGGGCATGTTGTTACACTGGCGTGCCAACCCTGAAGAAATTGGCCGAAACCATTGAAACAGGATTAAAACAAGAAAAACCACTCAGTGATATCGAGCCTGAGCTATTTGAGCTGGTTGATGGACTCACTTTATTGCTTTCTGATTCCGAGCCCACACAATCCAACTGACCTTTATGTTCACACTCTTCTATTCGCTACTTTTATGCAAACAACCATAGAAATAGCGAATAGAAGAGTGTGGCAAATGACTCCTAGCACACCAGACAACGCTTCCCGACAATTTATTACACTTTCTAACAGCACTTTTCCAAGTCTTGTAACAAACTTCTTACATTCTAAATTCTCGCAACCTTTAACTTACGAAAGGAATTCTGTATGTATCTCATCAAGTCAGCACTTACCTCTGCTGCCATCTTCACTCTCGCTTTTGCTTCTTGTAGCCACGCCATTGAAACGTCATCTGACGAATGGCAAGTTCGTCTAGGAGGAGGAGCTGCCGCTGCAGATTTGCCATGGAAAGGCATTGAAAGTGAGCTGATCTCAATTCCCATTATCGATATCCAAAAAGGAAACTGGTTTATCAACAAAGACAGCTTAATTGGCTATCGCTTCCCTATTACCGAGGATTTATCTGTCTACTCCGGATTGGGCTATCGTCAAGACGGCTATGACGGCGTGTTCCGAGATGCGAAATCTGAGGACGAGGTTTTTGAAGGGTATGACGCACCGGATGGCGATGTTACCGTTAACTATGGCGTCACCTATTTGTGGTTTACGCTCGCTGGTCACAGTGATATTTCCGATAATTCAGATTCAACCACGGCTACTTTTTCGGTATCAATCCCACTGTACAACGATGGTCGAGGATTTAAAATCTCGACAGTAGGTAACGTAGAGTGGCAGCAATCTGATTACGTCAATTATATTTACGGGGTAAGCGGGAAAAACATCGATATAAGCCGTGGTCGAGTGGGCTATTTAACTGCTGATGACGCCGTGAATTATTCGGCAGGGTTTACCGCACATTATCAGTTAAAAACACAACTCAGTTTGGTTGGTGGGATAACACGAACTAAGCTCGATGATGCTATCGCCAATAGTCCTTTGCTAGACAGAGACACCAGTGACCTCGCTTATGTTGGCCTAGTCTATCAATTTTAGGCTGTTGCCTGAGTTAAAATTAAATAAAAAAACCCAAGTTAAACTTGGGTTTTTATCATAATGCTTATTCACATCATCAACTAGCTTAATCGCTTTCGGCGCTTTCTGCTTCTTGATTATGTAACTCAAGGCTTGCAGACATCGCAGCTTCACGATTAGACTTTGCCGAATCGTTTCGCAATTCATCAATGTGATTGAGGTAGTTTTGGTCAACATCACCTGTGATGTATTGACCATCAAATACCGAAGTCTCAAAGCGAGCTATCTCTGGGTTTTCTTGACCAACGGCTGCAATCAAATCACTTAGTGATTGGTAGATCAAACCATCCGAGCCAATACTCGCATTGATATCTTCCACTTCACGACCATGAGCGATTAGCTCTGATGCAGAAGGCATATCGATACCATATACGTTCGGGAATCTTACCTCTGGTGCTGCTGATGCAAAGTACACGTTTTTCGCACCCGCTTCACGCGCCATCTCAACGATTTGCGCTGATGTAGTGCCTCGTACAATCGAATCGTCGACAAGTAGCACGTTCTTACCAGCAAACTCTCTGTCAATTGCGTTAAGTTTACGACGTACAGACTTCTTACGCAGCTCTTGGCCTGGCATAATAAAAGTACGGCCAATATAACGGTTCTTAACAAACCCTTGGCGATAAGGAAGCCCTAGCACGGAAGCAATTTCAAGTGCGATATCACATGATGTTTCAGGAATTGGGATAACCACGTCGATATCTTTATCGCCCCACTCAGTTGCGATTTTCTCACCGAGCTTGGTACCCATATTCACGCGAGTTGCATAAACAGACATTTTATCAATGTTTGAATCTGGACGGGCAAAATATACAAACTCGAAGATACAAGGTGCAAGCATCGTTTTAGCTGCACAGATCTGAGAGAAAAACTCACCTTTTTCGGTTACGTAAATAGCTTCACCAGGTGCAACATCTCGCACAAACTCAAAGCCATCGGTTGCCAATGCAACACTCTCTGAAGCGAACATGTATTCCATGCCACGCTCAGTTTCTTTCTTACCGAAAACAAGCGGACGAATACCGTGAGGGTCTCTAAATGCCAAAATACCATGGCCGATGATCATCGCGATACTCGCGTAACCACCAGAAACAATAGACACAACCTCCGTTACTGCCGTAAACATGTCTTCCGCGTCTAATTTCATCTTGTCTGTTTTGCCAAGCTCGTGAGCTAAGATGTTCAGCAGGATCTCAGAATCAGACGTAGTATTAACGTGGCGACGCGCTTGAGTAAACAAACGCTCTTTTAATTTTTCTGCATTGGTTAAGTTGCCGTTGTGCGCAAGGGCAATACCAAATGGAGAGTTTACGTAGAAAGGTTGAGCTTCTGCTGAGCTTGAAGAACCAGCAGTAGGATAACGTACATGACCAAGACCAATGTTGCCCTGTAGGCGTTTCATGTGTCTTGTATGAAATACGTCTTTCACTAGGCCGTTTGCTTTTCGTAAGCTAAACGTATTGTTGTCAATGGTAATAATGCCAGCCGCATCTTGGCCGCGGTGTTGCAAAACAGTTAAGCCGTCATAAATCGCCTGATTAACAGGAGATGTTCCGACTATCCCAACGATACCACACATTAAAAATTTCCTCGCCGATTAACGGTTTACTGAATCTAAAAAGCTCGAGTTATGTTCAAGATAGGAGAAAAACCACTCTATCACAAAGCCAAATTCAGGAATTAAGTTTGATGTTTTCCACCACTGCGTGTCTGGTGCACTGGTAAACGCATCAAGGAAAAAGAGTAAGGCGCTAACGACCAACACACCTCGAAGTCCACCGAATACAATCCCAAAGATCCTATCGGTGCCTGAGAGCCCAGTTCTTTGAACCAGTTCACTCAAGACATAATTAACAAGCCCACCTAACATCAAGGTCGCAAAAAAGAGTATGGCTATTGCGGCTGCATTTCTTAAAAGGGGTTCTGAAATGAATGTTAGGAAGGTTGCGAGATATTGGTAAAAAATACTAGAGATGAAAAAAGCGCCGATCCATACGACAAGTGACATCGCTTCTTTGACAAAGCCTCGAAGCAAGCCAAAGATAGTCGATAAACCAACAATACCAAGAATGGCGTAATCAACCCAGATCATAGTAACCAATAAGTCGTTAATGTGGGGCGCATTCTAAAAGGTTTGGCATCTAAATGCCAGATCATTTTGTCACTTCAAATTGTGTCAAACGACCATTTAACTTAGTTAATTTCTTTAATTCTGGTAACTTAGCTTCAAGTTCAGCTTTATTTAAATCTGGTCCGACAAACACTTTTGTCAATGTACCATTGGCCGTTTTAACGGGTTTAGTAAAGGTTTTAAAGCCATTATCTGCAAGCTTCTTCGTTAGTGCATCGACGTTCGACTTATGTGAAAAGCTACCAAGCTGAATAACGTAAGCCATTTTTGAAAAGTTAGCAGTCTCAGGACGCGTTAATTTTGCCACCTCAACTTTGTCGGTCGTTACGACGGGTTTCGCCTCAACTTGTGTAGGTGACGTATCTGATTGCTGCGTATTTGCTAGCGTTGCCTCTTCTGTGCCCTCTAGCTTAGCATCATCGGCGTCAATATCTTCCAGCGGCTCTGAGGGCAACTCAGGCGCAAGCTTGGCTTGCGCATCTACTTTTTCTTGCAGATCAATCGTTTTGAACTCAGGTCTTTCAGGGATCGCTTGAAATCCTTCCTTGTAGTGGACCTTTTCACCATCAAGGATATTAGGAATAAAGATCACCGCAGCTACGACGACGATACTTGTTCCAACAAGGCGATTTATAAATACTGAGTTCACAACTTTACTCTCTACTTTACATTAAATCATCTATAACTATTTTCGCCAGTACTCCATTGCCTCAGCAACGGTAAAGAACGAACCAAATATCACTAGTACCTGCTCGCTCGCAAGTGTATCGAGCTGAGTATCAAGTGCTGCTGTAACGCTATCGAATAAGGTGACATTGCAACTTGAGTCAAGCAATGGCTTAAGGTTTTCCGCACGCTCTCCACGAGGCCCTGAAAGTGAAGCTAAACTCCAGCTATCTACATATTGGCTGACTTCTTTAAGCACACAGGCTTTGTCTTTATCCGCAAGCATAGCGACTAAGGCATGAATTTTAAACCCTTTTTGCTTGAGTTCTTGTAACTTAGTTGCTAAATATCTTGCAGATTCTGGATTATGAGCAACATCGGTATACACCAGCGGCGTGGTATTGAGTTGCTGAAAGCGGCCTTCTACTTGCAAATTTGCCAAACAAGTCTTCACTACATCATAGCTAGGTAGCAACTCTAGTTTAGCTAATACCGTTAACGCTGTCGCAGCATTTTGTGCTGGAATAGCTGGTTTGTCGAAGTGCCAATCAAAATCAAGATATTGCCATCTAAACTGAGAACCTAGCGGAGTAAAATAAAAATCGCGCTTTGATAACACCATATCTGCGGCAATTTCATCGCCATAGTCTATAACCGTATGTGGAATATTTAAATCACCAACGATTGCAGGCTTACCACTGCGGAAAATGCCAGCTTTGTCATAGCCTACCAGCTCTCGGGTATCACCCAGATACTCTTTATGATCTAAATCGACAGTCGTGATAACAGAGGCAAATGGCGAGACTATATTTGTCGCATCAAACCGCCCGCCTAAACCCACCTCAAGCAAAATATAATCAACCTTACAGCGCTTGAAAATACTTAACGCGCCAAGCGTACCAAACTCAAAATAGGTCAGCTGAGTGTCTTTGCGGGTGTCATCGAGGAATTTAAATGCATCGATATGATACTGATCTTCAAGCTCTGCCCCATTCACTCGGACACGCTCGTTGTAGCGTACTAAATGTGGTGAAGCGTAGGTGCCAACAGAAAACCCTTGTGCGAGCAACAACGACTCTAAGCACCTGGCTGTTGTGCCTTTACCATTGGTTCCACCAATTAGAATAATTTTACTGAAAGGCTCAAGTAATCCGGCTTGCTCGGCAACTTGTGCTACACGCTCAAGTCCCATTTCAATGGTGGCTGGATGAATTGCTTCTAAATAACAAAGCCAATCATCAAGGCTTGATGATTGGCTAGGCTGGTTAACCGTCATAAGTTGAGTAGCTCAATTTGAAAAATTTACGCTACTCTATGCTCTTGTTCAGTGGAAGGCAAGTCCATAAACTTCGCCAAAATACGCGCTAACGTATCACGCATTTCACGACGGTCGACGATCATGTCAATCGCACCGTGCTCTAATAAGAACTCACTGCGCTGGAAACCATCTGGTAAGGTTTCACGTACAGTTTGTTCGATAACACGTGGACCCGCAAAACCGATAAGTGCTTTTGGCTCTGCAACGTTGATATCACCTAACATCGCTAATGATGCTGAAACACCACCCATTGTTGGGTCGGTCAATACTGAGATAAATGGCAAGCCTTTGTCACTCATTTTTGCCAATGCAGCACTTGTTTTTGCCATTTGCATCAATGACATAAGTGCTTCTTGCATACGTGCACCTCCAGATGCAGAGAAACAGATTAATGGCATGTTATGTTCTAAACAAACGTTAACTGCATCAACAAATCTCGCACCAACAACTGACGCCATTGAGCCACCCATAAAGGAGAATTCAAAAGCAACAGCAGCAACAGGAATACCCTTTACACGACCTTTCATTGCAACTAAAGCGTCTTTCTCACCGCTTGCCTTTTGTGCTTGAACAATACGATCCGAGTATTTTTTAGAGTCTTTAAACTTTAATACGTCTTGTGGCTCGTGCTCTGTGCCAAGCTCTTGACGATCTGCATCATCTAAGAAACTTTCAAGACGTTTACGTGCCGTAATACGCATGTGATGATCACACTTCGGACATACGTTTAACGACTTTTCTAATTCCGCTTTGTATAGGATTGAATCACAATCTGTACACTTTGCCCAAACCCCTTCTGGGATCTCTTTTTTACCAGAAGATTTAGTGGTTTTAGGTAAGATCTTTTCTAACCAACTCATTTGCAACTCTCTATCGTGCTTTATTCTGTTCCGTCAGCAAAGACAGACATCTTTTCCCAATTAAATCATGATTTAGCTATAGGTGATATAAAAAACTGGTCTTAAGAGTATAAGGTACTACATAAACATGACCGTTACACTAATTCCTCAGGCAAAAATAATGGCCCAAGCGGCATCTTTTCTATTTGCCATTGTTCAGGGTAGTCCACATCAACTAAATACAATCCGTTAGGTTTTGCCGTAGCACTTGCTAAGGTGCGGTCTTTGGCAACAAGAAGCTCCGCCATCCACTCAGGCTCTTGCTTGCCGACACCAATATCAAGTAAACAACCTGTAATATTGCGCACCATATGGTGCAAAAACGCGTTTGCTTTAATATCAATGACAATATATTTGCCAATGCGTTTCACCTCTAAGTGATGGATATTACGAAACGGCGTATTAGACTGACAATGTACTGCCCTGAAAGACGTAAAATCTTGCTCCCCTATCATCACAGGGCATGCTGCTTTCATTCTTTCAACATCAAGCTCGTGGTGAAAATGCGTTACGCCACTGCGTAAAATGCCCGGTCTGTAGGTATGATTATAAATAACGTAGCGGTATCGGCGAGCTGTCGCCGAAAAACGAGCGTGAAACTCTGGGTCGACTTGTTTAGCAAATCGTACCGCAATGTCGTCAGGAAGCTGAGAGTTCATTCCTAATGTAAAGGCACTCATATCGCGAGCAGAATCTGTGTCAAAATGCACGAGTTGACCCGTTGCATGAACCCCTGCATCAGTGCGCCCCGCGCAAGTTATCTCAACGGGATGATTACAGATATTCGATAGCGCTTTTTCTATTTCTTCTTGGACACTGCTGACATGATTTTGCCTCTGCCAACCACTATAATTTGCACCATTATATTCAATGCCTAACGCTACTCGCATACTTTTTCTATCGCAACCCATAACAAAAACGACATTTTATGCGATTGGCGATGTGAATTAAAGCGCTTAAGCTAAGAAGTAGATGATGATACTGACCAAACAAGGCAATTACTTTGTTTGGTCGGTATCGTTGAAGTGAGTATTAAGGCTCTGTAAGACTGGATTTAAGCGACTTTGCCTCAGCTTGCACTGAATCCGGGCCGTTCTCAATAACATCGTTGAGCGTTGATATCGCCGAATCATAATCTTGAATTTCGATGTAAGCTTTCGCTAAATCTAATTTAGCGGCAAATCCTTCATCCTCTAAATCAACATCCGTGGTATTTTCACCCGCTAATAGCTCTTCAAAATCGCCAAGCCCAACGTCCATATTTGCTCCAACGTAAGGTTCAACATCGCCATCAAGGTCGTCGCTTTGTTCAAGTAAGTCTTCAATTTCTAAGTAATCTTCCGTACCTTCGGCATCCGTTGGTAGCGCTTGGGCTTCCCCTGCGACCAATTCGTCTTGTAACAAGCTATCGAAATCTACTTCGAAATCTTCTGCATTTCCGGCGTCAAAGTCACTGGGATCATCCAGTTCGCTGAGTAGAGCATCGAAGTCTGCTTGGGTGAAGTCAGCCATAAATTCTTTTTCAATTTCGGCTTCATTGACCTCTGGTAATTCAGATTCTGTTTGTGGCTCAGAAAGTAGAGTTTCCAAGTCATCTTCATCGTTGAATTCAGACAGAGTCTCTTCGCCAAAATCTGCATTTAATTCAGGCAGCTCATCTTCGATTTCAAGCCCAGGTTCAGACTCAAACGTGTCACTTTCTGCTTCTTCAACCTGCGCTTCAGGCTCGTCTTCAAGCAAAGCCTCTTCATCAAAATCTGCAGTTAATTCTGGCAGCTCGTCTTCGATTTCCAGATCTGGCTCGGACTCTAGCGTGTCACTCTCAGCTTCTTCGACTGGTGCTTCAGGCTCATCAGCAAGCAAAGTCTCTTCATCAAAGTCTGCTGTTAACTCTGGTAG